>JAKQHY010000027.1 GCA_029555965.1 Chloroflexota bacterium | reverse complement strand
GATTTTTGTGGCGGGGCTTCGCCCCGCCACAAAAATCCCTTTTATCCCCGGCCTTCAGGCCGTATTCAGTAGCTGGACGCGGTCAAATGCGATAGCCCTGACGGTTGCTCCTTCTTAGATATAGGTTATAATTTTGAGCGTTTAAAGTGGGAGGTGTGTGATTTGGAAGAGCAACTTGAGGAAGTGGCGGCTGAAGTTAGCCCAGAACCAGAGGATGGGGAACCTTCTCTGGGGCGTTCCTTTGGTATTCGTTCCTGGTTGCAGGATGCCGTGGAAACACTGCTCCTGGCGGTCATTCTTTTTTTGGTCATCAACACTTTGACCGGACGTTACCAGGTCCACGGGCAAAGTATGACCCCCAGTTTGTATGATGGGCAATATCTGATTGCCAGCAAAGTTACCTATTGGCTACATCCCCCTGAGCGTGGCGACATTATTGTTTTGGACCCGCCCAATCAGCAGAGTGAAATTCCTTACATTAAGCGGGTCATCGGCTTGCCCGGTGATGTGGTTGAGGTGCGTGATCAGCGTGTTTGGGTTAATGGGATCGCTTTGAACGAACCTTATATCAACGAGCCTCCATACTATTCCGGCAATTGGGTGGTTGCTGAGGAGCAATATCTGGTATTAGGGGACAATCGGAATAATTCCAGCGATTCCCATGCCTGGGGACTGTTGTCGCGCGAGCAAATCCTGGGGAAGGCGGTCTTTTGCTACTGGCCGCCGGAACACTGGGGGGCCATTCCCCATTATACTTTTCCTGAACTGGCAATTGTGCAGTAATTGGTTATTTACTTGACTTTGTGATGCACGAAGAAATTTTCGGAACACCGGATAGCCGCGAAACTGTATTGAGCACGGATGGCCTCGTATCACCGGGCGAACTGCTGCCTGGGGTTTCTGCGCGGGCCGCATCTTCGGGACTGGGCTTATGGTTGCGGGATTTGTTGGAAACCGTGGGCCTGGCGATCATCATCTTCCTGGTGATTAATACGATTACTGGCCGTTATGAGGTGCAGTCCATCAGTATGGAGCCGACCCTGCACGAGGGGCAGTATTTGATTGTGAGCAAGATCACCTATTGGTTCCATCCACCCGAGCGAGGGGATGTGGTGGTGCTTGATCCGCCTAATGAACAAAGCCCCATTCCCTATATCAAGCGTGTGGTGGGACTGCCAGGCGAAGAGGTAGATGTACGTGATGGGCGCGTATGGATTGATGGCGTGGCTTTGAATGAACCTTATATCAGCGGTCCGCCGACCTACAATCAAAAACGTGTATTGGGAGAAAACGAGTATTTGGTCTTGGGCGACAATCGGAATAATTCCAGCGATTCCCATGTATGGGGGGCTTTGCCAAGGCAGAATATTGTCGGCAAGTCGGTTTTCCGCTATTGGCCGCCGGAGAAATGGGGCTGGATCCCGCATTATACATTTCCTGAATTAGAAGCTCAGCCCTAAGTGACCAGATTGGAAAGTTGCTCAGTAAAGGTACATGCATGAATTATTCTTGTCCGAATTGTTCGTTTGGCAGTTTGAAGCCAATTAGGTTGACGTATGTGCGCCGTTGGGGCTCCCGCTTGATTACGGTCCCCGATTTTGCTGCATGGCGTTGTGATTCGTGCAAATATACGCGCTATGATGCCGCGGCCATGACCAGAATCGAGTTGATCCTGGGGGTAGACGAAGAGGATTTGTTTATGCCGCGCCCTCCCCGACCACACCCAGCGGAAGGTCCTGATGAACGTGGCCCACGTCGCTGGCCCTCTTAAATCTTAGCCAAAAGGACTACATATTTCGACTTTTCGTCACCACTTTTTAGCCACTTTGTGTCTGATGCCCTGCCGGTCATAGACCGTTCCCTGATCCCTGATCGACTTTTGACGGTTTCTTAAGGCATGGTATAATATCCGTTCGTTATGTCACTTTTGTGCTTTTCTGTTATTGTTTTTTCATTGTGATTCTCAGGGGAGACTCCCGGGAGGAATTGGATTAGAATGTCAGTAACCGACCTTGGGACTAAATCGTACGCGCGTATTTCGAGCGCTTTGCCGTTGCCTGGCCTGGTTGAGGTGCAACTCAAGTCTTATGACTGGTTGCTCAATGAAGGACTTTTTCAGCTTTTTGACGAGATTTCGCCTATTGATAGCTTCAATGGCTTGTTGAGCCTATTTTTCCCCAGTACCAAAGCGCAAGAGAATGGCTTTGAATTAGGGTATCGCTTTGGTGAACCCAAACACGGTCAAGAAGAATGTCTCGATCGGGATCTGACCTATGCCATTCCGTTGTATGTAGATGTAGCTCTGGTGAATCGTGAGACGAGCGAGATCGTCCAGCAGGAAATTTTCCTGGGAGACCTGCCCTTGATGACTGAGAACGCCACGTTCATCATCAACGGCACAGAACGGGTGGTCGTGAGCCAGTTGATCCGCTCCCCTGGCGTGTATTTTGGTGTGGATGATGACAGCGGTCATCGCTTGGCCAGCGCCAAGTTGATCCCAGATCGCGGCGCCTGGATGGAATTTGAAACCCGGAAATCCGGATATTTGACTTTGCGTTTTAACCGTAAGCGCACCATCCCCGTAACCATTTTCCTACGCGCCTTGGCGGCAGTGGAAGATGAACTGCGCAGCTCTGAGTTGTGCGTGGGGGATGATGAAGACTTGATGCGGATTTTCGGCGCGGCGGACAATGACCCCGATCACCCCTGGATTGCAAACACGATCCGGCAAGAGCCTAACTGGGAACCCAAGGCCGACCGTACTGTCGCTCAGGAGGCGCTCATTGAATTTTTCCGACGGATGCGCCCCGGCGATCCGCCCACATTGGAAAACGCGCAGGAATACCTGGTTTCCCAACTTTTTGACCCCCAGCGTTATAACCTTCAGCGGGTGGGCCGCTACAAACTCAATCAACGTCTCCAGATTGATGTGCCGATGGCCGTTCGCACCATTACCAAGCAGGACATTGTCGCGTTGGTGCGCCGGATGATCCACATCAACAATGGCGTGGCTGGCCCTGATGATATGGACCACTTGGGAAACCGGCGCGTCAAGACGGTGGGTGAGTTGGTTCAGGCCAAAATCCGGGTGGGATTGGTGCGCATGGAGCGCGTCGTCAAAGAACGCATGAGCATTCGTGAGGAATCGCCGACACCGGTAAATTTGATCAACATCCGGCCGGTGGTGGCCGCGATTCGGGAATTCTTTGGGTCCAGTCAGCTCTCCCAATTTATGGAGCAGACAAATCCCCTTTCGAGCCTGACGCACAAACGCACTCTGTCGGCGTTAGGGCCGGGCGGGCTTCGTCGTGAGCGGGCCGGCTTTGACGTGCGCGATGTGCATGACAGCCACTATGGTCGCATCTGCCCCATTGAAACCCCTGAGGGTCCCAACATCGGCCTGATCGGGCGCTTATCCACCTACGGTCGGGTGAACGATCTGGGTTTTATTGAGACCCCCTACCGCCGGGTGATTCGCACCGTCCATAATACGGTGGAGCAGTTAGTGGGGGAGGTGCTGCGTGAGGATGTGCAGGACCCCCAGACAGAGGAAGTTATTGTGCCGGCCGGTGTGAAAATCACCCAAGAGGTAGCCGAAAAGATCGCCGCGCTACCCTTGACACAACCTGTGCGGATTGTCCCGCGCGTGACGGAGGAAATCGCCTACCTCTCAGCTGACCGCGAGGAACCTTACGTGATTGCCCAAGCTAATGCCCGTATTGATGAGGAAGGACATTTCGTTGGGGAGCGGGTCGCTGTGCGTAAGGCCGATGGTCCTGGCTTTGCCCCGCCGGTGCGCATTGACTACATTGACGTCGCGCCGATCCAGATTGTGGGGGTGTCGGCCGCTTTGATTCCCTTCCTGGAACACGATGATGCCAACCGGGCGTTGATGGGTTCCAACATGCAGCGGCAGGCAGTGCCCCTGATTGCGCCGGACGCCCCCTATGTTGGCACCGGGGTGGAGGAAGCGGCGGCGTTGAACTCGGGCTCGGTTATCCTGGCGAAGGCTGACGGCGCAATTTTGAGCGTCACTGGGGAGCGCATTGTGGTCGGTCAGGATGACGGTGAGGTTGTCACCTATCATTTGAAGAAATACACACGCTCGAATCAGAGCACTTGTGTAGATCAACGTCCGGTGATATTCAAGGGACAGCGCGTTAAGGCCGGCGATGTGCTGGCCGATAGTTCCTCCACCGAAGGCGGCCAATTGGCCTTGGGGCAAAACGTTCTGGTGGCCTTTATGTCCTGGGAGGGCGGCAACTATGAGGACGCCATTCTGCTCAGCGAGCAATTGGTGCGGGATGATCGTTTTACTTCCGTTCACATCGAAAAACTTGAATCATCGGCGCGGGATACCAAGTTAGGCCCTGAGGAAATCACCCGCGAAATCCCCAATGTTTCGGATGATGCTTTGCGCGATCTGGATGAAGATGGCATCGTGCGCATTGGGGCTGAGGTCGGTCCGCTAGATATCCTGGTTGGCAAAATCACCCCTAAGGGGGAAAAGGAACTGACGCCTGAAGAAAAATTGTTGCGCGCAATCTTTGGCGAGAAGCTTCGCGACGTTAAGGATACCAGCCTGCGGATGCCTCATGGCGCTCATGGGA
Organism: Chloroflexota bacterium; assembly: GCA_029555965.1. Classification (GTDB taxonomy): domain Bacteria; phylum Chloroflexota; class Anaerolineae; order B4-G1; family SLSP01; genus JAKQHY01. The sequence goes on along the minus strand of JAKQHY010000027.1, from coordinate 72,192 downwards.
AGGTAGTAGAAATCAAGGTTTTTGACCGTGAGGAATACCGCGATTTGCCGGCCGGCGTCGAAAAAGTGGTGCGCGTCAGTGTGGCGCAGCGGCGCAAGATCACTGAGGGCGACAAGATGGCCGGTCGTCACGGTAATAAAGGGGTAATTTCCAAGATCGTGCCCATTGAAGATATGCCCTTTTTGAGCGACGGCGTCCCAGTTGACATCATTTTGAATCCCCTGGGGGTGCCCGGCCGCATGAACATTGGGCAAATCCTGGAGACCCATTTGGGCTGGGCTGCCGACCGCTTGGGATTCCGCACGGTCACGCCGGTGTTTGACGGCGCTGATGAACAGGAAATTGCGGCGGAATTGGCGCGGGCTTGGCTTATCGATCGCGCCTGGGATGAGATCATGGAGCGCACGTGGGTATGGCTCAAGGCGCAAGAATATCCGCTGGAAACCCTGCGAGACGACGAGGAAGCCCGCTTGCTGTACATTGCATCGTGGCTAATGCCCAAAGGATATGACCTCAATACCTTGCGTGACGATCGGATTTATGCACGGCGTTCCGTGTTACGTGAATGGCTCAAAGAGCATAATTACGATCCCCAACCCCTCCTTTCTTTTGAGGAAGATGTTCAGTCTATAACTGAACGGCAGGTTGCGAATGAGCGCGTCCAAGTGGCCTGTTTGCGCTTGTGGATGGAATCGCGTGGACAAAGCGTGTCAGAGCTTGCTGATGAGGCCGTGCTGTTGGCGGCGACGGAATATAGTCTTCAACACCATGACCCTTTGCCAACACTGGGTAAGATGTTAATTTACAATGGTAAAACAGGGGAGCCGTTTGATCAGCCGGTGACTGTAGGCGTCATTTACCTGCTGAAGTTGGCGCACTTGGTCGAAGATAAAGTTCATACGCGCTCGACAGGTCCTTACTCACTCGTTACGCAGCAACCGTTGGGTGGCAAAGCGCAATTTGGCGGTCAGCGTTTCGGTGAGATGGAAGTCTGGGCTTTGGAGGCGTATGGTGCCGCGTACACCTTGCAAGAGATGTTGACAATTAAGTCGGATGATGTCCAAGGACGTGTGAAGGCGTATGAGGCTATTGTCAAGGGTTCGCCGATTGAAGAGCCAGGAATTCCGGCTTCGTTTAAGGTGTTGGTAAAGGAATTGCAGAGTTTGGCGCTGGCGGTTGAAGCTGTGACTGATTCTGGTGAAGTCTTGCGTTTTGGGCGGGATGAGCGCCGGATGCAACTGCCGAAGTTGGGTATGGGGTTGTTGGGGTTAGCCCCTGGCGACTAGCCAGTTGACCTTTTTGCACTCTGTGGTAAAATCCTGTTTCGCAGTAGAGGGCAGCTATAACCCCTGCCTTCTTCAGTTTAACATAAAGACGGTCTATAACCAGGAGGCCATCGCAGCTTAAGATGGCCTTATTTGCTGGAATTGATGAGATTGTGTTGTGCAATTTTAGGAGGAGAACGTGCCTACAATTAATCAGTTGGTACGCAAGGGGCGAAGGCCAAAAGCTCAAAAATCCAATGCCCCGGCGATGCTGTACAATGTAAATACAAAGAAAGGTGGACGGCGAACGCGCGTTGCGGGTGGCAACCCACAGAAGCGTGGTGTATGCACCGTTGTGCGCACCGAAACACCCAAGAAGCCCAATTCGGCCTTGCGCAAGGTGGCGCGCGTGCGTCTCTCGAATCGGATTGAGGTGACGGCTTATATTCCGGGTGAAGGGCATACGTTGCAGGAACACTCGGTGGTGTTGGTGCGCGGTGGTCGCGTGAAGGACCTGCCAGGTGTGCGTTACCATATCGTGCGTGGCACCTTAGATGCCACGGGTGTGGATAAGCGTAAGCAACAGCGCTCGAAGTATGGTTCGAAGCGCAGTAAGTAATTTGAAAACGGAGTGAGTTATGTCAAGACGATCACGTCCACCCAGGCGAGCAGTTGCGTCAGATATTCGTTATCATAGCGTTGAAATTCAAAAATTTGTTAATCGCATGATGCACGGTGGTAAGAAAAGCGTGGCGCAGCATGTTTTTTATGAAGCCTTAGAATTAGCTGAAGCGCGCGCGAACAAACCGGGATTGGAACTCTTCAACACGGCGATGCAGAATGTGATGCCCTCGGTCGAGGTGCGTCCCCGGCGTGTGGGTGGGGCGACCTATCAGGTTCCGGTGGAGGTTCCCCACTATCGGCAGTTGGCTTTGGGAATTCGCTGGATTTTAGAGGCTGCTCGTAAGCGCGGCGGGCGTGGCATGGCTCAGAAATTGTCCGCCGAATTTGTGGATGCGGCCAGTGGGCTGGGCGCTGCCGTGAAGCGTCGGGAAGACGCTTTCAAGATGGCGGAAGCCAACCGGGCCTTCGCGCACCTTCGCTGGTAAAGCCTGTCCGCCGGATAAGGCGGATAGGTCGGGCTATCGCCGAAGCGCACGGAGATGAGTGGCGATGGCGGCTGAACCTTCACTAGAGTGTATTCGTAATATCGGGGTCGTTGCCCATATTGACGCGGGCAAGACGACCACTACTGAGCGTATCCTTTATTACACTGGGCGTACTCATCGCCTGGGGAACGTGGATGAAGGAACGACTGTTACCGATTGGATGATCCAGGAGCGCGAGCGTGGTATCACAATTACCTCAGCTGCTGTAACGTGTTATTGGCGTGGATATCAGATCAATATTGTTGACACGCCGGGACATATAGACTTTACGGCTGAGGTGCAGCGTAGCTTACGAATTCTGGATGGTGGGGTCGTTGTATTTGACGGCACTGCCGGGGTTGAGCCGCAATCGGAAACAGTGTGGCGCCAGGCACGGGCGTTTCAGGTACCTCTGATCGCATTCATTAACAAGATGGATAAGTTGGGAGCGGATTTTGCGCGCGCAGTGGAGTCAATCCGTAAGCGCCTGAAGGCAAATCCTATTCCCATCCAATGGCCGATTGGCGCTGAAGCAGATTTTGTGGGATTGGTGGATTTGCTTGAGTGGCGTGCCGTGACTTGGGCTGATATGTCCGGCGAGACACTGGTGGAAGTTCCAATCCCGGATTCTGTAGTAGTGGAAGCCAGTGAAGCGCGTGAGGCTATGCTGGAGGCCATTGTTGAAACCGATGACGCTCTGGTGGCGCGTTATCTGGAAGGCGAAGAGATCTCTGTTGCCGATCTGAAGCGGGCGCTGCGCGCCGCGACTATCGCCGGTCATTTGCAACCGGTGTTATGTGGCTCTTCGTTGCGTAACAAGGGCGTCCAACCTTTACTTGATGCGATTGTTGATTTTTTACCTTCGCCGGCGGATATCCCTCCGGTAAAAGGCGAGAATCCCAAGAAACAGCAACTTGAGGAACGCTCGGCTAATATAGAGGCACCTCTGGCTGCGTTGGTCTTTAAAATAGCTACCGATCCCTATGTAGGCCGATTGGCTTACTTCCGAGTTTATTCGGGTAAGTTAATCCGAGGCAATGTATGCCTGAATGCTACCAAGGGTGGCCGCGAGCGTGTATCTAAACTACTGCGGATGTTTGCCGACCATCGTGAAGAGGTTGAGGAGATTGGGGCCGGCGATATTGGCGCTACAGTAGGTCTCAAAAACACCTTTACCGGGGATACTCTCTCTGCAATGCACGCCCCTTTGGTTTTGGAATCTATTCGATTCCCAATACCGGTTATCTCGGTTGCGGTGGAGCCGAAAACCGTCGCAGATCAGGACCGATTGAATGACGCCTTGCAGCGATTGGCCGAGGAGGACCCGACTTTTCAGGTTCGTTTAGATGAGGGTACGGGGCAGACGATCATTTGGGGAATGGGCGAACTGCATCTGGAGATTTTGATTGACCGGATGCTGCGTGAGTTTAATGTCCAAGCCAATGTGGGGAAGCCTCGGGTTTCATATAAAGAAACGGTGACACAGCCTAGCCAAACAACGATAACGTTTGAACGTTCGTTGGGCGGGAAGCCGCAGTATGCCAGGGTGAGCATTGAGGTTTGCCCGGCGGGTTTGGGGGAGGCGTCGCGTTTCGAGACTCTTTTGCGTCCGCAGGACCTGTCGCCGCGTTTTTTAGAGGCGACCAGAGCTGGGGCGCTTGTTTCGTTGGAGAGCGGCGTCTTGGCAGGGTATCCTTTGGTGGGAGTGATCGTTCGGTTGTTGTCCGCCGAGGCCGACCCGGAACTTTCTACTGAGGTGGCCTTTGAAGCGGCGACTGCGCAAGCCTGCCGCCAAGCCATTGAGTCCGCGGCGCCAGCTTTGTTGGAGCCGGTAATGGATGTGGAAGTGGTATCGCCGGAGAGCTTTGTTGGTGAGGTGTTAGGAAACCTGAATGCTCGCAATGCCACTATTCAGGTTATGGAAGCGCGCGTTGGCGGCGCACAGGCGATTCGGGCATACGTCCCATTGGGCCGGATGTTTGGATACGCTACCGATTTACGAAGTATGACACAGGGTCGAGGTACGTTCACAATGGAGTTCCATCACTACGCGCCGGTAGATGCCCGGCAAATGGAAACCATTTTGTATGGCGCATAAGTGTTGACTTATGTGGTGTAGCGGCTTTTCTTGAAGAGACCCATCACAGAGGGGTCTTGGGAGAAGGCAATTAGTTTCACTCATAACATAAGGAAATAATTAGCAAGTAGGAGTAAGGAGAGATAAGCAATGGCTAAACAGAAGTTTGAGCGCACGAAGCCACATGTGAATGTTGGTACGATTGGTCACATTGACCACGGCAAGACTACTTTGACCGCGGCCATTACACACACCCTGGCTACCAAGGGGTGGTCCGAGTCTAAGGCTTACGACGAAGTGGCGAAAGCTGACGCGAAGATGTTCCGCCGTGACGCTACCAAGATTTTGACGGTCGCCATTTCTCACGTCGAGTATGAGACCGAAAATCGTCACTATGCGCATGTGGACTGTCCTGGTCACCGTGATTACATTAAAAACATGATCACGGGCGCCGCCCAGATGGATGGTGCAATCCTCGTTGTTTCTGCCGTGGACGGCCCTATGCCGCAGACCCGCGAGCACATCCTCTTGGCGCATCAGGTTGAGGTTCCCGCTATGGTGGTTTTCCTCAACAAGGTTGACCTGATGGATGATCCAGAACTGTTGGAGTTGGTGGATCTGGAAATCCGTGAGTTGCTGAGCGTCTACGGGTTCCCTGGTGACGAAACCCCCATTGTACAAGGGTCCGCCCTTCAGGCGTTGACTTGCCAGAACAGCGATCCTAGTGATCCAGCCTATGCCTGCATTTGGGAGTTGATGCGCGTGGTGGATGAGTACATTCCTACTCCACAACGTGAAGATGAAAAACCCTTCTTGATGTCTATTGAGGACGTATTCTCCATCAAAGGGCGTGGTACAGTCGTCACCGGTCGTGTCGATCGGGGTACGCTGCGACCTAACACCGAGGTGGAATTGGTGGGGGATATGTACGAGAAGCCGCGTAAGACAGTGGTCACCTCTATGGAGATGTTCCACAAGACTCTCGAGGTGGTGCGCGCCGGTGATAATGCCGGGTTGCTGTTGCGCGGTGTCGGCAAGGAAGAGGTGAGCCGTGGTGTCGTCGTTGCCGCACCAGGCACGATCCGGGCGCAGCGTAAGTTCGAGTCTGAGGTCTATATCCTGCGCCGTGATGAGGGGGGCCGTCATAAGCCGTTCTTCTCCGGCTACAAACCGCAGTTCTATATTCGCACGATGGATATCACCGGCTCGGTTGAACTGCCGGAAGGTGTTGAGATGGTGATGCCCGGCGATAGCACTCCTATGACTGTGGAATTGATTACTCCGGTGGCCCTGGAATCCGGTTCACGCTTCGCTATTCGCGAGGGCGGTTTGACCGTTGGGGCGGGTGTTATCACCAAGATCCTCGAGTAGTTAGTCTTCTGCCCGTATCGAGTGGGCCGCAAAGCCTGCGCCCACTCGATACGGGATTATGAGAACAGGTGGTTTATGGCAAAACAACGTATTCGCATTCGGTTAAAGGGGTATGATCATCGTATCCTGGACGAGTCTGCGCGTCGCATTGTTGAGGCGGCGGAGCGTACTGGCGCCCGGGTTGTTGGCCCGGTGCCTCTTCCAACTAAGATCGAGCGGTTTACCGTGCGTCGGTCAACTTATATTGACAAGGATAGTCATGAGCATTTTGAGATTCGTACTCATAAGCGATTGATTGATATCCAGGAACCGGATTCGAAAACTATTGATACTTTAATGCGCTTGAATATGCCAGCTGGCGTGGACATCGAGATTAAGCTGTAGTTCTACTAAGCAAGGCTTGATAGCCAGGTTTTTTTTGGAATTTTGCACATTTCCCCCTGGTCATTGTTCTTTCGCAGCTCATAGGACACAGACCAGGGGGAATAGTGTGAGCAAAGTGTAGTTTATTCTAATTTGTAGAGGGATGATGTAGCGTACCTGGCGCTGGCAGTCCCAAGGAGGATGTAGTGAAAGGCATTTTGGGTAAAAAAGTGGGAATGACCCAGGTGATTAAAGCTGATGGTGAAGTGGTGCCTGTAACGATTGTTGAGGCTGGGCCTTGTTATGTAACCCAGATTCGCACCCTTGAACAGGATGGGTATCGTGCCGTGCAACTAGGATACGGCGCGGCCAAGCCCAAGCACCTGACCAAAGGACAAGTAGGACATTTGCGCAAAGCCGGTGTGGCTGATCTGCGTTATCTGGGCGAGATGCGTATGCGTGAAGATGAGGCCTATGAGGTTGGGCAGAAAATTTTGGTTGATATTTTTTCACCGGGTGAGTTCGTAGATATTGAGGGCCGCTCTAAGGGGCGTGGCTTTGCCGGGGTTATGAAGCGGCATGGTTTTGCCGGCGGGCCACATACTCACGGTCAATCCGATCGTACTCGGGCACCCGGTTCCATTGGCGCGTGTGCTACGCCCGGCAAAGTGTGGAAAGGCAAGAAGATGCCGGGGCAAATGGGCAACAAACAGGTGACAATCCAGAATTTGGAAGTCGTGTTGGTTGATCCCGATCGTAACCTCCTGGCTGTGCGTGGCAGTGTTCCTGGGCCGAATGGGAGTTTGGTTGTGGTTAAGGCTGCGCGCAAGCAGAGAGTTCTCAAAGGAGGTAACTAACCATGCTTGTTCCTGTACTGAATATGCAGGGTGAGAAGGTTGACGAGATTGAATTGCGCTCGGAGATTTTTGAGGCCCCTATCAATGTTGCGTTGATGCATCAGGCGTTGGTGCGCCAGTTAGCTAATGCTCGCCTGGGAACGCACAAAGCGAAAACCCGTGGTGAGAACAATCGCTCAAAGGCAAAGTGGTATCGTCAAAAGGGCACCGGTCGCGCGCGCCACGGAAGTCGTAATGCGCCGACATTTGTGGGCGGTGGTATTGCCCATGGCCCGCTACCGCGGAGTTATGAGAAGAAGATGCCCCGCAAAATGCGGCGGGCGGCGTTGCGTTCGGCGCTTTCGGTGAAGGCATCTGCTGAACAAATTGTGGTGATTGATCGGTTGGAAATGGCGGCGCCGAAGACAAAAGAAATCGTGCGTTTGCTGCGGAGTGTTTCTGCTGACTCTGGCAAGGCCTTGTTCTTGCTGCCAGAACGCAATGAATTCGTAGAACGCTCTGTGCGGAATATTGAAACGGCCAGGACTTTGCGGGCAAGTTATCTCAACGTGCGCGATCTGCTAGGCTCTGATTATGTAGTCATGCCGTTGGGCGCGCTGAAAGTGATCGAGTCGTTTTTAGGTTCCGAAAATCCTGTGAGTGATGGGGTGGAGTAGGATATGAATATCTATGAGATCATTGTACGCCCATTAGAGACAGAAAAATCCTATATCCAGCGTGAAGCAGGACAGTATGTCTTTATTGTGAATCGTGGAGCGAATAAGTTGCAGATTCAGCAGGCCGTCGAAGAAATCTACGACGTGAAAGTTAACGCTGTCAATGTGATGAACATGCCTGCAAAGATTAACCACATGCGGGGTCGGCGACGGGTAACGCGCCATGCGCCGTGGAAAAAGGCCATAGTTACCTTATTGCCCGGTGAGCGGATTGAGGCATTGGAGGCATAAGATGGGACTGAAAAAACATAATCCCACGTCACCTGGTCGTCGTTGGATGGTTGGCCAGACCTTTGAGGATATTACACGGGCTAAGCCAGAGCGGAGTTTGGTTCGGCCCCTGAGCAAGAATGCTGGGCGCAATGCCTATGGACGGATTACGGTACGGCACCGTGGCGGTGGGCATGCACGTAAGTATCGTCTGATTGACTTCCGTCGGGATAAGTTCAACATTCCGGCGCGGGTTGACTCCATTGAGTATGATCCCAATCGCTCGGCGCGGATTGCCTTGTTGATCTATGCTGACGGTGAGAAACGCTACATCCTGGCGCCCGTCGGGCTTAAGGTGGGACAAACCGTGATCAGCACGCAAGAGTCCGGGGATGCCCGGGTGGGGAATGCTATGCGGTTGGAATACGTTCCGCTCGGTACGGTGGTACACAATGTGGAGTTGTATCCTGGTCGTGGGGGGCAATTGGCGCGGGCTGCCGGCACGGCGGCCCAAGTTTTGGCTAAGGAAGGCGAGTATATTACGTTGCGTTTGCCCAGCAGCGAGATGCGCCGGGTGCACAAAGAGTGTATGGCTACCGTCGGACAGGTTGGCAATGTTGACCATGCGAATGTCAAATTGGGCAAAGCTGGCAGCAAGCGTTGGCGCGGGTGGCGCCCTGCCATTCGTGGGTCTGCGATGACACCGCGCGATCACCCGCACGGTGGTGGTGAAGGCCGTTCTCCGGTGGGTATGCCTGGGCCTAAGTCCCCCTGGGGATGGCGTACATTGGGGCGTAAGACTCGCCGCAATAAGAAGACTGACAAATACATCGTCCGCCGGCGTGGGTCGGGTCGTTAAGAGTAGGGAGGAAGCAAGAATGTCGCGTTCTTTGAAGAAAGGGCCGTACGTAGACCCAAAATTGCTTAAGAAAGTCGAAGAGATGAACCGGACCGGGCAGAAGCGGGTGGTGCGCACTTGGTCGCGTGCTTCTGTGATTTTCCCCCAGATGGTTGGACATACTCTGGCGGTTCATGATGGCCGTCGCCATGTGCCCATTTATGTCACCGAAAATATGGTGGGACATCGTTTGGGCGAATTTGCCCCTACCCGCACGTTTCGGGGGCACATTATGAAAGAGAAGAAAGGCCGCGTGGCGAGGTAGGACTATGCTCGAGACCATTAAAGTCAGATTAAAGCACTTGCCTATGGCTCCCCTGAAAGTACGGCGTATTATTCGGCCTTTGCGGGGAATGCAGGCGCAAGCTGCCTTGAATACCCTCCGTGCAATGCCGCACGCGGCAGCATTGCCAGTCTATAAGCTCATTCACTCTGCCGTAGCGAATGCGGATGAGTTAGGCTTAAGTGTCAATGACCTGTATATTGCCGAAATTATGGCCGATGAAGGGCCAGGCTCTATGCCGGGTAAAGGATGGCGGGCGCGTTGGGGAAGCCGGGGGCGCTATCGCCCGATTCGGAAGCGTTCGTCTCACATCACTGTCGTTCTTGAAGAACGAGTTGAGTAAGTCAGCGTTTTAGGAGGGAAGTCTTGGGACGTAAAGTTCATCCCTATGGGTTTCGGTTGAAGGTTATTCGGGATTGGCGTTCGCGTTGGTTTGCCGAGGGCCGTGAGTATTCAAATCTGCTCAAAGAGGATCGCGAAGTTCGAGCGTTGATCTACAAAACAATGCGTGAGCGCTCGCGTGATGGGCAGAGCGGCGTTTCGCGGGTCGAGATCGAGCGCTTCCCCCCCAACCAGGTATCGGTAATTATCTGGACGGCGCGTCCCGGAGTAGTGATCGGGCGCAAAGGCGAGAATGTTAAAGCGTTGCGTCAGAGCATTGAGGAAGCCACCGGTGGCAAGCGGGTTCATGTGGATGTGCATGAAGTTGAACAGCCTGACCTGGATGCAAAACTGGTGGCGGAAAACATTGTGGCGCAACTGGAGAAACGTATTTTCCATAGCCGCGCTATGAAGCGCGCAGTGCGTCAGGCGATGCGGGCAGGAGCCGAGGGTATTAAGGTGATGTGTTCGGGTCGTTTGGCCGGCGCTGAAATGGCGCGATTGGAATGGATGCGCGATGGTCAGGTTCCGTTGCAGACTTTACGAGCCGACATTGACTACGCTCAGAGCGAGGCATTGACAGCGTATGGGCGTATTGGTGTCAAGGTTTGGATTTACAAAGGTGAGATCCTGCCGCAAAAGACTGCATCCGTGGAAAGCGTTTCTGAGTCCTAATATGGTGGTTGAGGAGAGAGAGCTATGTTGATGCCAAAGCGCGTGAAATATCGCAAGCAGCAACGTGGGCGTATGAAGGGAAAGGAATCTCGAGGGATCACAGTGTCCTTTGGGGATTATGGATTGCAGGCTTTGGAGCCTTCTTGGATTACTGCCCGCCAGATTGAAGCCGCGCGCCGTGCTATTGTGCGCCATATGCGGCGACGTGGAAAGTATTGGATCCGTATTTTCCCTGACAAGCCGATTACGGCTAAACCAGCAGAAACCCGCATGGGCAAGGGGAAAGGTTCTGTAGACCAGTGGGTGGCTGTCGTGCGTCCTGGTCGGGTTATGTTCGAGATTAGTGGTGTGTCAGATGAAGTGGCTCATGAGGCTCTTCGCTTGGCTTCTCACAAACTCCCGATTAGAACGCAGGTCGTTACGCGCCTGGATGTAGGTGAAGTAGGAGAGTAAGGGATGGCTGCACCACAGGAACTACGTAAACTGAAGATTGATGAATTACGCCTGCGTTTGCAGGAAACTCGGCGTGAGTTGTTTAACTTGCGACAGCAATGGTATGCGGGCAGTCTGAGCGATCACAATCGGCTGCGCAGTGTCCGCAAAGAGATTGCCCGAATCCTGACAATTCTCCATGAGCAGGAAACGAAAGCAGATATAGCGCAAAAAGGAGAAGTGGCATGAGGGAGCGTCGTAAACACTTGATTGGAATTGTGACCAGTGACAAGATGGACAAGACCGTGGTGGTTACGGTAGAGCGGCGCTATCGGCATCCCTTGTATCAGAAGGTGGTGCGTGCCGCGAAAAAGTATATGGCCCATGATGAAGAGAACAATTGTCAGATGGGCGACAAGGTGCGGATTATTGAATGCCGCCCCTATAGCCGGCACAAGCGCTGGACTGTGGAAGAAATCCTGGAACGGGTTGAGTAAGGAGTTGCGGCAATGATTCAACCAGAAACACACTTAAAAGTGGCCGATAACACCGGCGCCCAGGAAATTATGTGTATCCATGTCGTTGGCGGTTCAAAGCGACGTTACGCCTATATCGGGGACTCCATTGTGGCCGCTGTCAAGTCGGCTACCCCCACTGCTTCGGTGAAGAAGGGGGAAGTGGTCCGGGCTGTAGTTGTGCGCGTTGCTAAAGAATATCGTCGTCCTGATGGTTCCTACATTCGCTTTGATGACAACGCCGCTGTGATTTTGGACGCTTCTGGAATTAATCCGCGCGGCACCCGTATCTTTGGGCCGGTGGCGCGCGAATTGCGCGAAAAAGGATTTATGAAGATCGTATCTTTGGCGCCCGAAGTGCTGTAGGGTAGGGAAGAGGTGTGATTATGAATCGTATTAAGAAAGGCGATATCGTTGAAGTGATTGCGGGTGATGATAAAGGAATGCGCGGCGAGGTATTGCGGGTATTGATCAAAGAAAACCGCGTAGTTGTTTCAAAAGTGAATATCATCACCAAGCATCAAAATGCACAGCGGGCTGGGCGTTCGCAGATGCAAGGCGGACGTATCCGGTTTGAAGCGCCGATCCATATTTCCAACGTGATGTTGGTGTCTCCTAAGGATAACCTGCCGACGCGCGTGGGATTCAAAGTGGTGGATGGCCGTAAGGTGCGCATTTCTCGGCGCACCGGTGATGTGATTGATTAGGAGTGACACGGATGCAGCAGCTTAAGAATCATTACCGTGAAGAGATCGTGCCAACCCTGATGAAGGATTTTGGCTATGATAATGTCATGTGCATTCCCCGAATCCGCAAAGTAGTGGTAAACATTGGCATGGGGGAAGCTTTGGACAATCCCAAGGCAATTGAATATGCTGTGGGCGATCTGCGCACTATCACCGGGCAACAACCGGTCGTTACCAAAGCGCGCAAGTCCATTGCTAACTTCAAATTGCGTGAAGGGCGCGCCGTGGGCGTTAAGGTAACTTTGCGTGGTGACCGCATGTGGGCCTTCCTGGATCGGTTGATCAATGTAGCATTGCCCCGGACGCGTGACTTCCGCGGGGTTCCTGATAAATTAGACGGTCGGGGGAACTATACCCTGGGCCTGCGTGAACAGTTGTTGTTCCCTGAAATTGATTACGATAAGATTGACAAGATTCGGGGGATGGAAGTCTGCATTAGTACGACGGCTGGCACGGACGAGGAAGCGCGCCGCTTGCTGGAATTGTTAGGGATGCCGTTCCGGCGTTCATAATTTAGTGATGAGGTGAGGAGTAGCATATGGCTAAAACATCAATGCCGATTCGGGAAACGCGGCGCAAGTACAAGGTGCGGGTGCGGAATCGTTGTTCCCGTTGTGGTCGTCCGCGCGGGTATTACCGCCGATTCGGTTTGTGCCGTATTTGTGTCCGTGAATTGGCTTTAGAAGGACAAATTCCTGGTCTGGTTAAAGCCAGTTGGTAATGGAGTAAAACTATGATGACTTCAGATCCAATTGCTGATATGTTAACACGTGTTCGTAACGCCTTGATGGCGAAGCACGCGACAGTGTCAATGCCTTCTTCTAAAATGAAAGTGGCGATTGCTAAAATTCTTAAGGACGAAGGGTACATTGAAAGTTATAAAGTGGCAACCGATGAGAAATCCCACCAAACACTTGTGCTTCAACTCAAGTATGTGGGCGGCGTGAAACGCCAACGCTCAGTCATTACAACCCTGACGCGGGTAAGCAAGCCGGGGCGTCGCATTTATACATCGGTTCAAGAGATTCCGTGGGTGCGGAGTGGTATGGGAATTGCAATTCTTTCCACACCCAAAGGGATTATCACAGGCCAACAGGCGCGCCGGCTCAATGTCGGCGGGGAAATCCTCTGCTATGTCTGGTAGCCTGTTTGTGGAGGAGGTGTTTTGTGTCGCGGATAGGTAAACTCCCAGTTCCGGTTCCGACCGGAGTAAAAGTGGAAATTGAAGGAGCCAAAGTTACGGTCAGTGGCCCAAAGGGCGCGATGACGCGCGAATTTCATTCTGAACTGACCATAACCTTGGAAGAGACGGGCGTGTGTGTGCGGCGCCCCAATGATGAGCGGCAATTCAAAGCGCTCCATGGGCTGACTCGCTCCTTGATCAACAATATGGTGATTGGGGTGACCCAAGGGTACAGCATCACATTAGAAATTCACGGGACCGGGTACCGTGCGGAACTCCAGGGTAAAAACCTGGTAATGAACCTGGGATTCTCGCATCCGGTGGTGCTTGTTCCCCCGGTAGGAATCGAATATGAGGTCAATCCGCGTGCCAGCACGATCACGGTCAGAGGCTATGACAAAGAAGTCGTTGGTCGGCTCGCAGCTGAGATCCGCGGTTGGCGGCCCGTTGAGCCGTATTTGGGCAAGGGCATTCGTTACCAGGGTGAGGTTGTCCGGCGCAAGGCCGGTAAAACGGGTAAAGCCGGTTAATTTTTCAATCGTGGCACTAAGGGTGAAGTAGGATATGAAACCAGAAATTGATCGTCGTGCGGCCCGCTTGCGGCGCCATGCGCATATTCGTAAGACGGTGCATGGGACGCCAGAACGTCCACGTTTGAATGTCTTCCGCAGCTTGAGTCATATCTATGTGCAGGTGATTGACGATACGACAGGAAACACCCTGGCCGCTGCCTCTACTATTGATCGCGAATTGCGCGAACAAATGGCCGGCTTGTCTAAGGTGGAGCAGGCGCAGGTGGTGGGGAAGACTGTGGCGAAACGGGCGTTGTCTAAAGGAATTACGATGGTCGTGTTCGACCGAGGTGGTTACAAATATCATGGCCGGGTGAAAGCGCTTGCTGACGCGGCCCGTGAAGTGGGGCTGGATTTCTAATCCGGCGGGAGGAATTATGGAATCACGAGAAAAAACTCGGAATCGCAAGCCGTTTGAGGAAGAGCAGGACGAACTGGACGAACGTGTAGTGGATATTACACGGGTAGCTAAAGTGATTAAAGGCGGTCGTACCTTTCACTTCCGGGTGGTGGCAGTCGTTGGGGATAACAAAGGGCAGGTGGGCTTAGGCATTGGCAAGGCCCGCACAGTTCCAGATGCGATTGCCAAGGCGACCACGCGGGCGCGTCAGGCCATGCATGTTATTCCCCTGGAAGGTACAACTATTCCTCATGAAGTAACCGGAGCTTGTGGCGGGGCGCAAGTTCTCCTGCGTCCGGCTACGAAGGGTACTGGCGTTATCGCTGGTGGTGGCGTGCGCGCTGTATTGGAAGCTGCGGGTATTCATGACGTGTTGACCAAATCGGGCGGTAGCGCGACGCAGGTTAACGTAGTTCAAGCGACGATGTCAGCACTCAGTCAATTGCGCTGGGTCGAAGAAGTGGCTCAGGAACGCAATAAGCCCGTGGCCGAGGTCATGCCCTTCTGGCGCAGGAGGAGTGCGTAATGGATAAAAAATTGCGCGTTAAGCTTGTGCATAGTCCGATTGGGTATTCGATTCAGCAGAAGCGTACTGTGAAGGCGTTGGGATTGCGCAAGCTGAATCAAGTGGTGGTATTGCCGGATAACCCCGCGGTGCGGGGAATGGTCCACAAAATCTCTCACTTGCTGGTGGTTCAGGAAGTTGAGGAATAGGGTAGGGAGGCTATAGCATGAAATTGCATGATTTGCACCCCAATGAGGGGGCAACGAAGCGCAAGAAGCGCGTGGGTCGTGGTATTGCCGCTGGTCAGGGTAAGACGGCCGGACGGGGTACCAAGGGCCAGAACGCGCGCAGTGGGGGCGGGGTACGTCCCTACTTTGAAGGTGGGCAGTTGCCGCTAGTCCGAAAACTCCCTTTCGCGAGAGGTTATAAGTTTTTCAATCCCTATAGGACGGATTTTCAACCGGTGAACCTGGATCAACTTAATACATCTTTTGACACGGGTGCTGAAGTTTCACCGGAGACGCTGGCCGAGTCTGGCCTGATACAATCTAATAAGTTGGTGGTTATCTTGGGGCGTGGAGAAATTGACCGACCCTTAAAAGTGATGGCACATCGTGTTTCAGACACGGCTCGCGTTAAGATCGAAACGGCCGGCGGCGTTGTGGAGCTTTTACCCTGGACGCGCGGAGGGCATCGCACCCGTTAATCTACGGTGGTGTTGAAGCCTATCTGACGAAGGAGACTAACTGATGATTTCGGCCTTGTTCAATGCGTTTAAACTTCCGGATTTGCGCCGACGGATCTTTTACACTGTCTTGATCCTGGTCATTTACCGTATGGCGGCAAATATCCCTAGCCCCGGTGTAGATCGGACCGCGTTACAGATGTTTTTTGAATCAGCATCACAGTCAGGCACGGGGGCCTTTGTGGGATTGTTGGACCTGTTGTCCGGTGGGGCAGTATCGAATTTCTCTGTATTGGCTGCCGGCGTCTATCCGTATGTGACCGCGTCTTTGGTGTTGCAGTTACTGCTCCCGATCTTCCCGAAATGGGAACAGCGCATCAAGGACGAAGGTGAGGAAGGCCAGCGGAAGATGAACCGATGGACTTTTTATCTGACGGTGCCTCTGGCGCTCCTGCAGGCTTATGGTCAGGCGCAGCTCTTCCGCTCCGCGACGATTGGCACGCAGCAAATTCTTCCCAACTTCGGGTGGGGGGCAACGCAGATTTTGCCGACTTTAACTTTGTTGCTCACTATGACCGGTGGCACTATGTTTGCCATCTGGCTCGGTGAGTTGATCACCGAGCAAGGGATTGGAAACGGCCTGTCCTTGATTATCTTTGGGGGGATCGTGTCGCGTGTCCCGTCAAGTTTGCGTTCAATTTTGATGGAAGGTGGCGAGAAGGTTACACTCACTGGGGGCATCTGGGCAGTTGTTTTCGTATTATTGACCGCCATGGTGATGTTTCTCATCGTGTTTGTTCAAAACGGTGAACGTCGCGTCAAGGTGCAGTACGGCAAGCGCGTGCGGGGTATGAAGGTGTATGGAGGGGGAAGCACGTATATTCCCCTGAAGATTAACACCGCAGGCATGATTCCCTTGATCTTCGCCCAGTCCATCTTGGCTTTTCCGGCGGTGATTGCTCAGTTCTTGCTAGGTTCGACAAATTCGAGTGTGGTTACGTTTGCGAATGGTGTGATAGAGTTCTTTGGTGGGCAGCACCCGTGGTACGCGCCGGTTTACTTCCTTGCCGTCGTCGGGTTTACCTACTTTTACACTTTCGTGATGATCGAGCAGCAAAACCTGCCGGAGATGTTGCAAAAGCAAGGTGGGTTCATTCCTGGTGTACGCCCTGGCAAAAAGACGGAGGAGTTTATCACCAGCATCTATCAACGCATCACGTTGGTGGGCGCGCTGTTTCTGGGGTTTGTGGCGGTTATACCCTACATCGTGGGGATTTTCATGCCCAACAGTCAAATGTTGATTCAAAGTTCCGGTCTGCTGATTGTCGTGGGTACCGTGATGGATACAATGCGGCAGCTGGAGGCCCAACTCTTAATGCGGAACTATGAAGGGTTCTTGCGCTAAAAGTGTGGTATAATGTAAGGTCGTTGTGTGTGATGACCGGAGTGATATAGCTGGAAGGAGTCAGAAATGAAAGTATTACCATCTGTCAAGCGGCGTTGCCCGAAGTGCAAGATTATTCGGCGGCGTGGGATTATCCGGGTCATTTGTGAGAATCCTAAGCATAAGCAGCGCCAGGGATAAAGTTGTGTCGCCGCGTGCTTCCCTCTGAGCTAAGGCTCATCTGAGGATGCGTGACGGAATCGTAAAGTAAGTTTTGCGTTTCACTTTTTTGATTCGCTAGAGGAGGCTGGATAAACTATGGCACGTATAGCAGGGGTTGATCTTCCGCGCAATAAGCGTATTGAGATTGCACTCACCTATGTTTACGGTATTGGGCGCAAGAGCAGCAACGATATTCTCCAACGCGCGGGGATTAATCCTGATAAACGCGAGAAAGATTTAACGGAGTCGGAACTGGCGGCATTGCGTGATATTGTTGATCACGATTATGTCGTTGAAGGCGATCTGCGGCGTGAAGTACAGATGAACATTAAACGCCTGATCGAAATCGGCTCCTACCGTGGTCTGCGCCATCGGCGCAACCTCCCGGTGCATGGACAACGGACTCGCACCAATGCACGCACCAAGCGTGGACCGAAAAAGACGGTTCCAGGGCGTGGGCGTCGTCGTGGGTCCAAGAAAAAGTAGCACTGGCTGGCCTGTGGGCCAACCTGGTGCGCTGGTTTTGATTGAAGGTATTTTATTAGAAGAACTCAGGAGGCTTTATGGCTAAACGTCAAGCACGAACTGCGCGGAAAGTGACCCGGCGCGTCAAGCGAAGCGTCCCCCGCGGCTGTATGTATATTAAGACGACGTTTAATAACACGATTGTAACAGTGACTGACCCTCAAGGGAATGTTATTCGTTCTTCGAGTGCCGGGGCAGTTGGTTTCAAGGGAACTCGTAAGAGTACACCCTTCGCTGCGCGGACGGCTGCGGAGAAAGTTGCCAGGGAAACTGTGGAAAATGATGGGATGCAAGAGGTGGATGTCTTTGTAAAAGGCGCTGGCCCGGGACGCGAAGCCTCATTGCGGGCGATTGCCGCCGCCGGGTTACGGGTGCGGTCCATTGTGGATACGACGCCAATTCCTCATAATGGTTGTCGTGCTCCCAAGCGACGGCGCGTGTAAGCCAGAGAGGAGCAGTAGGGAGAAAATATGGCAAGGTATATTGGTCCTGCGTGTAAGCTTTGTCGTCGTGAAGGGATGAAGTTGTACCTCAAAGGGGATAAGTGTTATGTAGATAAGTGCCCCTTCGAGCGACGTTCTTATCCTCCCGGTCAGCATGGTAAGGGGGCTGGTTTCCAGCGCCGCAAGTTGTCAGACTATGCAATGCAGTTGCGTGAAAAACAAAAGGCTCGGCGTATTTATGGCGTGTTGGAGCGGCAGTTCCGCCGCTACTTTCGCGTGGCTTTGCGCCGCCCTGGTATGACGGGCGAGAATTTGTTAGCTGTGTTGGAGACCCGTCTGGATAACGTGGTTTATCGTCTGGGGTTAGCTGATTCCCGATCGCAAGCACGCCAATTGGTATCGCATGGGCATTTTACTGTGAACGGGCGGAAGACGGATGTGCCATCCCTTCTTGTGCGGCCCAGTGATGTGGTATGTGTGCGACCAGAGAGCCGACGTGATAAGTATTTTAAAGAACGCCGGGAACTGCTGGGGAAGCGTCAAGTGCCTGCTTGGTTGAGTTTTGATGAAGAGACATTGGATGCGCGAGTGTTAGCATTTCCCACTCGCCCGGAGATCGACGTTCCGATTGAGGAGCAGTTGATCGTCGAATTCTATTCACGCTAAAGCAGACAGGAGGCGATGTGTTAGTAGCGCCAGTTCTGCCCAAGGTTGAGGTTGCAGTGAATGCCGAGCAGTATGGCCGGTATATTATCGGCCCGCTGGAGAGCGGTTATGGGGTCACCTTAGGGAATTCCTTGCGACGGGTTTTGCTTTCTTCCCTTGAAGGTGCCGCAATTACCGCAGTACGGATTACAGATATCCCGCATGAGTTCGCGGCCATTCCTGGGGTGCGGGAAGATGTGATCCAGGTCATTCTTCAACTCAAGAAGGTGCGGCTGTCTATGGAAGGGGAAGGTACGCAATATATGACGTTGCGTGTCGAAGGCCCTGGTATGGTCACCGCAAGTGATATCATCGCACCACCGGAGATTGAAATCCTGAATCCTGAACTTTACCTGTTTACTGTAGATGACGAGAGTGTGCATCTTGATTTTGAGTTTACGGTAGAGAAAGGCCGCGGGTATTTGTCTTCTGAGGGGCGTGGGCGTATGCCAATTGGGGTTTTACCGGTGGATGCTATCTTCAGTCCCGTGCGCCGCGTCAACTTTCATATCGAGCAAGCCCGTGTTGGTCAGTTAACCAACTATGATCGCCTGGCGATGGACGTTTGGACTGATGGGCGAGTGGCCCCCCTTGATGCACTCAAGGAATCGGCGCGAGTTTTGGTGACGCACTTGCGTTTGATTGCCGGTGCTGAGTTGGAAGAAGAGTTGGAGTTTGATACGGCTGCTCAGCGCGAATCGATTCCACATCAAGCCTATGCTACTCCTATTGAGGATTTAGGCCTGGGAGTGCGGGTTTACAATGCATTGAAGCGTACCGGCATTTCCAATGTAGGTGAAGTCCTGGAAATGTTGGCGCGTGGTCGGGATGCGATGTTGTCAATTCGTAATTTCGGTGAAAAGTCCCTGGATGAGTTGGTCGAGCAACTTAAGGCAAAAGGGTTTTGGACGGACGAGGCCGAAGCGGCCATTGCTCTTTAGCAAGGGCGACAACATCTGTTTGAGCATTAACGGGCGGTAGTGATACTTCCCATCTGAGAATATGGAGATCATAGTCAGGAGGTTGCATCATGCGACATCGCGTCGCGGGTAAAAAGCTAAGTCGTCCTAAGGGACATCGTACTGCGTTGCGCCGCACTTTGGTGACAGAGTTGTTCCGGCATGGGCGGATTCGTACTACGCGGACTAAGGCGGAAGCAATCCGTGGTCAGGCAGAAAAACTGGTCACATTAGCCAAGCGTGGTATTTTAGCCGGAGAGAGCAGCCCGGCGCGGGAATTGCATGCGCGTCGTTTGGCTGCGGGGCGTCTGAATGACCCTCAGGTTGTGCAGGCCTTGTTTAGTGAGATTGCCCCCCGTTATCGGGATCGTCCTGGTGGGTACACCCGGATGTTGAAGTTGGGAGTGCGCAAGGGCGATGCTGCTCCCATTGTACTTTTAGAGTTGGTTGAATAGGTTTCCGAGAATTGTAGGATGGCGCTTTCGGACTCTGAAGTTCGCAATTTGAAGGGAAGTGTGAATGCGTATCAAGGCCGTCATTGCCTATGATGGCACGGGGTATGGCGGGTTTCAGCGTCAGAAAAATGCTCCTACTATTCAGGAGGACTTGGAAGTTGCTCTGGACAAGCTGACTGGTGTGCCAACGAGGATTATGGCTGCCGGTCGCACTGATGCGGGAGTCCATGCCGCCGGGCAAGTGATTGCGTTTGATACCGCCTGGGCGCATTCGTTGTTTGACCTGCACCGTGGACTCAACGCTCTGCTTCCAGAAGCTATTGCTGTTTTGACGCTCGGCGTTGTCCCGGATGACTTTCATCCACGATATGCGGCCTTGCGTCGCTGTTATCGTTATGGACTCTATCTGGCAACTGTGCGGGATCCATTCGTGAGTCGGTACAGTTTGCATATCACACACCCTTTGCTTTTGGAGCCTATGCAGGTCGCCGCTCAGCACCTGGTGGGCCAGCATGACTTTGCGGCATTTGGTTCACCCCCAAAGGGAGAGAACACCCTTCGGGAAGTCTATCAGGCGGAATGGTCGGTGGAAGGCGATTCGGTGTATTTTGATATTGCCGCTAATGCTTTCCTGTACCGGATGGTGCGAATACTGGTGGGGACTTTGCTAAGAGTGGGGTGTGGTGCATTGACAACCGCAGATTTTGTTGAAATTTTGCAAAATCAGGATCGCCGACGTGCTGGGCCTGCCGTCAAAGCACAAGGATTGTGTTTACGACGAGTTGTTTATCCTAATGAGACGCTTTAGGTTGATTGAAGGCTCATTTTTAGGTTGGAAGTGAGGAGAAGGTGAAACGACTAAACTTAGATAAAACTTATGTGGTTAAGCCAGGGGATGTGGAGCGTCAATGGTATGTAGTGGATGCTTCAGGTCAAACCTTGGGGCGACTGGCGACTCAGATCGCGAGTGTTTTGCGGGGCAAGCACCGACCACAATATAGCCCTTATGAGGATGTAGGGGACTATGTCGTGGTGATCAATGCCGAGAAGATACATACCACCGGACGTAAACTCGATCAGAAACGGTATTATCACTATTCGGGGTATCCCGGCGGCCTACGTGAGGTGACTTTGCGCCGTCAGTTGGAACAACACCCGGAGCGTGTCATTGAGCACGCCGTTAAAGGGATGTTGCCGCGTGGTCCATTGGGGCGTCAGATGTTTAAAAAGCTGAAGGTGTATGCTGGGCCAGAACATCCTCATGGGGCGCAACTCCCCCAGATTATGGAATTTTAAGGAGACGATTAGCTTATGTACTACGAAGGTTTAGGACGTCGCAAGACAGCAACGGCGCGAGTTCGCCTCCATTCCGGTGGAACTGGGCAATTTGTTGTCAACGGGAAGCCTTCTGCGGAATACTTTGGCCGCGAGGTGGATTGGAAGAACTTGAGCGAGCCTTTGCACCTTACCCAGACAGAAGGTCAATTCGATGTTACTGTTTTGGTAAGCGGTGGGGGCGTTACCGGGCAATCCGAGGCCGTGCGTATGGGAATTGCACGGGCCTTGCTTAAGGTGGATCCCGAATTTCGTACTTCTTTGCGCAAGATGAATTTATTGAGCCGCGATGCACGGGAAAAAGAACGCAAAAAGCCCGGTCTTAAGCGTGCGCGTAAGGCTCCTCAATACACAAAACGTTAAGCACCCTCGTTTAAGGTGGCTTTTACCAGGTAGGCCGAAGTTAATAGCCTACCTGGTTGTTATTTATGGTAGGGGGGAACTATGGCGCATATTACAGTTGTTGGGCTAGGCCCTGGCGAACCGCAATATTTGACACGTGAGGCTTGGCAAATTCTTTCAGAATGTGACGAGATTTGGGTACGCACACTCAAGCATCCGGTACTCGCGCATTTACCAGCTCACCTTGTCGTGCATAGTTTCGATTCGCTATATGAGACCGCAGACACGTTTGAGCATGTATATGCAGAAATTGTGACGCAAATCCTGGCTCTAAGCCGCCGAACTGATGGTGTTTGTTACGCTGTCCCTGGTCATCCCATGGTAGGGGAGGCCACCGTCGCGCAGTTGCTTGCGACCGCGCGCGCACAGCAGATTCCGGTGCAGATAGTGGCCGGCTTGAGTTTTTTTGAACCTGTTTTGGTTGCGCTCTCATTGGATGCGTTGGACGGCTTGCAGATTGTGGACGCCTTGGATGTAGTGGCGCTATATCATCCTCCTTTAAATCCAGATATGCCAGCGCTTATCGCCCAGGTATACAGTCGCACAGTGGCTTCGGATTTAAAATTGCTCTTGATGAACCAATACCCTGATGAACATTCTGTGGCGCTGGTTGATGCGGCCGGCACCGGGGCTGAGTTGGTGACCTGGATGCCCCTCTACGAGATTGATCGTCAGCAAGCCACTCCATTGACTTCACTTTATGTTCCCCCGCTGCCGCAGGTGAGTAGTTTCGAGGGATTCCAGCAGACGGTAGCCAGATTGCGTGCGCCAGACGGATGCCCATGGGATCGTGAACAAACACATCAGAGTTTGCGCGCTAACTTGCTCGAAGAGACCTATGAAGTCCTTGCCGCGCTTGATGCCGATGATACTGATGCCTTGCGTGAGGAACTGGGTGATTTGCTGCTTCAGATTGTCTTGCACACACAAATTGCAGTGGAGGATGGCGCGTTTCTTATGCCTGAAGTGATTTCGGGTATTGATACTAAGTTGAAGCGTCGCCATCCACATGTTTGGGGAGATGTGCAGGTTGGGGATAGCGCCGAGGTGATTGTCAATTGGGAAGCCATTAAGCGGCACGAGCGCGAGACGAAGGGGAATGTAGCGCGTTCCATGCTTGACGGTGTGCCCAAAGCTTTACCTGGATTAGCACAAGCTGTGGAGTATGGCGGTCGGGTGGCGCGTATTGGTCTTGATGTAGATGACAATGCCCATTCCTTCCTTGACAAAGAGGTGGTTGATCTTTCTGTACCTGTGCGCCGCGCTTGTCACGAGTGCCTTGAACACTTAGAATCTTTTTCGCATACTGCAACTGAGGCTACATCTGTCTTCGTTTTGGGTGAGGTTTTGTTTGAGATCGCGAATTGGGCGCGTCGTCAGCATCTTGACCCCGAAAGTGCTTTGCGCTTGGTCAACCAACAACTATTAGCCCAGGTGAAGCGTTTTGAGGGTGAACTACGTGCCCGCGAATTACAGTTGGAGCTACTCAATCCTGCTGAGATAAGACAACTTTGGCGAGAAGTTATATAATCCCCCCGGTTATGATCGGGGGGATCGCGGGTGAGGTGTTATAGGTAGGATTCTATATCTTGAATTAATTTACTTTCAGCCCGATTCCCAACCAGACGTGCAACTTCTGCGCCATTCTTGAAGATAATCATTGTGGGAATATTCATCACCCCATATTGAGTGGCTAAGGCCGCCGCTTCCTGGACATTAACCTTGACAATTCTCAAGCGTCCATCCAGTGTTGGGGCGATTTTATCCAATGTTGGTCCCAGTTTCTTGCACGGAGGGCACCATTCCGCCCAGAAATCTACCAGCACGGGGAGTGTTGCTCGCAACACCTCAGCCTCAAAGTTCATTTCATCCACAGCTTTTAAATCTCCCATGTTGTGTCACCCCTTTTAACGTATGCTTCTCAAATTATCGCATGAGTAAAGGCTATGTCAAACCTGATGCGAGCGGGCGTTTTCACATGCCCCGCAAAGGGGCTTTGATCAGCTTTTTGGCAGTTCCGTAAGATAATCGTCAGATTTTGGGGGTTGCACTTTGTATTTTACTGTGTTATAATGATTCCTGTTGGTGGCTTATTGTCATCAAGTGGCTTTAGCCTATGAACGATACAAATATATATGATACCCAAATTCCAGACGTTCCGCATTTACAATCAGAATTTTCCAGCACCTTAGGGCGGAGCGTGGGCAGGCTTGTAGCGATGATTTGGCGGTGGAGTAGTGACCGTCAAGTTATCGCTGCTTTTGTTGGTCGTTACAGCGCCCATGGTGCTATTCTCACTTTGGCATTATTGGTGGGAGTGTTGGGACGGCTGACTCTCTTGCCTATCACTGCGCCTGATATTAGCGCTGATGGCATCACACTTGGTTCTTCTGGATTCACCTCTGTGTCACAACCTGCTATTGCTGAGGTGGTGGCGACCCCTACTATACCCATAGCCACACACTCATTCACTAAACAAATGACAAACCAAATGTATCGCGCTGTTTTTCGCCAGGCGCAACCTCGCACGACTATCCCTGAGCGCGTGCGACTGGACGTGATTACTTACACAGTTCATTCAGGAGATAACATCTTTGGCATTGCTGAATATTTTGACTTATCGCCCTATACAATTGTATGGGCCAATATGGAAATTCTCCAAGGTGCTCCCTGGCTGATTCAACCTGGCCTGACACTCTTTATTCTTCCTGTGGATGGAGCCTATCATACTGTGCTCGCAGGCGAGACAGTAGAAGATATTGCGGAGCAATATGAAGTACCCCCATCGGCTCTGGACAATGTGTGGAATGATTTGGCGTCCAACTCATCATTGCGTGAAGGGATGTTGCTCGTGATTCCTGATGGCGTCGGGGCAGATTTTGAATGGGAAGCCCCGCCGCCGCCGCCAGCTGTCCCCGGTGTGGGAAGTGCTCTGGCTAGCTGGGGTGCCTGTGGCGATATATCCGTCTCAGGCCCTGGCGCTATTGGCTGGTTTATTCTACCGACCGGCTCCCAGGCTGTTTCGGGCTGGTATTTCCATGATTCACGCAATCCTACTCATGGTGGCTTGGATTACAAGTGTAGTTTGGGCGACCCTATTTATGCCGCAGACAATGGCGTAGTCGTTTTTGCCGGTTGGGGCGGCGGCTATGGTAACCTGGTGCGTGTTCAGCATGGGAACGGCTACCAAACCTATTACGCACATTTTAGTGCTTTTGCGGTGGGTTGTGGTGAATCTGTCTACCAGGGCCAGGTGTTAGGTTATTGTGGGAGCACTGGTTGGTCTACCGGTCCGCACCTGCATTATGAAATCCGCTACAATGGGGTTCCTCAGGATCCACAACTCTTCGAATGAATCCATCAACCTATTCCTCAGAACCAGGTAATCTTGCCTGGCATACGCCAACTTTGCTCCGGGTTGCAGCCCAACTTGTTGTATGGGTCTGGCGTTGGAATAGTGATCATGAGGGTCAGCGCCCTTGGCTGGGGCGCTTCACCTCCCACATCGCAGTCGCTCTGACGTTAACCTTTTTTGTGTTGATCGCAGGTATGCGATTGGATGCGTTGGTCTCTGCCTCTGAATCAGCCGACAAGGCTTTGCTTGGGGGAACTGTCCGAGCTATGAATGTTACAGCCTCAGTCGTGGCGCGACCATATTATCGAGGAACTGCACAGACTCTGGTGGTGCGCCGGGCGCAATCCCATACGGCTATCCCCGAGCGACCTCGTCTGGAGATTGTTACTTACGTGGTCATGGCCGGCGATACTGCGGAGACGATTGCGGAGGGTTTTGGTTTACAGCCCACAACGTTGTTGTGGGCTAACGCTGAAATGGAAAAAGCCCCCGATCTTCTCAAGGTTGGACAGGTTCTGACGATTTTGCCCTTGGATGGCGTTTACCATACGGTTGAAATCAGTGATACACTGGATTCACTTGCCGAAAAATATAAAGTAACGGCGGCTGATATTGCGAATTGCCTGTTCAATGCACTGCCTGAAGATGGGCAATTGGTGGTGGGGGAGAAGATTATTGTCCCAGGGGGAATGAAACCTTATACTGCTCAAAAGGTTACGACTTACGAAGGCCCGATCGTTGAAGATGTTTCCGGTTCTGGATTGTTCTACTGGCCTACTTCAGGTGATCTGACCCAGGGATACTGGTGGGCGCATCGCGCGATTGATATTGGCGGCTCCGTAGGTCGAAGTGTAATTGCTTCTGACGCCGGGTATGTTAGCTTTGCTGGTTGGACCGATGTGGGCTATGGGTATTTGGTTGTGGTGGATCACGCAAATGGCTATCAGACGTATTACGCGCACTTAAGCAACTTCTTCGTCAGTGAGGGGGAAACCGTAGTTGCCGGGCAGGTAATCGGTGCGATGGGGAGTACTGGTAACTCTACCGGTCCGCACTTGCACTATGAGATTCGTTATAACGGCTATCCTACTAACCCTCTGATCTATCTGCCATAGGGACTGCAACTAAACAAAAACCGGGGCGACAGTAATAGTCTGCCCCGGTTTTTTCTTGGGCGAAATTGATTATTCTTTGGCGCGTAGATGTGGGTAAAGTAACACTTCGCGAATGGAGTGTTTATCGGTGAGGAGCATTGCCAGACGATCAATGCCCATCCCAAAACCACCGTTCGGGGGCATCCCGTACTTCATGGCCCGTAAATAGTCTTCGTCCATCGGATGGGATTCATCATCTTCGTCAGCTTGTTCTGTGCCCATGTTTACGAAACGCTTTTCTTGTTCAAAGGGATCGTTCAACTCAGTGAAGGCGTTGCCCGTCTCCATGCCCCCAATGAATAGTTCAAAACGCTCCACGTGGGTGGGATCGTCGCTTTTTTGCTTGGCTAACGGTGAAATTTCAATAGGATAGTCGTACACAAAAGTCGGTTGGATCAGACTTGGTTCAACTTCGGACAGTAAATTGTCCACGAGATGTCCCCATGAGGCTGTGCTCGCGGCGTCATAGCCGCGTTGCCGCATAACTGTGCGCAAGGACTCGGCGTCAGGGAAGGTAGTGTAATCAATTCCCGTTCCGGTCAGGATGATGTCGCGCAGCTTGATGCGGCGCCAGGGAGGGGTAAGATTGATCAATTGTCCCTTAAAAGGAATTTCATAAGTTCCCAAAACATGCTGCGCGGTGTAAGCTATCATTTGTTCTGTAGTCTCCATCATGCCCTGAAGATCGGTGTAAGCACAGTACAACTCTAGCTGCGTGAATTCTGGGTTATGTTTGTAGGATACCCCTTCATTGCGGAAGTCGCGCCCGATTTCATACACCCGTTCATACATACCGACCAATAAGCGTTTCAAATACAATTCAAACGAGATGCGCAAGTATAGTTGTTGTTTGAGTTGGTTGTGATAGGTAGTGAACGGGCGTGCCGCAGCGCCGCCGTAGATCGGTTGCAACACTGGCGTCTCGACTTCCAAATATTCGTGTTCATCCAACCAGGTGCGCAGGGCACTGATCATCCGTGAGCGGGTGCGGAAGATTTCGCGTACTTCGGCATTCACAGCCAGGTCGGCATAACGCTGGCGGAACCTTTCTTCTACGTCAGAAAATGCGCTGTAGCGGGTCAGTTGACCGTCGTGCCCCTCATATTCTTTGGGGATTGGCAGCGGCGTGATGGCTTTCGCGAGCATTGTCACCGTATGCGCTTGGAGACTGATCTCGCCGGTTCGCGTGCGCATCAGGACTCCGTGCGCTTCTGCAAAGTCGCCCAAATCAAAGACCTTTTTGAATAGTGCGAGCGCCTCTTCGCCCAATTCATTCTGGCGCAGGAAAAGTTGGAGTTTACCGCTGCCATCTTCAATGTGTGCGAACGCTACCTTGCCCATTACGCGGATACTGATGATCCGCCCTGCGACAGTTACGACCGGGGCCTCGGTTGCCGTCTTCTCTGCCGCCTCAAAGTCAGCCAGCGCAGCTTGCACGGTATGACTACGGTGGGAACGATGTGGGTAGGGGCTATGTCCGGCCTCTTGAAGTCGGCTCATTTTTTCGAAGCGTTGTTGTTCCAGTTCGTTTAATTCCATTGGATAACTCCTTACTGTATTGCAAAATCTATCAAAAAACAAGCCCATACGCTTGTATGGGCTTGTCTGGGATTGCAGGGATTTTACTCGATGGTGATGATTTCAAAGACAATGTCTCCATCCGGCGCCTGGACGGTGGCTTTATTGCCTACGCGCTTGCCCAATAGCGACTTACCCAAGGGGGATTCATTAGAGATTTTGCCATGGGCCGGATCTGCTTCTGCCGAGCCTACCATATGGTATTTCTCAATGGCCTCGGTGCCGACTTCTTTGACGGTGATATGGCTGCCCAGCCCTACCGCGCCGTTAGCTGTAGCGCCCTCTATGATGACGGCCTTGCGCAACTGTTCTTCCAGCGCCAGGATTCTTCCTTCTACAAAGGATTGTTCGCGGCGCGCGTCCTCCAATTCTGCGTTTTCAATCAATTCCCCTTCGCCCAAGGCCGCATGGAGGCGATTGGCTACTTCCTGGCGGCGGACAGTTTTGAGGTGGTTCAGCTCTTTTTCGAGCGCCTCATACCCGTCATGTGTTAAATACACGGGACTTCTGCTCATCAAAATAGTTCCCTCCAACGATGTGAAACATTGTCTTTATAAAACAAAAACCCGAGAGCGGGTTGCGCTCACAGGCAAGTTCATCATAACATGGATCTGGATTTTGTAAAGTTAGAGACTGAGGTGGGGAATCCTTTTTATGCGCTGGCATCTATAGAAATTACTGGCAGGGAAAAGTAGAATGTGCTGCCTTTTCCTACTTCGCTTTTTACCCCAATATGACCTTGATGAGCTTCCACAATTTGACGTGCTACCACTAATCCTAGGCCCGTGCCGGTGGCTTTGCGTTCACTGCCTGGCAAGCGCGAAAACTTTTGGAATAGTTTGGGGATTTGATCCGGGGGAATTCCTGGGCCAGTGTCCGTGACGGCTACCGTGACGTTGGTGCC
Organism: Chloroflexota bacterium; assembly: GCA_029555965.1. GTDB lineage: Bacteria > Chloroflexota > Anaerolineae > B4-G1 > SLSP01 > JAKQHY01. Next base: position 43,489 of record JAKQHY010000027.1, on the reverse strand, counting down.
ATCTGTGGAGGCGGCCACGGTGACTGTGTCGCCAGGATCGGAATACTTAATCGCATTGCTCAGCAAATTGAGGAGAACCTGGTGAATGCGCTGTGTGTCTCCTAGCGTGATTGGAAGGTTTTCCGAAACCTTAACTTCAAGGTTGCGCGCCTTGTCTTTGGCCGAAGGGCGAATGACATCGGCCGCCAGGGTAATAACTTCGGCGATTTTTAACGGCTCATGCGCCATTTGAATACGCCCGGACTCTAACCGCGCCAGGTCCAGGAAGGTGGTAGCCAGACTGCTGACCCGCTCTGTTTCTTGCAGGATAATGTTAGCAAACTTGTTACGCATCTCATGGTCGAGATTGGGTCGTTGAAGCAGGTCAGCATAGGACATAATGGCAGTCAAAGGTGTGCGGATCTCGTGAATAACTTCCGATACCCAGTCACTTTGCTCAAAAAGCCGAGCGTTCTGTACCGCCACTGCCGCGATGCTGGCCAGCGTTTCCAGCGTTTCCATATCCTGCGGGGTGAAGCGGTAACGCGCTTTGATGGTGACAGATTCCACAACCCCAATGACTTCGTCGCCAAAAATCATCGGCACCGCGATAATGGATTGGGTGGCATCAATAGAATGAATGTTGTAGAGGCGGGAGTCCGATTGGGCATCTTCGACAATAACCAATTCCCGGTTTTGCACGACCCAACCGGCCAGGCTACCCTGAATAGGTACTTCGACGATTTCCAGAACGTTGGCGCTTGGGCCGGCGGTGGCCGCAAATCGCAGTTTTTCCTCACTTTCTACCAGCAAGATGGAGGCCCCATCTGCGTGGGTCAACACTTGCGCGGCGTCCACAATTTGCTGTAACAACCGACGCATTTCCAGCGTGGAATTCAAATTCCGGCTAATTTTGATCAGTTCTTCCAGAACTGTAACCTTTTCCACGAGTTGGGCCAATGTTCTCTCTAGGTTTTGGGATGAATTACGGTCAGTTTTCATGGTAGTCTTTTTTAGCGTGTCCTAAATGGTTTTAGTGATCGATTGTACTACCAGCCGTACTTGCTGTGAAATTAACCCTTGAGGTTGTATTGCCACCATAGGCCGACCGGTTTGCGCACTTTCGTGGGCCAGATCGGGGGCCGGAGGAATCCCACAGATCATCTCGCGTTGTAGTTTTTGTTCAACGGTGTTGCGGTTGATGGAGGAAATGGCTGGAATGCGGTTGATAAGGACGACCCGCGCCTTGTGCGCACCAATATTTTGGCGATCCAGAACTTCTAACATTTCTTGAGCCATGGTCATCCCTATCGGGTTGGGATCCAGTGTCACAATAATCTCGTTTGCCATTCGCAAAGCTTCACTGGTGGCTTCATCCATTGCCAGTGGTAGATCCAACAAGATGTAGTCGTAGTCAGTGTTCAGATACCGCAGGATCGTGCGGACGTGATCTTTGGTCAATTGTGCCCCCATGCCGCGGGGGGTGATTTTGCTTAGCAGTACATGGAGACCGGAACTGTGCCGCACAATGTGTTCTGTAACGGTGTCCTTTGTGAGGCTCGCCAGCGGGCGGTCTAATAGCTTTTGTAAGCCGCCCGCCGCAGTAATGCCCAGTTGTATGCCAATGGTGCCGCTGCCTTCTCGTAATTCAACCAGAATGACTTGCTTTTCGGCATACATGTGCTTCATTTCCAGAGCGGTATTCACAATCAGCGTGGTGGTGCCAATGCCCCCCTTGGTGGGCAAAAAGCCGGTGATGTACCCCCGTTCGGTGTCGGCATTGATGCGGGTTTTCCGTTGCAGGAGCGCTTCTACGCGCGTGATCAACTCTGCCGGATGAATGGGTTTGGTAAGGTAATCGTCCGCGCCGGCCTGGAACCCGGCGATTTTATCGTTCACGGTGGTCTTGGCTGTGAACATCAAGATCGGGATGTTTTCAGTGGTAGGGTGTCGGCGCAATTGCCCGGCGACTTGATACCCATCCATATCCGGCATCATAACATCCAGGATGATCAGGTCCGGCTGCGTTTCTACCGCTTTTTCCAATGCCTGCCGCCCTGAAGCGGCCGCCACAATGGCGTATCCTTTGCGCTCAAGCATAATGCCCACGAGACGCAAGGCTTCGACATCATCATCTACAATTAGAACTTGTTGCACTGTCATGCTTTTTCCCCTTTGCCATTGTGGATAACTTGATTATAGCGTAAAGGCTTCTCCGCTTCAAGCGTTAGTCAGGGAATGATTGCTCCTCTCACCAATGCCTCATTTTACCATAGGTGTGCAGAAAAATAACTTCCCCCAATTGGTTAGATTGGGGGAAGTTATTGGCTGCGTATAATTAATTTTGCCCGTAGAGTTGCGCCTTAATACTCATAATCTCGCGTTTGAGCTGCGCATCCTGTTCTATTTTCACGCGCACTCGTTCATAGCCATAAAGTACTGTCGTATGATCCCGCCCGCCCAGTTCCGCTCCAATTTGGGGGAGGGACGCGTTGGTTTCCTCGCGCATCAAGTACATGGCTACCTGACGCGGTTGGGCCACCCGCCGGCTGCGCTCGGCGCTGCGTAAATCGCTCTGATCCAGGCCATAGTACAGCGCCACGGCCCCTAAGATTTCACTCGCCGATATTTCCGGACGGTTGGGCAGTAAGTCGGCCAATGCTTGCTCGGTGATCTGTTTGGATAACGGCAATCCGGTTAGGCGCGTCATCGCCAGCACCCGGTTGAGCGCCCCCTCTAGTTCACGGATGTTGCTTTCAATGTTGGTGGCAATGTAACTCAAGAGCGCATTGGGCACCTCGACCCCCAACTGTTCCGCTTTGGATTGTAAGATCGCTACGCGCGTCTCGTAGTCGGGGGATTGTATGTCCACAATCAATCCCCACTCAAAACGCGAGCGCAGGCGTTCCTCCAGTGTAACCATTGCCTTGGGCGGACGGTCGCTGCTCAAGATGACCTGCCGGCGGGTGTCCCGCAGTGCATTAAAGGTGTGAAAGAACTCTTCTTGAGTGCTCTCCTTGCCGGCAATGAATTGGATGTCATCCACCAGCAACACGTCCGCTGTGCGATATTTCTCTCGAAACTGATCCGTGGTGTGGGTGCGGATGGCCTCGATCAGGTTGTTGGTGAATGTTTCCGAGGAAACATATAATACTTGCATCCCTTGCCGGTAACAGATGTGTCCGATGGCGTGTAACAAGTGCGTTTTCCCCAGGCCGACGCCGCCATGAATGAACAATGGGTTGTAGGCGCGCGCCGGCGCTTCAGCCACCGCCTGGGAGGCCGCTTGCGCCAACCGATTGCTCGGCCCCACCACGAAACTGCTAAAAGTGTAATCGGGGTTAAGCCCTGGATCGTATACGGCATGGGGCGGAAGATCTATTGTCTCCGGCGTCAAGGGGGGCGGCGGCTCGTACCCTCGCTTGGCTTCCCATACCACAAAGCGCGCCTGCATTTCCTCGCCTGTGAGGCGGTGTAGGGTGCGTTGCACCACCGGATAAAGACGATTCCCTAGCCATTCTACGGCATAGCCATTTTTGACGCCGACGATGACGATATTGTCGTCTTCAATCCCGATACAATGGGTGTCGCGCAGCCAGGTATCAAATGTAGCGCGCGTCATCTGCAATTCGAGTTCTCCTAGAGCTGCCTGCCACAATCTTTGAGGATTAGCGCTTTTCATAAAAATTCCTTTGCTTTATGGCAGCACAATGCCTACCCACTGTGCGTGCGTAAGTTATAGAATGGTCGTTTTTGAGAATGTGAGGGGTAGACTTTGTCCGGCTTTGGCCTGTCTGGGTTAGACCCTATCCCCTGGTGGTGGGAGCCACCGCCTCAACTGACCATATACATTCTACCAGAAAAGCCATTTTAGCACAACGTTTCGGAGGGGGATTTTCCTTAAAAAACCGCTAGTTTTAATATTGCTTTTTCGCCTGTGAATAACAAGTTGTTTGTGTGGCATCCCTATGGAACCCACTGCCTGTGACCACAACATCTGCCGATTGTGATTGTGGAGAGACTTGGGATAGTTGGTAAGGATTTGTTTTTACCAGAGCATTTTACACACATAACACAAAAATGATATTTTCTCTAGCCGTTGGCGCGCCGTCTCCCCGGTTGCTCACGTAGCCGCGCGCGTTGGACTTCTAGTTGTCGTGAGAGACCCATCCAATCATCTACCGGCAGCACCAGCGCACGTTCTTGCGGGTGCAAGAGATACGGATGAAACCAGAATTTCATCCACCAGCGTGGCAGCGGATAATCATTCAGGGATATGACAATGACCGTTTGTCCCCAAAGCTTGTAATACATTTGCAGCCGTGCTCGTTTCTCTTGTTGGGGAGGAAAAATGTTGTTGAAAAGCATCGGGCGGATCATTTCGATGCGGTGGTAAGAGAAGGCTACCGGATAGAAGGGGGTGTGAACAACAAAACGGTTAGACTTGCAGGTTATGTTGGCCTGACGGGCGATAATGGTGTAAATGACCAGCAGTACACCGATCCCGGAGATCCCCAGAGGAAGGAAGGCCAGGCTTGGCTCGTGCCGGGGCAAATTGGGAGCGGCCCACCACAACGCGACGCCGCCAGGGATAAGCCAGAAGGCCGGCATAAACCAACGCTTCGACAGGAGCACGTAGGGCCACAGGCGAAAGCGGGTCTTAGGCTTTTGAGTCATCAGATACCTCCTCTGAATAAGGACAGAGATCGGCCACCAGGCACAGCGCGCACGCCGGCCGCCGGGCGTGGCAGACCTGCCGCCCGTGTGTGATGACGTTCAAGTGGAAGGGATAGTAAAGCTCGTCCGGCAGCAGCGCTTCGAGCAGCGTGTGCGCTTTCTCCCGGGACGTGCGGGGGGGCAGCAGCCCCAATCTCAGGGTGACGCGATGGACGTGCGTGTCCACCGGGAAAGCTGGGCGGCCCAGCGCGAAAAGCAGGACAATGGCTGCCGTCTTGGGGCCGACGCCATCCAGCGCCAGAAGCCAGTCCTGCGCCTCCGCCAGGGGCAGATCGCGCAAAAAGTCCAGCGAAAGCGCGCCGCGCGCTTCCGTGATGGTGCGCAGCGCCGCCTGGATGCGCGGCCCTTTGCTCGGCGCCAGCCCTGCCGGGCGGATCGCTGCGACAATGTCCGCGGGAGGCGCGTCGCGCACGGCCTCCCAGGTGGGAAAGCGCGCGCGCAATTGTGCGTAGGCGACGTCGCGGTTGCGGTCGTTCGTGTTCTGGCTGAGGATCGTGTTGACCAGTTCGGCCAACGATTCGCCATGGGGGCGCAAGCGCGGTTCGCCATACGCGCCCACCAGACGTTGGTGGAGGGTCAGCGCTTTTTCCCGTAAAAGTGCCATTTCGCTCATCGCGCGTCCGTTTGGGCTTGTTGCGCGCGTCGCAGCCATTCCTGCTCGGCGGCAAAGGTGAGAGAAGAGCGCGCCTCCTCCCAGGTCGCCCAGGTGGGAAAGAACTGGTGTTCATCCTCTGGCGGTCGCGTGACCTGGCGCTGCGAAAGAGCCTGCATGAGAAAGTAACGCTCTTCTCGGCGTACCTGACGGTTGTCCAGCCAGAAGACGACCAGTTGTTCGCCCAGATCGGCGACGATTTCCAGATCGTCATAGCCGGACTCTTCAATGACCTCACGCCGGGCAGCTTCTTCTGCGGTTTCATTGGCATCAATGTGCCCTTTGGGCAAGCGCACCTCATCCCGCGCCGGCCGCACCAACAGCAACACGCGCTCACCTTTGCCATCCATCACGACGCCGCCGGCCGCTGCATAAACTGTTTGGAAGGATTGGTTCATCGGATTGCCTCCCTTTTGGGTGAGTGTAGTTTGCCCCTTTTATACAGGCAATTGGCATTTTCGGCAAAGGGCGGCTACAGGCTCAAACCGGCGCCGGTGGCTTTGCTGGCGGCGGCGGAACGGGTATGCACGTCCAACTTCTCGAAAATGGCGCGTAGGTGGCGTTTGACGGTGTTTTGCGTAATGAATAGCGCGGCAGCAATCTCCTTGTTGGTCAGGCCGGCTGCGATCAGTGTCAGGACTTCTTGCTCACGGTCGGTGAGGCTGTAGCGCTGCGCCAACGGTTCGGGCGCAACGCGCACCTCCTGCACGGTTTGCAGGAAGGTATGGCGGTCGAAGGTCTGCTTTTCCAGGTAAGCGAAGAGACCCCGCTCACTGTAGGCGCGCGCGATGTCGGCCGGGGCCGCCGCGCCGCTGACGACGATGGCGGGGATGGCGCGTGCGTGGGTGGTTTCCAAGAGCTGGTAGCCTTCCTGCCCCGCGCCGTCGGCGGCGGGCCACGCAGATGCGGCGCCGCCGTCCAGCGCCAGATCGATCACGGCCAGGGTGTAGGTCGTGCGGCGCAGGCGTCCCAGGGCCTCGCCGAAGCTGTGGCAGCAATGCGTCTCGTAGCCGATGTCCGTCAGCAGCTCCGCCAGGAGGCTACTCCAGCCTGCGTCATCTTCGACAACGAGCGCGCGGCCCGGCTCGGCGGGCGCCTCTGCCGGGTGAGGCGCGCGCTCTGGCCCTGGTGTGGGGGGCGCGGTGGGCGTATCTGCCGGCGGCAGCGAAGTCGCCAGGGCGCGCTGCACCAGTTGACGAAATTCGGCGCGATTGAAGGTCTCTTTACGCAGACAATAGAAGGCCCCGTGCTGCGTGAGTGCGCTGACGGCCAACTCAACAGTGGCAAAACCGGTGAGCAGGATGGCGGCGCAACCGGGGTCTTGCCGGCGCACCGCATCCAGGACTTGCAGTCCATCCTGATTGGCGTAGTCGCCGTCGCCCAGGGCCAGATCCACGACGGCCAGGCGGTGTGGGGCCGCACGCAAGCAGGCGAGCGCGGTCGGCAAGTCGGCGGCCACGTCCACCGCCAGCCCGGCGTCGCCGAGGATCTCGCCGAGGATTTGCCGCCAGGACGGGTCGTCGTCCACCACGATGACGCGGGGCAGCATGGTCATAGCGCGGATTCCTCCACGGTGGGCAATTGGAAGCGGAAGGTTGTCCCATGCATCCCGTCGCTTTCGACGGTGATCGCCCCGCCCAGGCGGACGATCAGGGTTTTGACCCACCACAGCCCGAACCCCAGGCGGTGCGGCGGTTTTTCACCTGACCCGTTGGCGCGTTTGGTCGAATGTTTGGCGGGATTCCACTCAAAGATGTGCTGATGTTGTTCCGGCGGGATGCCGGGGCCATCATCACTGATGACCAACTCGACGTAGCGCCCTTTGAGGATGCCGCTCACGGTGATGCGCCCTTGCTCCTGGAGCACGCGCCCGGCATTTTCCAGCAGATTGGTGAACACGAGAATCAGGCTGCGCTCGCCGGCCAGCACGGGCGGTAAATCCGCCAACTCGCTCATATCCACATGGATGCCGGCGGGCAGCGCGGTGGCTTCCAGCGCGGCGGCGACACAGGCCGCCACGTTGACCGGCGCGGTATGCAGGGGATGGAGGTGCGCCAGGTTGGCCCGCACGGCCTGCATCGCCTCGTGCGCGCTGTGCTCGATGGCTGCCAGGTTGGTCGCCAGGTAAGCATCAGCAGCCAATGCGGCGACGCATTTGTCCTGTATGCCCTGGACGCGCGCGGGGATGACGCCGACTTTGTTGTTCAGGTGGTGCAAGACATTGGCGGCGATGTCGCCGACCGCGGCGAAGGTTTCAGCGACGGCGTGACGCTCCTGGGCTTCGCGCAGGGCTTGCTGCCGCATCGTGTTGTGACGCGCCAGGGCCGCGTAGTAAGCCAGGCAGGTCAGCACTTTTTCATCCCATTCGGAGGCGCTGCCGTGGGGCGCGTCGTTGGCGCTGTGGACGCTGAAGGCGCCGATGGGCCGGCGATCTTCGCTGGAGAGGATCGGCGCGACGAGCGCGGTCTCCGCTTGGACCGGCGCACCGGTGAGGAGCGCTTCTCCGATCAGGCTGCCCTGAAGCGGCACGGGCGTGTCCGGCGCGAAGTCCGCGCTGGCCGCCAGGAGCGTGATCTGCTCCCCGGCCAGCGTCCAGATGGCAGCGCCGGCGGCGTCTAGCAAATCGCAGGCCAGGCTAACGAGGTGGTGCAGCACATCCGGGTAGGGTTGCACGAGCAGTAACCGTGCGACTTCCAGCAGGGCGTCCAGCAGGCGGGCCTCCTGGATGGCGATGACGGCCTGCGTCGCCAGGGATTGTAGCAGCAGGCAATCTTGTTCGTCAAACATACCGATGACGGGGCTTTCGAGGTTGAGGACGCCTTCCAACCGCCCGCCAGAGCCGATCAGCGGCACAGCCAGCTCGGAGCGCATCTGGAGACCCGCGTCCAGTGGGTAGTAGATGCGGTTCCAGGGAGCCGCTTGCAGGTCGTGGATACACAGCGGCTGGCGGTGGTCGGCGACCCAGCCCATGATGCTGGTGGGGCCGATGGTCAGCGGCTCGATGTGGGGGCGTTCCAGCGGCTCGCCCGCGATGGTTCGGGTGATCAGGATCGCGCCGCTTTCATCCACCAGGCGGAAGGCGCCGTAGTGGGCCTGGGTCACTTCGAGAGCCATCTGCAAGATGACTTTGAGGGTTTCTTCGAGGCCGACGCGGGAGGAGATGAGTCGTCCGGCGCGGCCCAGGCGGTTCAACTCGTCCTCTCTGCGCCGTAAGTCACGGTGGGCGTTGGCGAGTTGGCGGGCCTGGTAGATCGCCATCGCTGCCTGGTTGACGAAGTTGTCCAGCAGTAGCAACTCAAACTGGCGGAAAGGGCGCTCCTGGTGCAAGTACACGTAGAGGATGCCGACGACCTGATGGGCGACGATCAGCGGGAAGCAGGCCATCGTTTTGGCGCCCGCCGCGATTTTGGCCGGGTGGATGGTGAGGTCGGGTTCCTCGTGGGAGAGAACACGGCGGCGTTGGGAGATGGCGCGCATGCCCAGGCCGTCGGGCCGGGGGGCGTCGCGCGGCGGGGCTTCGTCCGGCTCCCCGGCGGACACGCGCGAGGCCAGGTCGAAAGCGCGGCGGCTCTGGTCGTACTCATAGATGACGGTGGAGGCGCCCGGCGTCACTTTGATGGCGCTCGCAGCGATCAGGCGCAGGGTGGCCTGCACGGCTTCGGCAGCGCTGCCGGCGCTCACGCTGAAGCGGTTGATGGCGACGCCGATCTGGTTGAGGTTCGCCAGCGCTTCTACGAGCTGCGATTCGGTGCCCGGCGCATCGGCGGCGGTCGGGAAGGGTGGTTTGGGTGCGTTCATACCTACCTGCGTTTTTTATCAGTAGCTCGCGTCGCTGAAGCAGATTTTTTTGCTGGTTTGTCAGGGCTTGAGGGTGAAAACGTCTCCATTGTAACACGGAAGCATGAAACGTGAAACGTGATGTCGGTCAACATCACGTTTCACGTTTCATGTTCTCATAAGGAGGCAATCGGCTGATTAAATGTCGTAATACAGCGTGAACTCATAGGGGTGAGGGCGCATCCGCACAGGGTCAATCTCGGCCTGTTTCTTGTAGGCCATGTAGGCCGAGAGCAAGTCCGGCGTGAATACGTCGCCCTTGAGCAGGAATTCATGATCGGCCTGGAGCGCCGCCATGACCGCTTCCAGTGAACCCGGCACTTGCTTGATCTTGGCGGCTTCCTCCGGCGGCAGGCCGTAGAGGTCCTTGTCCATCGGCTCGCCGGGATCGATCTGATTCTGAATACCATCCAGGCCGGCCATCAACAGCGCCGCCAAGCACAAGTACGGATTGCAGGATGGGTCAGGGGCGCGGAACTCGATGCGCTTGGCCTTGGGGCTTTTGGAGTAGACGGGGATGCGGCAGACAGCCGAGCGGTTGCGCTGCGAGTAGGCCAGGTTGACGGGCGCCTCAAAGCCGGGCGCCAGGCGGCGGTACGAGTTGGTGGTGGGGGCGACGAGGGCCAGCAGGGCGGGCGCGTGCTTGAGCAGGCCGCCGATATAGTACCGGGCCGTGTCCGAGAGCTGAGCATAGCCAGAATCGTCGAAGAAGACATTGGTATTGCCGTTCCACAGGCTTTGGTGGACGTGCATACCGCTGCCGTTGTCGCCAAAGAGCGGTTTGGGCATAAAGGTCGCCGTCAGGCCGTTCTTGCGGGCCACGTTTTTGACGATATATTTATACATCAAGATACTGTCGGCCATACGCACCAATGTGCTGTAGCGCATGCCGATCTCGGTTTGACCGGCGGTGGCGACTTCGTGGTGGTGGAGCTCGATGGGCACGCCGGCCGCCTCCAGCGCCATCACGATGCGGCTGCGCACGTCTTGCAGGGTGTCGGCCGGCGGAACGGGGAAGTAGCCGCGTTTGGGCGGAATCTGGCCGCCTTTGCCGCCGACGGCCCCGCTGTTCCACCAGGCTTCCTCGCTGTCAATGTGGTAGAAGGCTTCGTTGGTGTTGCTGCCGTAGCGCACGGTGTTGAAGATGAAGAATTCCGCTTCCGGCCCCCAATAGCTGATGTCGGCAATGCCGGTCTGCTTGAGGTAGGCTTCAGCTTTCTTGGCTACGTAGCGCGAATCGCGGCTGTAGGGTTGCAGTGTCACGGGATCGAAGATGTCACAAATGATGACCAGGGTGGGGACTTCAAAAATCTGGTCTTTAAAAGCTGTGTCTGGGTCTGGGATGAGCAGCATGTCGGACTCGTGGGTTTCCTGGAAGCCCCGGATGGAGGAACCATCGAAGCCGATGCCGGCCTCGAACAATTCCTCGTCCAACTCGCGCGCGGGGATGGTGAAGTGGTGCCAGGTACCGAGCAGATCGGTAAAGCGCAGGTCCACCATATCCACGTCTTTGCCCATTTTTACAACGTCGGCGGCAGTCTTTAACATGTTTTTTTCTCCTTTTTTTGGCGGATGATTCTTTTGCATTATAAAAGACGGGCGCGGGCGCGTCTAGTACCCAAATGGGTCATTTTACGCGCGCTCCAGAGATATTAAAGAAGGTACTTTTTTGGTTTATGTGTTATACTAGGCTATGTTGTGGGTGAAAAATGATCATCATGAACCGGCGTTCACCAGCGGTGGGATGAAAATTTCACGCAAAGCCGCCAAGCTCGCCAAGGCTTTGTTTTTTACTTTGCGTCTTTGCGCCTTTGCGTGAAACAGTCTTTATTTTCAAGGGAGGCAGTGTATGGCTTTAGACGTTGAAGCCATTCGTCGGGAGTTTCCGATTTTCGAGCGGAAGATTCACGGAAAGCGGCTGGTGTTTTTGGATAGCGCGGCGAGTTCCCAGAAGCCGCGCGCCGTCATCGCCGCGATGACGCGCGTGTACACACACAGTTACGCGAACGTCCACCGGGGTTTGTACGCACTGGCGGAGGAAGCCACGGAGGCGTATGAGGGCGCGCGGGTTAAGTTGGCCCGCTTCATCAACGCACCCGATCCCGCCGAAGTGATCTACGTCCGCAATGCGACGGAAGGCCTGAACTTGGTCGCGTATAGCTGGGGGATAGAGCACATCCACGCCGGGGATCGGATCGTGATCACAGAGATGGAGCATCACGCCAACCTGGTGCCCTGGCAGCAATTGGCATTGCGACAGGGAGCGGAGCTGGCCTACGTACCGGTCACGAACGATGGGCGGCTCGACCTTGCCGCTCTGCCGCCGCTGCTGGCGGATGGGCGCACGAAGCTGGTGGCGTGTTCGGTGATGTCCAATGTGCTCGGCACGCTGCCGCCGGTGACGCAGGTGGCGGAGCTGGCACACGCCGCCGGCGCGTTGGTGGTGATGGACGCCGCGCAGGCTGCGCCGCACCAACCTGTGGATGTGCAGGCGTTAGGCCCCGACTTTTTGGCGATTTCCGGCCACAAGTTGTGCGGACCGGGGATGGGCATCCTCTGGGGCCGGGGCGAACTGCTAGACGCGATGCCGCCGTTCCTTTATGGGGGCGATATGATCCGCACGGTAAAGCGCTATCAGTCCAAGTGGAACGATTTACCCCACAAATTTGAGGCGGGCACGCCGCCGATTGCCGAAGCAGTGGGGCTGGGCGCGGCGGTGGATTTCCTCGGCGCCATCGGCATGGAGGCGATTCACGCGCATGAGCAGGAGTTGCTCGCTTACGCGCTCCCACGGTTGGCGGAAGTGCCGGGCATCCACATCCTTGGCCCTGGTCTGGGGGAGCGAGGGGGCGTGGTGTCGTTCTGGCTTGAGGCGGCGCATCCGCACGACATCGCCGCGTTGCTGGACGAGGATGGCATCTGCATTCGCGCCGGGCATCATTGCGCGCAGCCGCTTCACGAGCGGTTCGGCATCCCGGCCAGCGCACGCGCCAGTTTTTATCTGTATAACGACAAAGAGGATGTGGACGCTCTGGTCGCCGGGTTGCACCGGGTCGTGAAAATTCTGGGGAGATAACAAAGATGAGCAGTGATTTATACCGTGAACAGTTGTTGGATCATTACCACAACCCTGAAAACTTCGGGGTGTTGCCTGATGCTGACGTGGATGTGGAGATGGATAACCCCACTTGTGGGGATGTAGTTCACATGACGGCCCGCTTGGACGCTGAGGGCCGGATTACGGCGGTGATGTTTGAAGGGCAGGGCTGTGTGGTGAGCATGGCGTCCGCTTCGATGTTTACCGAGATGGCAGTGGGCAAGACACCGGAGGAAGTGGCCGCGATGGGCCTGGCGGACATCGAAGCGATGATGGGCGGCGTGCGGCTGAGCATGGGCCGGGTCAAGTGCGCGACATTACCATTGAATGCACTGAAGTTGGGTTTGAAAGAAGCCGGCAAGCTGTAGCGGTTGCGCCGGAGAAGCATGCGGCGGGAGAGGCCTGGCCTTCTTCCGCCGCTTTTGTTAAGAACCTATCCGAAAATTATAGCAACGATGCGCCGCCAGGCCGACCCTTGCGGCTGAAGTCGCTTTTGGGAAGGTGTTTTTTCGTGGGCGGGCGTAGCTCGCCCACGAAAAAACACCCCCTCAACCGCGCCTTTAGGCGCAAATCACGAGCCAAAACGAATTTTCGGATAGATTCTAAGGTTGCACGTCTTCTGTTGGCGGAGGGGTCGGTGGTGTAGGAAGTTTTTCGATCTTGACGGGAACTGTTTCTGGCAGCAGGTTCTGAATGGCAATCTTGTCCGGCGCGATCACCACAGGGGCCAGATTGTATTCGCCGGGTTGCAGATTGGTCAAGTCCAGGGTAAGACTGACGGCGGTGATGGGCAGGGTTTCCATAATCAGCAGTGGCCCGTTGAGAATCACGACGACGGATTCGATGCCAATGGTGGCGGTGTAGGCCGGGAGGAGGCCGCGGATTTCGGGCTGAATGTCCAACTTCAGGCCGCTTTTGATAGCTTCGATGCTCAGGACGGCGGTGACGGTTGGACGGGTGGGTTGAATGGTCACCAGCCCACTAGGAATTTGCAAGTCCACGGTGGCCGTCAAGGTTTGGGTCAACCCTTCAATGTTGATGAGTTGCGTTTGCAAGAAGCCTGGTATTTCGTTGACGGCGCGGGTAGTCGCGTAGACTTTGATGACCGGGGGGAGCATCTGCAAATCGGCAATACGATACCCTGCCGCTGGTTGACCCTCCAAGGAGACGTTAACCGGTAAATCGTGAATGTAGCCAAGGGAGGTGACGGGTACGTTGATGTTGACTGACTTGGGCAGGAGGGTCACGTTGGCAACCGGCTGCCCCTCGGCATCGAGGGCGGTCAGCTCGTAGTCGTTGCGGCGGTTGCTCTGGGCGCCCTCAATTTCAACCGTAGCTTGGACGATATTGACCTGTTGCACGAAAGAGGCCGGCCCCTGGATGCGGGCTACCTGGGGCATCACTTCCGGTGCGCTCATCCGGTACCCTGCCTGGGGCGCACCGTTCACTTTGACGGTGATGGTGATCTCTCTCTGGATGAAGGGTTCGATATTCAGGGTGATCTCCGCCGGTTTTACGCTCAACAGGCGCACGGGTTGAGGCCCGATTTTGATCTGCACGGGCGCTGTCACCACCCCGGTTGGCGCTTCAGAGAGGTCAATGTAGGCATTGATGTCGGCGGTGGTCAGGCTCTCCCAGATGGAGCGTGGAGCGCGCAATTCCACCTGGACGCGATTGACGTCCTGCCCGTATTTGATCCGGTTTTCGGGCAAGCCTTGAATCTCTACGGGGATGGGGGTGCCGTAGACGCGCTCCACCGTCGGGTCTTCCGCCTCGACAGCGACGGCCCAGAAGAAGAAGGCTAACAGGATGGAAATGAGCAGCAAGCTCAGATTTTGTCCTAACCAACGGCTCATGTGTTTTCCCTTTCTTCCTGGGGAAGACGTTGCCGAAAAAGCCGGAAGCCGGACGCGCGCGGTTTGGGTAGCAGGAAAGCATGTAAGATCGAGGCGAGGCGCGGCGCGTCCACATCGCGGATAATGCGACCATTATGGGCCAGGGAAATGGCGCCGCGTTCTTCGGAGACGACGACCGTGACCGCGTCAGTGTCCTCGGTGACGCCCAGCGCTGCGCGGTGCCGCAGCCCCAGCTCACGGTCGGCCAGGAAGGCGGCAGTGAGGGGCAGCACGCAGGCCGCCGCTACCAGCCGACCTTTGTGGATGATAACGGCGCCATCGTGGAGGATGGTGTGGTGATCAAACAGGGTGGTGAGCAGTTCGGGGGTGACTTGGGCGTTGAGCGGGATGCCGGTTTCGGTGTATTCTTTGAGGCCGGTATGGCGTTCAAAGACGATCAATGCGCCAATGTGACGGGCGGCCATGTAGGCGCTGGCCTCGACCACGGCGTCAACGGCGCGCGCGATACATTCATTTTCATCCTGCGACAGTCGGGTCAGTCGCCCGCGGCCCAGTTGCTCGAAGGCGCGGCGTAATTCCGGCTGAAACAGCACCGGCAGCGCCACGAGGAAGGCTGGCAGCAATTGTTGGATCAGCCAGGAGAAGGCCCGAAGTTCCACTACTCGTGAGAGCAGCGCCAGCGAGATCAAGAGGACGGTTAACCCGCGCACTAAGGGCAGGGCGCGGGTCCCGCGAATGGTGTAGAAGAGCCAGAAAAAAAGGACAGCCACCAGGGATATATCCAAGATGTCTGCCCAGGTCAATCGTTGAAGCAACCAGTTCAGATCCCACATTCCATACTAAATTCGCGGGGGCAACGCCCCGGTGCCGCGCGGCGCCGGCGGCTCTCGCCCGGTCATTTCGCGGTATAGTTCAACGTAATCCTGCCGGTTGGGCGGGTTAAGCGCCAGGATCGCCTCGATAGTTTTGCTGGCAGCGTCTTTCTGACCGGCCTCCAACTGCAAGTCGCCGAGGATGTCCAGATGTTCCAGGGCCTTGTCGCGGTTGCCCATGTTGAGATATAACTGGGCCGCTCGCGCGCGGAGGGGAGGATTGTCTGGTTCACTGCTCATCAGGTCTTCTAAGATCGCCAGGACTTTATCAACCCGTTGTTTTTCCAGGTGGTGCCTGATCAGCTTGTCGAGAGCTCCCATGCCCAGATGCGGCCGTCCGGTGCGGGGATAGAGGCGGAACAGTCCCAGGTGGGCGCGCTCGTCGTCCGGGGCGATGCGGACGATTTCTTCGTAGCTTTTGATAGCGGCTTGCCAGTTGAGGCGCTGCATGTCCAGGTCGGCCATTTTGTGAAGGATGCGCACTTCCCATTGGCGCGGATCGGTGCCGCGTGGCGCCACCCGCAGGGCCTCGACATACGTTTCGCGCGCGCGTTCCGGTTGCGCCAATTGATAATAGGCGTCGGCCAGTTCTCGATATTGATTCAAGGCGTCGTCAATGCGACCATGTTGTACCATCAGATCAATGACGCGCTTATGGACGTTGATGTCGAGGGGCGATATTTGCAAAATCTCGTGGTAGGTTGCCAGCGCCTGGGGCGTTTCGCCGCGGATTTCGTGGGCGCTGGCAATGGTATGCAGTTTTTCAACGGATTGTTCGATGTTGCCGGTTTCCTGAAAGAGCGTCGCCAACAGGTGGTGGAGGGGCAGGTAATCCGGCGCCTTGCCAATGGCGTGAAATAATTCTTCCAGGGCGTTGTACACTTTGTGCCGGCGTTGGTATTCCTGCGCCATGGCCAGCGACTTGAGCACATCCTCCGAGCCGGAGAGGCTGATCAATTCACCCAGGCTCAGCACCACGCCGGAGCGCGCCATGCCATCCAGTCGTTTGCGAGCTTTTATGGACTCTTCTTCCCAGCCGCGCTGCCCCAGGAAGTTGACGAGTGTTTCACCCAATTGCTGGATGCGCTCCGGTTCGCCAGTGTTGATCAAGTTTTGGGCAAGTCCTTCATAAACCCGGATCAGATCGTTGGCCTGGGCATGTTCGATGGTGGCCAGGTCCACGATTTTCACCGCTTCCAGGAAGTATTGGAGCGCCTGTTTGAAATTGCCCTGGGCCTGATAACATTCCCCCATCGTGTAGTTGCTGCTCAGGACATATTCCGGGTCGGTGATGGAGCGTTCAAACTGGACAATGGCATCGCTGAAGCGCATTTGTTCTTTGTAGAGCAGGCCCAGGTTGAAGTGGATCGAGGGCATTGAGACGCCCGCTTGTAGGAGTTGTTCGTAGGCTTGTTGTGAGACCTGGTAATCGCCGCGCGTTTGAGCGTCAATGGCTTTGCCGATGAGCATGTCCACTTCCATTTGGGACAGTCCCTGCACCTGGGGTTTATCTTCGTCGAAGATGGATTCCGCCAGTTTTGCCAGCGCGCGCTGCCGCGCAATATCTACTGGACTGCCGGCATCTTCGATGACGCCTTCGGTGAACTCATCTGAGGTCGCGTCCGTCTGAGCATGGGCGGCGGCGGGTTTGGGCAGTCCACGGTTGCTTTGCAGCAGCATCATGGCTTGCCCGATAAGCGGCTCGTGCGGGATGAACTGCTGCATCTGGCGGCATACTTCGACGGCCCAGTCATGGTGATCGTCCTGGTAAAGATACGCCAGCCAGAGTGCGGCCTGCACGGCTTTGTCCACCTCGCGTTCTCGCTGATATTGTTGCAGCAGTTCGGCCCAGGCTCGATCGTTGTTGGGGGTAAGGCGTACGGTGGCCTCCAAGGAGGCCGTCATTTTGGCCCCCAGGTTTTGCTTCTTGTAACGCTGGGCTGCCTCAAAATACATCGTCGCGGCATCGGCGGCTTCCCCTCGTTTTTCACGAATCTCAGCGATACGCTCGTAAGGCCCGGGATCAGCGGCATTGAGTGTGATGAGGCGCTCGTACACGGCGAGCGCCTCGTCTGTCTGGCTGGCGTTGAGCAAAGCCCAAGCATAGCCCAATAGCGTAGAAACGTCGTCAGGGAACTCTGCCAGCGCGCGCCGGTAGGCTTTGACGGCGTCGTCCCATTTTTCTGCCCAGACCAGGTCATTGGCCTTCTGTATTGCATCGTCGAAGCGTAAGCGGTTCCCTGCCATGCGTTACCTCGTTATTGTCTTCAGGTGATTCGTAATTTTTAATTCGCTATTTGCAATTCTCTGCTTCCAATGCCCAGACCAGGATGCCTTTTTGCGCATGCAGACGATTTTCGGCTTGGTCGAACAAGGCCGAGTGTGGGCCATCGGCGACGGCGTCGGTAATTTCTTCGCCGCGATGCGCCGGTAGGCAGTGCATGACAATGACATCGGGTTTGGCGCAGCGCAGTTTGCTCTCGTCCACGCGATACGGAGGGAAGATTTTGCGGCGCTGTTCGGACTCTTCTTCCTGGCCCATTGAAGTCCAGGTATCGGTGTACAGCACGTCGGCATCGGCGGCGGCAGCCAGCGGATCGTAGGTGGCGGCCAGGTGCGCGCCGGTCTGCGCGGCCAATTGCTGGCCCAACGCCCAGGTCGCCGGGTGTACTTCGTAGCCACGCGGGGCGGCGATGGTGAAATTCATCCCCAACAGTGCGGCCCCCAACAGGAGCGACGTTGCCACGTTGTTGCCGTCGCCCAGATAGGTCAGTTTCTTGCCCTGGAACCCCCCTTTGTGTTCCAGAATGGTCAGGAAGTCAGCCATGCCCTGGCAGGGATGAGAGTAATCGGACAATCCGTTGATGACGGGGACGGTGGCGTACTTTGCCAGTTCGACCACATCCGCGTGGGCGAAGACGCGCGCCATAATCACGTCTACGTAACGGGAGATGACGCGGGCCACATCGGCTGTGCTTTCCCGCTTGCCCAACTGAATCTCGTTGGGCGACAGATACAACCCGTTCCCGCCCAGTTGCAGCATCGCTACGTCGAAGGAGACGCGGGTGCGCAAGCTCGGTTTCTGGAAAATCATACCCAATACCTTGTTTTTCAGATAGGGTGGCGCGTTGCCGGCTTTCCACTCCTGCTTGATGCTTAACGACAAATCGAGGATGTGTTGCATCTCTGCCGGAGTGAGGTGCGCCAAAGAGAGGAAATGTTTCATAAGGGTGTGCCTCCTGTGAATTGGTATGATCCATAGTATACCATGAACAATCAATCCAGTAAAAATGCCCCAAATTGCCACGATGAAGCCGGGTTAGTCAACCTGTCGGGCCTTTGAACTGTTACACATGTCAGGCAGTTATGGCGTTGACGCCAGTTGTCGGGGCGGTGCAGTCCATGCTATACTGACAGAGATGTAAAAAAAATCTTCTCAACGGATAAAACGGAATCTACCGGTTTTTCCGTTAAATTCGTTCAATCCGTTGAACCTATTTTGTAAGGAGTGACCGATGACAGAAGCGAAGTTGCTGTGGATTGCGGAAGAAGTGAAGGCATTACAAGACAGTGGCCTGTTCATCAATTTGCGCACAATTGAGTCCGCGCCGGGTGCGTGGATGGTGGTGGATGGGCAGCGGGTGCTCAACCTCTGCACCAACAACTACCTCGGCCTGGCCGACGATCCCTGGCTGATCCAGGCGGCTAAAGAGGCGCTGGATCGTTATGGGGCCGGCCCGACGGCGGTGCGCTCCATCGCCGGCACGTTGGCGATTCACAAGGAGTTAGAAGAGAAGATTGCAGCGTTCAAGAATGTGGAGGATGCGCTCTACGTGCAAAGCGGTTTCCTGGCGAACCAGGCCGCGTTGCCGCCCCTGGTGGGCAAGGAGGACGTAATTTTCTCCGACCGTCTTAACCATGCCAGCATCATTGATGGCGCTCGTTTAAGTCGCGCCAAGATTGTGGTTTATGAACACTGCGATCCGGCCGATTTGGAGTCCAAAATTAAGGAATATCTGCCGCAGCATCGGCGTGGGTTGATGGTGACGGATGGCGTTTTCTCGATGGACGGCGACGTTGCGCCGTTGGACAAGCTGTACGAGGTGGCGGAGCGGTATGGTGTGCTGACGATGGTAGACGACGCGCATGGTGAAGGCGTGTTGGGCCGGGGCGGACGCGGCATCGTCGATCACTTTGGACTACACGGCAAGTTCGACGTGGAGGTTGGCACGTTCTCTAAAGCGTTCGGTGTGGTTGGCGGCGTGGTCGCAGGCAAAAAAGTCATCGTGGACTATCTGCGGCAGAAAGCGCGTCCCTTCCTGTTTTCCAGCGCCGTCACCGCCGCGGACACTGCCGCGTGTATGGCGGCGGTGGAGATGCTCGCCGCGTCCACCGAGCTGGTAGAGCGGTTGTGGGAAAACACTCGTTACTTCAAGGGACAGATGCAGACATTGGGCTTCGATGTGGGCCACAGCGTCACGCCCATTACGCCGGTGATGTTGGGCGACGTCAAGCTGGCGCAGACTTTCAGCCGGCACTTGTTCGCGGCCGGCGTCTTTGCGATGCCGCTGGGCTTCCCCACCGTGCCACAGGGGCAGGCGCGGATCCGGGTGATGGTGTCAGCCGCCCTCTCCCGTGCCGATCTCGATTTTGGCCTGGGAAAATTTGCCGAGATTGGCCGGACATTGGGAGTGCTGTCATGAAATTGACATCCGGGAGAGTTCGGGTATAATTTTTATGTCGTAACGCCACGACAGGAGTGAGTTGTACTTTTCTGTATTAGAGACCTGCAAGACTTATACACATATTTCTATGAAAACAAGCCATCCAATCTGGTGATGATTGGATGGCTGTTTTTGTTAATAGGGCTGCTTTAGTGAAGGGAGTGTTGAGATGGGAAGATTACGTCGTTTGGTGCTGGATACGCTTAAGCCGCATGATCCGAACATCATTTTGATGGCGGAACAGCTCAGTGAGCTTCCGGGGGTTTCGGCGGTCAACATCAGTATCTATGAGATGGATCGCAAAGTGGAGAATGCCAAAATCACGGTAGAGGGGGATTCTATTCCCTACCGGCAGGTTGAACAGTTGATCGAACAAATGGGCGGGGCAGTTCATTCCATTGATGAAGTGGTTGCCGGCAAGATTATTATTGACGACGCGGCGACGTTACAGGACTGAGTCTGCGGTTGACAGACTTCGACTGTCCTGCAATAAGATTTGGTGATTGCGGCTATATTTACACGATTGATGAACTTTTTCAGAATTGCGTAGGAATTCACCATTAACCGGCGGTTCACCAGCGGTTGGATGAAAATTTTCACCGCAGAGACGCAGAGATTTTGCTATTCGCTATTCGCTATTTTCAGAGGAGGAGATAAGTCATGGAGAGCGGTCACGTTGAACGTGCGGACCAGGCGTCCCAGGGTGTCACTGAGACGGATCGCGCCGCGGCGACAGATGTGCCCCCCCAACGTAGGGGAAATCGGATTTCACAGTCACTGGGCCGGACGGCGCGGCGCTGGGCCGAGTATTCGGAACTTTCAGGGGCGGGCAACATTGCGCGGCGAGCTTTTGCCAATAACTCCTTCGATGGGGTGTTGACGATGGTGGGGGTTGTGATGGGCGGGTTTGCTGTGGGGGTAGAGGACCCCAAAGTGATTCTCGTTACCGGGCTGTCCACCGCAGTCGCTATTGGCATTTCTGGAGGATGGGGCGCCTACCTTACGGAGTCCGCAGAACGGCAACGTGAACTTACCGAACTTGAGCGAAGCACCTTAACCAATCTGCACGAATCCACAATCGGCCAGGCGGCTCGCGCGGCTGTGTTGATTGTCACCGCCACCGATGGTCTGTCGCCGTTTCTAGCGGCATTTTTGGTGGTCATTCCTTTCTTCTTAACCGCTTTCTTGCCTTCGATTACCTATGCTTTTTATATGTCTTTAGGCATGGCCTTGTTGGCGCTCTTTGGCTTGGGGGTCTATCTCGCCAGCGTTTCGCAGGAGAACCGGATGATCTACGGCCTGAAGACAGCCGTCGCCGGGGTAGTTTGTATGGGACTGAGTTTGCTGGTGGAATACTTGTCGGGCTAACGTCTGTTAACCCAATCCTCGTCGCCCCAGTCGCGCACCGCGCCCATTATCCGCCCGGCGACGAGCCCGAATACAATGACGACATAGCTGGCGATTCTGACCCACGGATCATCCACGATCATATTCATAATCAACGCGACGATGATCCCAATCACGCCACCGATGATCATCAATAACCATTTGGCCGGGAGATCCCGGAGAATGCGCTTGATGGTGAACGGTTGGCGGCTTTTGTGGTGTCGCTTGGAGATGCGTTGCATCTTGGCGCGATCTTTGGCCGTAGGATCGCGGCTACTTAGTTGTTCATTGCGCAATCGTTGCAAACGGCGAATTTCATCATCTTGGTTGTTCATAGAGCCTCCTCTGAAAATAGCCACAGAGAGCACAGAGAACACAGAGAAAAAAGAAAATCTCTGCGACCTCTGCGTCTCTGCGGTGAAAATTTTCATCCAACCGCTGGTGAACGCCAGTTAATGAGGAATTCCCTTGAAAATAGCCACAGAGATCACAGAGTTCACAGAGAAATATGAAGAAAAGCTCCGTGTGCTCAGTGTCTCCGTGGTGAAATTTTCATCCAACCGCTGGTACACCGCCGGTTAATGGGTAATTCCCTTGAAATAGTCACAGAGGGCACAGAGAGTACAGCGAAAAAAGAAAATCTCTATGACCTCTGCGTGCCCTGGTGAAAGATTTTCATTATTGAATTGTCCCGCAGGTTCGCTGACATTCCTGTGAATACCAAGGCTAGGGCGAACTTTTAGCTTGTCTTTGTTACAAGCCATAAGTATAGCAAATTTGTGTTTCAAAGTCCATCGTTTCCTTGAAAGTAAAGAATGTTTGTAATAGCAGGTTGCTACAGCCCGGCGCTGTAAAATGCTTTAAAAGCGCATTTTTCTCTCGACTCCTATCTTTGACATCTATTTGAATGATGTTATTATTGCCGTCAAGTGTGTACATCCTATGGAAAGTAAGCAGACACAAAAGCCCATCTACCGAGTGTTGATCGCAGTGATCATTGCGACAATCCCCTGTTACTGCCTGGGATTTGTGGCGTTGGCGATGCGTCCCTCTTCACCATCGCCGACCGCGCGCCCCACACTAACTGCGACAACGCCTCCCAAAGCTACATCAACGCCCTATTTGGTCGGGCCTGGCACATCGGTGCCGCTCAAGACTTTACAAGCTACGCCAACCCAATGGTTCCCCCCCACGCGCACGCCTACGCCCGAGCCAACCTTTACGGGAACGGCCACCCCTACCGAAACGCCAACGCCAACGCCAACCGAAACGGCCACCCCTACTGAGACGCCGACCCTGACGGTCACCCCTACCGAGACGCCGACCCTGACGGCTACACCAACCATGACTCCAACTTTGGAGCCGACTGTCGAACCGACTTTCACTCTTGAACCACCGCCGTCGCCAACCTTCACCCCGGAGCCGAAGCCGACTCCTATCCCCATTACCCCGACGCTGTCGCTGAATAATGCGCCGTTTTTCACGCTCAATTAGGACTCAGCTTTTTCTTTCATTGGCGCCACGTTCGGTGAATGTCCAGCGGTGGTGTGGCCGCCGGCGCCTCACACAAATGCATGTTGTGTCTTTCTCTTTTTGATCAGGCAGGAGACCCTTGGAAACATTTGCGCTTTTAAAAGCCCTTTCTGAAGCCCATGGCCCTTCTGGGTGTGAGCAAGCGGTAGCTGACCTTATTCAAACGTGGTGGACGCCCTATACGGATGAAATCCGCATAGATGCTATGGGCAGCCTGGCGGCACTACAACGCGGAAGCGCGCCGGCCCCTCGTCCGGCGGTTATGCTGGCGGCGCATATGGATGAGATTGCCCTCATCGTCACCGGTATTGAGGGCGAGTTTTTGCGGGTGACCTCGCTGTCCGGGATGGATCGCCGGATCGTGTTGGGGCTGGAAGTGTTGGTGCATGGCGTGCGGCCCTTGCCCGGCATTGTGGGAACACGCCCTCCGCATGTGCTCCCGCCTGCCGAGCGCGACAAGGTCTTGCCTTGGGACAAACTCTTTGTGGATGTGGGGCTGCCGGCTGACGAGCTGAAGAAGCTGGTCCGTGTTGGCGATCATGTAACTATGACCGGCGAACTCCTGGAATTAAAAAACGGCTTGGTCGCCGGCAAAGCGTTGGATAATCGCGCCTCTGTAGCGGTGGTGACATTGGCTTTGGAGAAACTACGGGATCGCCTACATGCCTGGGATGTTTACGCCGTGGCAACCGTGCAGGAGGAGGTGGGCGTCAAGGGGGCGATCACCAGCGCGTATGGCTTGGCGCCGCAGCTTGCGGTGGCGCTGGATGTGACCTTTGCCAAACAATATGACGACAGTGACACCGGCACCTTCAAAGTGAACAGTGGCCCAACGATTGGCATCGGCCCTAATTTCCACCCGCAAGTCGTCGAGCGGCTGGAGAAGGCGGCCAAAGTTGAGGAAATCCCTTACACGTTGGAACCGACGCCGGGACACAGCGGCACCGATGCCTGGGGTATTCAGGTGGCGCGGGAGGGTATCCCGACCGGCCTGCTCGGACTCCCCCTTCGCTATATGCACCAACCGGTGGAAACTGTTTGCCTGCGCGACCTTGAGCGCGCCGCGCGCCTGTTGACCGGCTTTGTGACCCAACTTGCGGCGGGAGATACGCCCCGCTGGGAGGACGAAGCATGAACCGCGAAACCCTGGTCAGCACCCTGTTAACGCTTTCTGAAATCATCAGCACCTCCGGCAACGAGACGCCGATGCGTTGCGCCCTGCGTCCCCTACTGGAGGGACACGTGGACGATCTGCGTGTGGATGGATTGGGCAACTTGATCGCCCTGAAGCGCGGCACTGGCGAGAGTGCGCTACGCTTTTTGGTGACGGCGCACATGGACGAGGTTGGCTTGATGGTGGTGGGATATACCGGCGAGGGGGCGCTGCGGGTGGAGCCTATCGGGGGCGTCAACTCCCAATTGCTGCCCGGTCTGCGCGTGTTGGTGGGATCCGCCCGACTCCCCGGCGTCATCGGACTCAGGCCCATTCACCGTGCATCCGCCGGCAATTTTAAAACGGTTCCGGCAGTAGATAATCTGGCAGTGGATATCGGCGCAAAAAGCCGCGAGGAGGCTGAGGAAGCCGCTCCGCTTGGCACGCCGGTCGCCTTTGCGACCACCCCGCGCAATTTGGGTGAGTCGCTGATGGGGAAATCTTTCGATGATCGCGCCGGCTGCACCATTTTGACGGCGTTGCTGCAAGGGGAGCGCCTGCCCTTTGACCTGCACGGCGTCTTCACTGTGCAAGAAGAGGTCGGCTTGCGCGGCGCGCAGGTGGCGACGTATGCGGTGGATCCGGATGGCGCCTTGGCGCTGGAATGTACGGTGGCCGATGACCTACCCAAAGAGGATGAAGCCGTTAGCCCGACGACCCAGTTAGGGAAGGGGCCGGCCCTTACGGTGAAGGACCGCTCGTACACCACGCCGCCGCGCCTGCTGCGCCATGTGATGCTGACGGGTGAGGCTGAAGGAATTCCGTACCAATTGAAGCAGCCCGGCATCAGCGGCACCGAGTCCGGCATCATCCATACCGTGCGCGCTGGCGTCCCGGTGATGACCATTGCCGTACCCTGCCGCTACATCCACAGCCCCATCGCGTTGCTGCGCGTCAGTGATCTGGAGCATACCTTCCAACTGGTGCAGGCATCCTTGCGCCGTATGACGCCGGACGTGTTGCGTCCCTGATTAAAAAATTTAACGCAAAGGCGCAGAGACGCAAAGATTCCCGGCTTTTTCTCTGTGCTCTCTGTGGTTATTGACGGAGGAAATGAGTGAATCTGGAACTGTTAACCAAACTCACACAAACTTTTGGCCCATCGGGGTATGAAGAGGAAATTCGGGAAGTGCTGCGCGCGGAAGTCGTGGCCTTTGCCGATGAAGTGCGCGTGGATCCGCTTGGCAGCCTGGTGGTGCGCCGCCGGGGGAAAGAAGGCGGCAAGAAAATCTTGCTCGCCGCGCATATGGACGAAATCGGCCTGATGGCGACCTACGTGGACGAGAAAGGCTTCGTGCGCTTCACCTCCATCGGCGGAGTGCGTCCGACAAACTGCGTTGGTGGGCGGGCGCGTTTTGCCGATGGCACGCTCGGCGCGATTGCCGTGGAGTGGCGCGAAGATGCTACGACAACGCCGGCGCTGGAACATCTGTACCTGGATGTGGGCGCGACCGGTCGGGAGGATTGTCCCGTCAAAGTGGGCGATCCGGCGGTTTTTGTAGGCCCGTTGGAAGCGCGAGGGCGGCGGCTGATCAGCAAAGCCCTGGATGACCGCATCGGGTGTTACGTGTTGCTTGAAGTGCTTCGCCAGCTCCCGGAGACGCCCCACGACATCTACTTCGTTTTCAGCACACAGGAAGAAATTACCCTGGCGGGGGCGCGCACAACGGCTTTCCGTATTGATCCGGACATGGCGATTGCGGTAGATGTGACCGTCACCGGGGATACGCCCAAGTCCTTACCGATGGATGTCGCCTTGGGCAAAGGGCCAGCGATCAAGGTAAAAGATCGCGGTATGATCGCCCATCCGTTGGTGCGGGATCTGCTGGTCGCTGCCGCCGAAAAGGCAGCGTCGCCCTATCAAATGGAAATCTTGTTGTACGGTAGCACTGACGCTTCGGCGATGCAATTGGTGCGCGCCGGTGTGCCGAGCGGCTGTTTGAGCGTCCCCTCGCGTTTCGTCCACAGCCCTTCCGAGATGGTGGACGGGGACGACGTTGAGAACAGCGTGCGAGTCTTGCTGGCCGCCTTACCCTTGGCTTAACGCCAGCTTGTGCCGGCCTTGTTGAAGGAAAATACTATATAGCATCAGGAGGTTGGGTGGAGAGTTTAGAACTGGCTAATCAAATTGTGGAAATCCTAGTGGATAAGCAGGGAGAAGATATTTTGGTCTTAGACCTGCAAGAAGTAACCACTTTTACAGATTATTTCGTTATTTGCTCCGGCACCAGTCAGCGTCAATTGCTGGCATTGAAGGGCGCAATTACTGAAGCGCTCAAGCAAGGGGACGAGCGGGTGCTGCCTTACCATATTGAGGGTGAATCTGACGGGGGATGGGTTTTGCTGGACTATAACAGTGTCATTGTCCACTTGTTTAGCCCCGAAAAACGCGACTACTACGATCTGGAAGGATTTTGGCAGAACGCACGGGTGGTCGTGCGTATTCAATAATCTATTCAAGGCCCGGAGTGTGCTGCTCCGGGCCTTTGAGTGTTTTTGACACCCTTTGTATTCATTGTATAATTTTCGCGATGAAATCAGGGGGAACGCAGGCGGGGAGCGCCGGCTGGCACACCCATCTTAAGTGGCTTCAACCGGGATTGGGCGTTAAGCGCTGGTTGCTGCTCCTCACATTCGGGATGGGGTTGTTAAGCCTGGGGGGGGCGATGGCCTTCCGTGATTTCTACCCCTTGCCGGTGTACTTTTACTATCTAACTTTGCAGTTTCTCCCACGGGAGATGCGCGTTCTGCTATGTTTGGGATTGGGACTAGGGTGCATCGGCCTGGGATTGTGGGGATTGAATCGCGCGATACTGGAACCGTTTGTGAACAATGTCAACGGCTCCATCCGGGATGTGTTGTACGATTTCCGGCGGCGCGGGCGCGGTCCCAAGATTGTGGTCATTGGCGGCGGGCATGGGCAAGCCACCGTTTTGCGTGGGCTGAAATCCTATACTTCTAACTTAACGGCCATTGTGACGGTAGCCGATGATGGCGGCTCTTCCGGGCGGCTGCGGCGCGATCTGGGCATCTTGCCCCCAGGCGACTTCCGCAACTGCATCGCGGCGCTGGCCGACGACGAATCGCTGGTGGCGCGCCTCTTTCAATATCGCTTTGCCGGCGGCGCAGAACTGGGGGGGCACAGCTTTGGCAACCTCTTCATCGGCGCTATGTCCGGCATTACCGGCTCATTTGAAGCAGCCTTGAGAGAATCCAGCCGGGTGTTGGCCGTTCAGGGCAGCGTGATCCCCAGCACGCTTGAAGTTGTGACGCTCTGCGCCGACATTGAAAAAGACGGTATGCCGGTAACGCGGGTGCGCGGCGAGTCGGCCATCCCGGAAGTTCGTGGGCGCATTTTGCGGGTGTTGTTGGAACCAGCGACTCCACGGGCCTATCCCGAAGCGGTGCGCGCCATCCTTGAAGCTGACCTTGTCGTGGTCGGGCCGGGGAGTCTCTACACCAGTATCCTGCCCAATTTGCTGGCGCCGGAAATTGTTGCTGCTTTGCGGGCTGCGCGAGCTTCTAAAGTCTATATTTGCAACGTAGCGACCCAGGTGGGCGAAACCGAAGCCTATACCGCGCGCGACCATTTCGAGGCGCTGGTGCAGCACGTCGGAGATGATGTGATTACCATCGCGGTAGTCAACGACCGGCTGCCCGACATTCAACTACCGCCGGATGTTACGTGGGTATACCCCGATTTAACGCAGCACGCGAAAGCCCGTGTCATCCATGCGGATCTGGTGGATGAAGCGTGGGGATGGCGGCATGCCAGTGATAAGTTGGCGCAGGTGGTGATTGGACTGCTCCACAAGGAGTTTTCATAAGGAGCCAGGGATTGGGGATTAGGGAGTAGTCATTCCGCATTACTCTCTAATCTCTAGTCTCTATTCTCTGTTTCAATATCCTAACACAAAGGAGTATGATATGGCTACAAAAGTTGGTATCAACGGTTTTGGCCGCATTGGTCGGCAGGTTCTCAAGGCCATGCGGGATTTCTACCCGGACACGCTGGAAGTGGTGGCTTTCAATGACATCGGCGATCTGAAGACGATGGCGCATCTGTTGAAGTACGACTCGAACTATGGCCGCTTCAACGGCGTCGTCGAAGTCGCCGCTGATGCTTTGCTGATTGATGGCAAGAAGGTCACGGCCTTCAAGGAAACCGATCCGGGCAAGATTCCGTGGGGCGACATGGGCGTGGATATCGTGATCGAATCCACCGGCCTGTTCACTATCAAGAAAGATGGCGTCAATAAGAAGGGGAAGACCGTGCAGGGCGCGGAGAATCACATCACCCGGGGCGGCGCGAAGAAAGTCATCATTTCAGCCCCCGCTGAGGGCGAGGACCTCACCATCGTCATGGGCGTGAACGACGATAAGTACGATCCCGCCAACCACCATGTCCTCTCAAATGCTTCCTGCACCACCAACTGTCTGGCGCCGGCGGCGAAGGTTGTTCACGATCACTTCAAAATCGTGCGCGGCCTGATGACGACGATTCACGCCTACACCAACGACCAGAAAATTCTCGACCTGCCGCACAGCGACCTGCGCCGCGCGCGCGCCGCTGCGATGAGCATCATCCCCACCACCACCGGCGCGGCGAAGGCCGTGGCGCTCGTCATTCCCGATCTGAAGGGCAAGTTCGATGGCTATGCGCTGCGCGTCCCGACCTCGACCGTTTCCGTGGTGGACTTCACCGCGCAGATTGAGGTTCCGACGACCACCGAGGAACTGCGTCAGGTCTTCCGCGACGCGGCGGCCGGCCCCCTGAAGGGCATTTTGCAGGCCGTGGACGAACCGCTGGTCAGCATTGACTACAAGGGCGATCCGCACAGCTCTTCCGTGGACCTGCCGTTCACGATGGTGCTCGGCAAGGAAAAGAACGACTTCATCAAGGTTGTCACCTGGTATGACAACGAGTGGGGCTACAGCGTCCGCACCGCCGACCTGGCGGCGCTCCTGGCGAGCAAGCTCTAAAATCAACAGAAGAGTTTTAGAGGTGTTTTTTCGTTTGCGGGCGCAGCCCGCAAACGGAAAAACACCCTTTTTGTTTGCGGCTTTAGTCGCTTTTGCGGAGGTAACGAATGAACAAGAAAAGTGTGCGTGATGTTGATCTGAAGGGGAAGCGCTTGTTGATGCGCGCCGACTTCAACGTGCCCATCAAAGACGGCGTGATCAGCGATGACAAGCGTATCAAGGCCACCCTGCCGACCATTCAATACGTCCTGGAGCAGGGCGCGGCGTTGGTCTTGATGTCGCACCTGGGTCGCCCAGCGGGCACGGGCTACGAGGCCGAATTTAGCATGAAGCCGGTGGCGGAACGATTGGAAGCGCTGCTCGGCAAGCCCGTCAAGTTCGCGCCCGATTGCATCGGCGCGGAGGTCGAGGCGCTGGCGGCGGCGCTGCAACCCGGCGAGGTGCTGTTGCTGGAAAACGTCCGCTTCTACAAGGCCGAGACGAAGAATGACCCCAAGATTTCCGAACAACTGGCGAAGTTGGGCGAACTGTTTGTGATGGACGCCTTCGGCACGGCGCACCGCGCGCAATCGTCCACCGAGGGCGTGGCGCACTACTTGCCCGCCGTCGCCGGTTTCCTGATGGAAAAAGAGGTAGAATTCCTCAGCAAGGCGACCGAGGACGTGGCGCGGCCCTACGTCGTCATCCTGGGCGGCGCGAAGGTGTCGGACAAGATTGCCGTCATCCAGAATATGTTGAAGCTGGCCGACAAGGTCCTCATCGGCGGTGGGATGGCGAACACGTTCTTCAAGGCGCAGGGCCTGGAAATGGGCGACTCGCTGGTGGAAGATGGCGTGCTAGATACCGCCAGGGCGCTCCTCGCCGAGGCTGGCGACAAACTGGTGCTGCCGGTGGATGGCGTCATCGCCAATGCGTTTGACAACGACGCGCACAGCAAAGTCGTGCCTGTGACCGCGATTGAACCCGGCTGGCGGATGCTCGACATCGGCCCGGAGACGATTGCCAAGTATGCGGATATCCTCAAGACGGCCAAGACGGTCGCCTGGAACGGCCCGATGGGCGTCTTTGAGATGGCGAATTTCGCCAAGGGAACGTTCGCCATTGCCGAGGCGCTGGCCGACCTGAACGCTGTGACCGTCATCGGCGGCGGCGACTCAGCCTCGGCGGTGAAGAAGGCCGGCGTTGCCGCCAAAATGAGCCATGTCTCCACCGGCGGCGGCGCGAGCCTGGAATTCCTGGAAGGCAAAGTGCTGCCCGGTGTGGCGGCGTTGCAGGATAAGTAATGAGTAAAAAGTAATGAGAAATGAGTAATGAATCGCACTCATTACTCATTTCTTATTACTCATTTCCTTGATTGGAGTACTATGCGTAAACCCTTTATCGCAGGCAACTGGAAGATGTACAAGACCGTCGCACAGGCGTTGGAACTGGTGGCGGGCTTGAAGCAGACGTTGGGCGACGTGCTGACGATGGAACTGGCCGTCTGCCCCCCCGCAACGGCGCTGGCGGCGGTCAGCGGCGCGCTGGCCGGCTCCAACATCGGTGTCGGCGCGCAGAATATGTACTGGAAGGACGAAGGTGCGTTCACGGGTGAGAGCTCGCCGGTGATGGTCAAGGAGTTGGCGCAGTACGTCATCCTCGGCCACTCGGAGCGACGGCAGTTCTTCGGCGAGACGGACGAGACCGTCAACCTGAAGCTCAAGGCGGCGCTGGCGCACGGGATCACGCCCATCGTCTGCATCGGCGAGAGCCTGGAGCAAAACAAGGCCGGCGAAACGGTGAGCTTTGTGGGCGGCCAGATGCGCGGCGCGTTTGCGGGCATCCCGGCCGAGGATGCCGCGAAAGTTGTGCTGGCCTACGAACCCATCTGGGCCATCGGCACCGGGCTGACGGCGACGCCGGAGGATGCGAACCGCATCATCAAAGAGGCCATCCGCGACGTGCTGACCGCGTTCTACGATACCGCGACCGCCGAGGCGATCCGCGTGCAGTACGGCGGCAGCGTCAAACCGGACAACATGGCCGACTTCATCGTGATGCCGGAGATTGACGGCGCCCTGGTCGGCGGCGCGAGCCTGAAGGTGGACTCGTTCACGGCGATTGTGAAGAATGCGCTCGCGGCGTTGAAGTAGCCGGCAAAGTGGGATGCTGGAAGCTGGAAGCTCGATGGGCTTCCAGCTTTTTGTTGGGGTGATGGGCAGGGTGGTGAGAGGATTATAATGAAACAATAGATTCTTGATATATGGATGAGGTATATGAATGAGATGAATGCTCAAGAACCGCTTCTGACACAACCCGACACTTGTGTTTTCTGTGGCCGTGAAACGACTATCATGATCAAAGTCCCCCTCGAACTGGGCGGCCGTTATAGCACGAAATACGCTATGGCGACCGTTCCCGGGCATGCTTCTTGCCTGGGAACCCGCCTGGTGCTTTGGTTCATCAGCTCCGCCGGTCTCATGTTGCTTGTCATCGGCGGCATTGCGAAGTGGGGCGGCCATTTCATGTCGCCCGGCGCGCTGCTGGGGGTGCTGCTCCTCAGCGTGATCCTGGTTCCTTACGGTGGAGCCTATCTTCTATTTGAGTGGCTGGTGGCCGGGCCGGCGCGGGGGTATGCAGGTAAGTGATGACATTATTTCCTCGTGATGGAGGCTTTGATGAATTTTTCTATTAGTACCCCGGCTTTACTCTTTTCGGCAATTGGGATGTTTATGCTGGCCTTCACCAATCGGTTTCACAATTTGGCGATGTTAATCAGGCAACTCATAAGCTCCTATCAGAAAGAGCCTGATGAGTATACGATTCGGCAAATAAAAACATTCAAGGTGCGATTAAAACTTATCAAATACACACAAGCGTTTGCTGTGTCAAGCTTTCTCTTCTGTGCGATTAGTATGTTTCTTATAATGCTTAATTATTATCTGATTTCCGAAATTATTTTTAGTATTAGTTTGATATTTCTTATATTCGCATTGATATTGGCATTGTCGGAAATATTAGAATCCATATCGGCGTTGAATATTGAATTACAAAAAATAGAAGAAAAATAAAAAATATTCTGTTCGACGCTTAAAGGTGAAACGTATCTGGGCGCTCAAATTCTAAATTTAGCCGCAAAGCGGATGCTTGAATGCGAAATCGAGTTCATCCCACTGATTTGTGCCGCACGCGGAATGGAATCCGCGCCTACAAGCTTTGTTTTTGGAGGGGCGCCTTCGGGGAAACCCACCTACGATCACGAAAAAGCTTGCGCCGGATTAGTGAATTTTAAGAAAATAATCCGGTAAGGTAGTCGCAGTATCCCTATCGCGTTCTTGCGTCCTATACGCAGCAGCGCGCTAGGGATAGCGCAACTACATAGGCGTATTATGTTACCGAATTTATTTCTTAATTCTTATCAACCATCGGCGCGTGGCTGGAAGCTGGAAGCTCGATGGGCTTCCAGCTTTTTGTTTAGGTGATAGCGCAAGGGGGAAGGCGGGCTATAATGAGAGTGTGCAAGAACCCCTGGTGATGGGATTCCACTATTTTCAAGAGGAAGGATTATGACAGACATAGCCATTTTACAGACTTACCAGAATAAAGCCGAAACCGAGCTTCGGCAAAACATTCTCCCCTTCTGGATGACGCACGCGGTAGACCGCGCGCGCGGCGGATTCTACGGCGAGATCAGCAACGACCTCGTCGTGGACAAGGACGCGCCGCGCGGCGCGCTGCTCACATCGCGCATCCTGTGGACGTACTCGGCGGCTTATCGGCTGTACCCCGATCCAGCCTATCTGGAGATGGCGCGCTGGGCCTACACCGACTTGCTGTCCCGTTTCTGGGATGTCGAACACGACGGGCTTTACTGGATGGTCGCCGCCAATGGAACGCCGCTGCGCGCGCACAAGCAGATTTACGGACAGGCGTTCGGCATCTACGCGCTGTCGGAATACTACCGCATCACCGGCGATCAGGTCGCGCTGGATAAGGCCATCACGCTGTTCCATCGCATTGAGGCGCACAGCTACGACCCGCAGCATCAGGGTTACTTCGAGGCCTGCGGGCGCGCGTGGGAACCGGCGACCGATTGGCGACTGAGCGCCAAGGATATGAACGAGGCCAAGTCCCAGAACACGCACTTGCACGTGATGGAAGCCTACACCAATCTGCTGCGCGTCTGGCCGGACGCGGAATTGCTCCGCGCGCAGGAGGCGTTGCTCGATGTGATGTTGACGCGCATCCTCAACCCGGCCAACCTGCATTTGCAGCTTTTCTTCGATGCCGCGTGGACGCCCAAAGGGGACGCCATCTCCTATGGGCACGACATCGAAGCCGCCTGGCTGCTGACGGAAGCCGCCGAAGTTTTTGGAGACGTGGACTTGCTGGCGCGGGTCAAGCCGTTGGCGGTGAAGATGGCCCAGGTCGTCCACGACGAGGCGCTGGACGCGGACGGCGGCTTGCTTTACGAGGCCGATGCGGCGGGCTTCACCAACACCGACAAGGAGTGGTGGCCCCAGGCGGAGGCGGCGGTGGGCTTTCTCAACGCCTACCAGCTTTCCGGACAGCCGCACTTTTTGGCGGCGGCGTTCCGTGTGTGGGATTTCATCGAGACGTACTTGGTGGATCACGTCCACGGCGAATGGTTCCGCTATGTCACCCGCGAGCATCGCCTGGGGACGCACGACGCGGCCAAAGTGAGTTTCTGGAAATGCCCCTATCACAACGGGCGGGCCTGCATAGAGCTGGTGGCGCGCTTGAAAACCCTTCAAAATAGCTCAACGGATTGAACGGGATATTTTCCGTCCAATTCCGTTTCATCCTTTGAGAAAAAGCCGCCGGTGAGAGTCTCTCACTGGCGGCTTTTTTTTAGAAGTGACGTTGCACTCAGGACTTATCCAACACGTTGCGGATGATTTGCAACAGCTCGTCCGGGCTGGCGAGTTTGTTGAGGTAGGCCGCTACACCGGCGTTCTGCGCCTCGACGCGGTGCCGCTCGCTGGTGCTGGCAGTGAGCATAATCACCGGTAACTCCAGGTATTCTGGCATCTCGCGCAGGTGCCTCAAAAAAGTGATGCCATCTGTGTCCGGCATAGCTACATCTAACAGTAGCAGATCCATCGCTTGTTTTTTGAGTTGTTCGAGGGCTTCTTCCGCATTTCCGGCGACAAAAGGGGTAAATTCTGAGTTGCGTAAAATATAACTCAGCATCCGCTGGATGGAGACTTCATCATCTACGATGAGTATGTTAGTCATAATTGCCTCGCTTTCATTGAGAAGGCCACAGAAACAATCTGCTAAATCTGCTTAATCTGCTGACAGAAAAAGGAGCTTTTAAAGACAAATCTCGTGTTGGGGAAAGTGGGACTTGAACCCACACGCCTTGCGGCACATGATCCTAAGTCATGCTCGTCTGCCTGTTCCGACATTTCCCCTGACTAAACTTCATTATATGCCAAACATGGCTTGGCGCAAGCAACCTGAGCATTTTTACCGCAGGGTCCACAGAGGACGCTGAGAAACTATAGAACCTTTGCGAACTCTGCGGTGAAAGTGATCCTATCAGATCGCTACGCGGCGATTTCCTGCCCGTAACCCAGCAGCGCCGCCACCTCAGCATCAGAAACGCCTTCCGCGTAGACGCGCAACACCGGCTCCGTGCCCGATGGGCGGATGAGTAGCCACGAGTCATCGGCTAGGATGTACTTCACGCCGTCCTGGACGCTGATTTCGGTTACAGTTTGCCCGGCCAGTTGCGCCGGTGCCTGATCTTGCAGCCGTGTGACCATCTCCTTCTTCGGGACGGGACGTTTCAGCGGGATGTCGCGCCGGGCGTAACACGCCGGGCCGACTTCGTGCTGGATGTCGGCGACCAGTTCGTGCAGCGGCGCTTTGGCGTCCGCCATAATCTCCAGCAGCAGCATCCCCATTAGAATACCGTCACCTTCAGGGATGTGCCCCTTGATGGACAATCCGCCGGATTCTTCCCCGCCGATCAACACCTCTTCCGCCAGCATATAATCAGCGATATAGTTGAAGCCGACCGGCGTCTCGTGCAGCGGCAGGCCATAGCGCTTCGCCAGGCGATCCACCATGCGGGTGGTGGAGACCGACTTGACAACGCTTCCCGTCCAGCCGCGTTTTTCCACCAGGTAGCGCAACGCCAGCGCGAAGATGTGATGCGGGTCCACAAAGTTGCCGCGCGCATCCATTGCGCCGATACGGTCAGCGTCGCCGTCGGTCGCCAGTCCCACGTCGGCGTGCTGCGCCTGGATGGCGGCGACGAGCGCTTGCAAAAAGTGCGCCATCGGCTCCGGGTGGATGCCGCCGAAGCCGGGATTCATCTCGCTGCGAATCTGGTAGAGGTGGCAGCGGGTGCGGCTGAGCAGGTCGCGGAACGCGCCGCGCCCGGAGCCGTACATCCCGTCGGCCACTACCTGTAGTTCCCCGCTGGAAACCATATCCAGGTCCACCAGCGTCGAGAGATGTTGATAGTAAGCCCACGCGGGGTCAAAGCGACGGATGAGGTCCTGTTTCAACCCCAATTCGTAATCCATCATATTCGGGCCGCGCGCCTCACGCTGGTTGCGATCCAGCAGGTTCTCGACCTGCCGCGCCTGCTCCGGCAGCGCCGAACCGCCAAAAGCTGCCTTCAACTTGATGCCGTTGTAGCGCGGCGGGTTGTGGCTGGCGGTGATCATCACACCGGCCTCGGCCTTTTTGTCTACCACCGCGTAAGAGACGGCGGGCGTCGGCGCGTCGGCGCGCGTCAGATGCGCGATAATGCCGTTGCCGGCCATCACACGGGCGACTTCGTGCGCGTAGCGGTCGGACAGGAAACGGGTGTCAAACCCGATGATGACTTCCGGCTGCGGGCGTTGGCTCTCTTCCAGCACATAATCGGCGATGGCCTGGGCCACCAGCCGGACATTCTCAAACGTAAATGTATCGCTGATGACGGCGCGCCAGCCATCGGTGCCAAATCGAATCGTCATAAGTATCCTTTTAAACCTCCTCTCTGGAAATGACCTCAACGGATTGAGCGGATTAAACGGAAAGATGTCCGTTAAATTCGTTGAATCCGTTGAGAAAAACCTTTTGTTATTCCTTCTCCATAGCCTTCAACGCCGTGTAAGCGGGACGCACGCTGGCGCCTTTCCACGTTTCCATGTTGCCGTCAAATTCCCACCAGAAGGGGTCCGCAATCCCCCACCAGAACTCTTCTCGATCCGGCCCCCAGTGCGAGTCGGGGATATTCCACACAAACATTGGCCCGATCCAGGGCGACCAATGCTCCCGCGCGTAGGTGAACGCGCGCACCAGGTAGTCGCCCTGCTGCTCCGGCGTCACGGCAAACCAGGCATAATCGGGATGGTCCGGGCTGTTGTTGATGTGCCAGCCAAATTCAAGGATGGCGACTTGTTTCTGGCCGTCGCCATAGCGCTCCATGATGGCGCGCATATCTTCGACGTGGCGGAAGCAGAATGTCCGGTGTCCGCCGTAGTCGTTGGCCGGGTCGCCGGCTTCTGCCGGCGACACTTCCGGCGGCGCCTTGTAGCCGGGGGCGTTGAGGCCCAGCAGGTCAAAGTATGACGCGGCGCCGGCGGCATACATTCCTTCCAAGTACGTCTCGTCGGGGAGTGCATCCGGCGGCCCGGAGCCGGTGGGCGCCAATCCGGCGGAGATGACGAGGGCCTGCGGATCCGCCGTCTTGATGCCCACGTAACAAACCCGCAGCAGTTCCACGTACCCGGCCGGGTCCGGCGTGAGGCCGTGCCACTCGCGGGCCAAATTCGGTTCGTTCCACACCTGATAGCCGCGCACCCGCCCGGCGTAACGGGCGGCCAGCGCATGGCAGAAATCCCCGAAGGCGGTTAGATCAACTGGGAGTGCGCCGGGTTCGGCGGTGGGAATGGCCCAGGCAGGAGGAGCGTCCACCCGAAAGATCAGGGCGACGCCAAATTGTTCCGACTCATCAACGAGGCGGTCGGAACCGGCCCACACGTAGTGACCTGGTCCCGCGCCCTCCACGTCCAGCCAGGCGAGCCGGTGTTTGACCCAGGTGAAGCCGGCGTCCTGCACCAGATGCCAATCGCGGCGGACGGCGGCCCAGGGGTCCCACCAGATGTGCAGGTTGACGCCGTACTCCGGCGACCGGAAGTGATCGAATTGCGGCCAGGGTGTGGGCGATGGCGTCAGAGTGGGGGGCGGGGGGGAGAACGGCGCGGGGCGGGTGAGGCCTATCCAAATCGCCAGGCCGATCAGCAGTGCGCTGGCGGGCGCGATGAGCCAGAGGCGTTTTCGTCGCGTTAGGGTCATTTCAGGGGACTCGTTGTCCAGGGAATGAAAAACGTGAAACGTGAGGCGCTGATGATTTTGGCCTCACGTTTCACGCTTCACATTTTTACGGAATTTTTGTCATGTCGGCGATGGCGCCGTAGGAGGGCCTCGGCGCCCCCTGCATATCGAGGAGGCTGTAGGGCGCGTTGGGGTCGGTGGCGTTGCCGCCTTTGTAAGAGTAGTCCAGATTCCACAGGAACGCCAGCCGCACAAAGCCCCATTCGCGCATCAACTGGAACGCCTGCACGTCCCATTCGGCCTGCTCGGCCAGCGTGTTGTCCAGCGCAAATTCAAAGCCGGCCGGGTAGCCATCGAAGCCTTCCGAGGTCGCCCAGCCAAACTCGGTGATGCAGAGCGGGGTGTTTTGGCCGGCCGCCTGAATCATCTCGTGGTAGCCCCAGAGGGTGCTCTTAAAGGACCAGGAATGGTTGGGGTTATCGAACGGCCCCCGGAACTGGGCGGTTGTGTCGTTGTAGCCCTCATCCCAGGCGATGTTTGGCGGCATGTTGATGCCGTTGTGGTGCGCGCCAACGCAATCCGCGTGTTGAAGGAAGCCGGCGTTGACCATTTCCTGGAAATACTGGAAGTCATCCATATAGATGACGCGGTTGGGATTGGCCGGATCGGTGGCCGAAGACCCCGTCGGCGACAGCGCGCCGCTGATGACGACGATGTTGGGGTCGCGCGCTTTGATGGTCTGATAGGCCAACCGCAACATCTCGACGTAGGCCGAGGCCTTGACACCCTCGGCGGTGTCCCACTCGCGGTCCAGGTTCTGCTCATTCCAGACCTCGATGGCGTGAATTTTGCCCTTGTAGCGATCCACCAACTCGCCCAGGAAGGCGGCGAATTTGGCGAGGTCGTCTGGCGGCGCGGCCTGCGGGTTGCTGTCGAAGTAGGTGCGCGACCAGTTGGGCGCGCCAACGACGCTGAACATCACTTTGAGGCCGCGCTCGTGAGCGGCGTCTACCATCGCATCGTAGCCGCTCCAGTCCATCTGTCCCTCCGCCGGGGAGAAGTGATCCCAACGCACTTGCTGCTTCACCCAGGTCATTTTGAGCTGCTGCGCGACCTGATCCATCGTGTAGTAGGGCATACTGATGCCGTGGGCCGCGATGCCGTAGCCAAAATCGCCCCAGGGAAGGGCCGGGAGGGAGGGGAGTACGGCGGGATTGGTTGTTTCTGGCGTGGGCGTGGGCAAGACGATGGTGTCAGTCGCTCGCGTGGGTTGCGGCGCAACTTGAGCTGGGGTGGGGGCCGCCGTCGCTGACGGGGGAGCGGGGGCATCGCCGCCCAGCTTGATCCACCCCATAGCGCAGGAAAGCGAAATGAGCAGCAGCAGCAGCCAGATGGCTATGGCTATGATCAGGTTGCGGCCCTTCAGGCGCGCAAAAATGTCGCCAACATTCTGTAGGAAGGGACTTTTCATTCATACCTCCATTGTTTCTTAATTTTTCCATCGTGAGACGCAAAATATGATAGGGTTAAAGCTCCATGTGACACATTTTATGTCCATCAGTGTCATCACTTCTTGGTATCACTGGATACCCATCCGAGGTTTTGGGCCCCACGGCGTGAAGTTGCGGCTAGGGGGAGAGGCGATTCGTGATCATGGCGCTCTGGGGGACCTTCGGCCTGCATCCGATTTTCGACTTGTTCGGAGAACATCACGGCTCCGCTCATCTGCGTGATTTCATCGGAATGGACTTCGGCAACCAGCGCATTCGTCAGATCGGCGACATCCGCCTCACTGGCGCCTGCCGCGCGGCGGTCGAGTAATTCACGGTACACCTGGCTGCCATAGAGTCCGTCGCTATCTGTCAGGCGACCTGAATCTTTCAGAAACTGTGCGACGACCTGCGGATCGTCAGTGTCAATGCGTTGTCGGTCGGCTTGCAATTGCGCCGCATGATGGGCAGTGTTGTGCAGGACGCGCGCTGCCGAGATCAACCGCTCTACGTCAACGTTCCCGCAGCGCGGGCATGCCGGCGTTGCGGCGTTGATAGATTTTGCCAGGTATGAGAAGCGTCCATGACAACATGCGCAATAGTATTCGTAGATAGGCATAGGCTCTCCTTCTGTGATTATATCATATCTGAACCCGTGAAACGTGAAATGTGAGGCTTGCCTCACACAAGCCTCACATTTCATGGCTCTCACCTGGTTTTGCTTGAATTTGCTCACTCCGCTCAATCTACTGAAGAGCGCGAATCCGTATCAGGGCTTGGTCGTCCCATCTGCCTCGGGTTTTTCGCAGACAATGGTACGACTGCCTGTGCTGTTCGTGTGGACAGTGTAGGTTTCGCTCCCGCTTTCCAACAGAATCCGATAACCAGAGGTAATGACCATCAAGCAATTCTCGTCGGGGCCGGCGCAGCCCAAGCAGGAATTGCGCCATTCGACGGCCTCAACACTGACAATGGAGATGGCCTCACGGGTGACATTGAGCTTTTCCATCAGCGCGTTCACGGCGGCGTCTTTGGCGCTGCCAAAACTTTCTTTGTCAACCGGTTGTGTCTCATTGGAATTGTCGGCATTGACACAGATGATGTAATGCCCCATATTCTCGGGGGTGCGAATATCATACTGTTTCCCGGTCGCATCCGCAAAAATGACGCGCCACCCCGGTGTAATCACCTGGAGATAGTGCATATCTTTTTGCGGGCATCCCAAACTGCTGTCCCGCCACTGCACTTCTTCTGAGCTGATCAATGTCAAGTCACTTTTCTCGAACCCCAACGCTTGGGCTACGGCGGATTGCAAATCGTCCAGGGTTTTGATGTCCTTGGTGATGGGGGGGGCCGGTGTCGCCGGTTTTGAGATGGGCGATTGCGGCAGCGGCAATGGGCTGGTCTGTATCAACGGCGTCTCGGCATTCGGTGTGTGGGTGACGCACGCCGTCAACAGCAGCACGACTAATGAACATACTCCAAAAAGCCATGTGTGTTTCATAAGTAACCCTTATCTCCTTAACTCGTAATGACTCTTATTGTACTATAAATCAACGCCCAATGCGTACCCAAAGTTCCCGGCGTGCTTGTGGTCTTGTGCTTTCGCACATCTGTGATCTTGTTCTGTGATAACTACGGCAGCTTGATTTGCCTCATCCCACGGGTATAATCGCGGTGGAGGTGTTATGAATCCTTTATTATTACGACATCTATACAGCAGCGCCCGACGAAATCGCTTTTTTGTATTCCTGAGTATCTACTTGTTTGTCATCGCGATTCTGACGGGACTTTTTATACTGCTGACGATTTCATCGGCGCTGTTTGAAGAAACCGCAACAACTTCTCTGTCGGATCTGTTCGTCCAGGGCCGCGCGCTCTACTGGTTTTCCAGCGTCATCCTGATGTTGACGGCGATGCTGCTCGTGCCGGTGAATGCATTGGGCGCTATCGCCGGAGAACGCGAGAACCGCACCTTAGAATTGCTGG
Organism: Chloroflexota bacterium; assembly: GCA_029555965.1. Classification (GTDB taxonomy): domain Bacteria; phylum Chloroflexota; class Anaerolineae; order B4-G1; family SLSP01; genus JAKQHY01. The sequence continues at coordinate 2,861 of JAKQHY010000027.1, read as the reverse complement.
TCACGACGACGTTGCGTCCACGGGCGGTTGTCCTGGGTAAAGTGGGCGCCTCGTTGTTGACGGGCAGCCTCTACATCCTTGCGCCCTTTCCCTTGCTGATGATCGGCTTCTGGCTCGGCGGCGTCACCACGACCGAACTCCTGCTCACCCTGCTGTTCCTGGTATTGACAATGACCTTGAATGTCGTCTGGGCCGTATATTTATCCACCTGGGTGCGCAAAACCATCGCCGCCGTGATTATGTTCTACGTTGTCAACCTGGGCGTCCTGCCCGTCATTGCGCTGGTCATCGGCCTCTGGGGCAGCCTGTACGATCTCTGGGTCTATTCCGAGGCGGCGCTCTTGCCGTTTTGGCTCGAAGTGGTGATCCAGTACGGCTGGGTCATCCTGGTGGGACTCCATCCCCTGGCCGCTGCCATTGCGACAGAAGTGTTGGGGCTAAACCAGGGATCGTGGTGGTGGCTGCATTTCACGGTTGAACGTTTTGACCCCACCGCAAGCGCCACCACAACGCTGGGCGCTATTTCTTTACCTTCCCCCTGGATCGTGTTCACCGTCTCGACCGCGTTGGTGTCACTTTTCCTGCTGTGGCGCGCGACCAGGCGCGTAGCGCGCCCGGAGCGGTGACATGGATGATCGCGCGTTGGATTACGAGCTGACCCGGATGACGGCGGCGCTGCGAGAGCGCGGCGCGCTCCAGGGCGGCGGATGGGGACTGCTGGCGGCGCTGCTCGGCGGCGTGCTGGCCGGCCTCGCGGCGCGCTTCTGGCCGCTCTGGTATCGCGCCGACCTGACGCTGGCCCTGCTCTGGGCGCTGCTCGGCGGCGCGCTGGCGGGAGCGGTGTTGGGCTACGCCTGGCCGCGTCCGCTGGCGCGTCGCCTGCGCCTTTTTGACCACGCTCTGCGCCTGGCCGATCGCCTGACGACAGCCTGGGAGCTGCGGCAGGGGCGCATCCAGGCCCCGCCAGAGATGGCGCGCCTGCAATCTCAAGAAGCCCTCGCGGCGGCGCGGGCGGCGGACGTGCGCGCCGCCTTCCCCTTGCGGCTGTCGCGCGAGTTCTACGGCGCGCTGTTGGCGACGGCGCTCGCCTTATTGCCCCTCTTGCTGTTGTCCAACCCGCAGGAAGCCACACTCGCGCTCCGCGAAGCGCAGCAGCGTGAGGCGGAAGCCGCGGCGGAACGGCTGGAAGCCGCGCGCGAGGCCCTGTCGGAATCCCCCGCCCTGGACGAAGCCGCGCGCGAGGCTGCCCTCAAAGCGCTGGACGAGGCGTTGCAAACCCTCCAGGATCGCCGCAGCACGCCGGAGGAGCAGCAGGCTGCGTTGACTGAGGCGGAGCGCCAGCTTGCGGCGCTGCGCGCGCCGGAAGCCGAAGCGCAGGTGCAACGCCTCTCGGAGGCCGCGCCGCTTACCGCCGAGGCTGTGGTGCAGCCGTTGGCCGAGGCGTTGCAGCGCGGCGACGTGGATGCGGCGGCGGCCTACCTGCGCGCGCTGACCGATCCGACCAGCACACCCCTGACAGCGGAGGAAGCCCAGGCGTTGGCCGACGCCTTCACGCAGATAGCCGACGCCTTGCAGCAGAGCGACCCGGCGCTGGCGCAGCAATTTCAGGACATTGCCCAGGAAATCTACCAGGGCGACGCACAGGGCGCGCGCGAGGCCGTCCAGAAGGCCGCTGACGCGCTTTCTGAGGTCTCTCAGGCCAACGCTCCCAATCAAGCCCTGGAACAGGCGCAGGCGGGCGTGCAACAGGCTCAGGCGCAGTTGGGCGCGGCGCAGTCGCCGGTGATGGCCCAAAACCCGCCGGGCGGCGCACAATCTCCGCAGGGGAACACCGGACAGCCGGGAAGTGGCAATCAAGGGCAGCCAAACGCGGGCGGGCCAGGTTCGACGGGGGAGGGCGCCGGGCAGGGAACCAGCGGCCATCACGAAGACAGCGGGAGCAGCGCGCCCTACGGCTCGACCTCGGCGGAGCGCCTGAGCGGGCAGGGCGGCGAAATCACCCTGCCGCGCGAGGCCACCCAGGGACAAGTCCAGCCCGAAGTGGGTTTGCCCAACCCGTCGCGCGTCGCCTACCAGGACGTCTACGGCGATTACGTTGAAGCTGCTGAGGCGGACCTGTCGCGCACCGCTTATCCGCCTGCCTTGCGCGCTTATGTGCGGGAGTATTTTGGCGGGTTGGAACCGTAAAGAGGCAGGAAGCAAGAAGCAAGAAGTGAGAAGCGGGGCAAGGCGAATTCGCCTTGCCCCGCTTTTTAGCTCTCCCAGGAATGGAAAATAAGAATGTGATTTAAAAACCAAATATTTTGGTTTTTAGTATTGACTTTTTGGTTTTTATAACCTATAATACCAAATATGGAGGTAGATATGCGCAAAGTTCTGGAACACTGCCCTTCTTGCGGGGGAAAATTGGAAATCACCCGCCTGAATTGTACTGATTGCGAGACGATTATCCTGGGGCGTTACGCGCCTTGTCCCTTTTGCAGCCTGACGCCGGAGAGCGTCTCCTTTTTGGAGAGCTTCATCCGCTGCCGGGGCAACGTCAAGGAGATGGAACGCGAACTGGGCATCTCCTACTGGACGATCCGCCGTAAGATTGACGAACTCATCGCCGCCCTGGGGCTGGAAGCGGCCCCCGCGCCGCCGGAAGACACACCGCCGGCATTGGACATCCTGGAACGGGTCAATCGCGGCGAACTCAGCGCGGCTGAGGCGAGCCGGCTGCTGACGGAGTTGCGCGCGGCGAGTTAAGAGTTGCGAGTTAGGAGTTAGGAGTTGCGGATGGTGTGTGGCATCATCCGTTGCTAAAACTTTGATACAAGGAGAAAAAAGCAATGAGTGAGCAATTGAAGGTTTTGGAAATG
>JAKQHY010000024.1 GCA_029555965.1 Chloroflexota bacterium | reverse complement strand
CGTCCCTTCCCGCTGCCCATGTCCATCTACGACAACGTGGCCTACGGACCGCGCTTGTATGGAATCCGCCAACGGGAGACGCTGGACACCCTGGTCAAGAAGCAGCTCCAGGCCGCCGGCATCTGGGACGAGGTGCAGGATCGCCTGAGCAGCCCGGCCTCCGCGCTCTCCATCGGCCAGCAGCAGCGGCTTTGCCTGGCGCGTGGGCTGGCCGTCGAGCCGGAGGTGCTGCTGTGCGACGAAGTCACGTCCGCGCTGGACCCGCTCTCGTCGCAGCGCATCGAGGGGCGATTGCTGGAACTCAAGCAGGACTACAGCATCGTGCTGGTGACGCACGTGCTGCGGCAGGCGCGCCGCGTGGCCGATTACGTGATTTTTATGTACATGGGCGAATTGATCGAACACGGCCCGGCGGACCAAGTGCTGCAACATCCGCAGGAGGCCAAGACGAAGGCGTACCTGGCGGGGGAATTTTATTGATTGGGTAATGAGTAATGGGTAATGAGTAATGAGTAATGAGTAACAGACTTTTTAGCATCGCACTTCATTCCCCATTTCTCATTTCTCATTTCTCATTTCCCATTTCTTCATAAGGGAGGGAACAATGCGCGACAAACTCTGGGCCTTATTTCTTACATTTTTGAAGATCAATCTGCTGACTTCGTCTGGGCCGGCCTCGGCGGGGTTGCTCTATTCCGAGGCGGTGGAGAAGCTGCTCACCCGCGAGGAGTTCATCGAGGCGGTGGGCTATTCCAGCGTGTTGCCGGGGTCGGACGCGCTGCAACTGGCGATGTTCGTCGGCTACCGGGTAGGCGGCATACCGGGCGCGCTGATCGCCTGTTTGGGCGCGGTGTTGCCGCCGACGGTCATTATGCTGGTCGCCGCTGCCATTCTGACTCGATTGCGCGGCGAGGCGTGGATCGGCAGTTTCGTGAAGGGGTTGGCGCCCGCGCTGGCCGCGCTGCTGCTGATCACAGCGTACAACCTCGTCGCCGAAAGCGGCGCAACGCAACTCTGGTCGCCTCTCCTGCTAGGCGCGATCAGCTTGCTTGCCATCGTCGTCCTCAAAGTCCCCCCCACCCTCGTCGTGCTCGCCGCCGGATTAGTGGGGATTGTGTGGTTTCGGTAAAGCGAGTTAGGAATGAGGAGTGAGGAGTTAGGAATGAGGAGTGAGGAATGAGGCGTCAGGAAGTAGTCCCAACTCCTCAATCCTCACTCGCAACTCCTCACTCGCAACTCCTCACTCGCAACTCCTCACTCCTAATTTCCAGAGGGAATTATGCGCTTATTACTGTGTACCGATGGAACACCTTTGAGCCAGCCGGCGTTGGCGTTGGGGGAACGGTTGGCGCGAACATTGCAGGCCGAGACAACGCTCCTGGTCACATCGAGCCGGGCCGGGCAGTCCGCCACGCCGCCCGCCGCCGTTACGGACGTATGTGCGCGCCTGACGGACGCCGGATTGCGGTGTACGGTCCTCAGCCGCCCGGAGATTCCGCGCCGCGCCATCATCGCGCAGGCGGCGCAGGCGCCGTATGACCTGGTGGTGGTCGGCCTGTTGGAGCGCGGACGGCTGCGCCGTTGGCTGCGCGGCTCCTCCGTCCGGCGCGTGCTCCAGTCGGTCCACACGCCCGTGCTCATCATCCCCGCCGACCGGCCCACGCTGCGCCGCATCCTGCTGTGCAGCAGCGACCTGTGGTATCCGCTTGAAACGATTCAGTTGGTAGGTCAACTTGCACAGGCTACCGACGCGGAAGTGACGCTGCTCTACGTGATCCCGCAGCCGACGCTCCATTATCCCGTCTTGCGCGAAGTCGAAGATGCGTGGGGCGCGCTCCTGCAAACCGACACGCCGCAGGGCCGCAACCTGCGCGCCGGGCGCGACGCGCTGCGCGCGCTCGGCGTCGAAACGAGCATCAGCCTGCGGCATGGGTCGGTGGCTGAGCAGGTGATGCAGGAAATCCGCGAGGGTGAATACGACCTGGTCGCGCTCGGTTCGACCTACGCCGTGGAGAGCTTGCGGCGGCGTTTCGTGCGCAGCATCACGGATATGGTGGTGGAGCAGGCCGGGCGACCGGTGTTGGTGGTGCGACACAGGAAGGAGGGGGAGGGGGGGAGAGGGGGAGAGGGGGAGACTGAATCAAACGTCAAACGTCAAACGTGAGGCCTTCGCAGTGAAAACCTCACGTTTGACGTTTTACGTTTTAGAACAACCACTCGATGACGGCGACGGCCAGGGCGTAGAGCCAGCCAAAGAAGCCCCGGTCATCGCTGCGGGCCGCCGATGTGGGAGCGTATTCCGCCGTGTTTTGCGTCTGCGGCGCGAGTTCCGGCGTCGCGGGCTGCGGCGCGTCCGGGTCGTTGACCTGGATGACCGTCCCCTGGTATTTGAAGAGCACGTTGTTGCCGCTTTGTAGATATTGCCGCGCTGCCGGGTCGTCCGCCAAAGCGAAGTATTCCGCCGACCCAAAGTCCACCTGCCGATCCACCTGAATGTTGGCGGCGATCCATTCGTCCGTGACCGGGCCGTCCACGTCGTTGCGACCTTGCAGCAGCGACAGGTCAACATTCTGATGCGCCTGTCCCTGCCGCGCCACCTGCGCCAGGCTGCGCTCCCCGCTGTTGACAACGTTGGCCCCGCTCGCCAGATTCGCCTGGGAAGCGTCCTGGTAGCTCTGATTCTGCACCCGCGCCTGGATGGTGGTCTGCCCGCTGGCCTGATTGAGATCGGTCGGGCGGTTGTACAGCGACATGTTCTCATAAGAGGCCGCGCCGGTGCTCTGCGCGGCGATGACGAAGGTGGTGTACGGCGTCACGATGCCGTAAGCCAGGCCCAATGCGCGGATTTCTTCGATGAGCGCGGCGTTCTCGCCCTCGACGCGCACCGTGTCCAGCAAGTCGCCGATGCGACGCGTGGCCCACAGGCGCGGCACGAAGTCCTGATTGCGCAGCTCCCCTAGATTGAACGTGTAGACGTATTCGCGCGCCTCCGTTCCGGCCATGCCGCGCACCGTGACCGTCGCCCGGTCGCCCGCAGCGCGATACCGCCCGGCCAGCAGCAGGCTCGATCCGGCGAACAAGTCCGGCAACGTGCGTGGGTAGAGGTCGGTCACGTCCATCCCCTCGAAGGTGATTTCCACGTCGGTGAGCACCGGGTTGGCGATTTTGCCGTAGAAGGCGGCGAGCACCGCTTCCAGGTTTTCGCCGGGCTGGACGTAGGTGACGCTGCCGTGATTTTCGACGGAGAGGCGATCCAGCAGGTGCGTATTCACATCGTAGCCGACGCCGAAGACGTGCAGGCGCGCTTCCACGCGGGCGTTGGCGCGGGCGATCAGGTCGGCAATGAGCGCGGCGTCGGTCACGCCGGCCGTCGGCAGGCCGTCGGTGAGGAAGACGACGAGGCGGGCCGCGCCCTCGCGCTCCTCACTGGCGGAAAGGATGCGCAGGCCGGCTTGCAGCGCGCCCTCGATGTCCGTGTTGGTGTTCGCGTACAGGTCGGCTACGAAGCGGCGGGCGTCGCGCAATGTGTCCTGATCCGCCGGGCGCAGCGTTTCCGCAAAGGTGAGCAACTGGTTGTCAAAGGCAACGATGGAGAAGCGGTCGGCCTCGTTCAACTGGCCGAGGATGAATTGCAGGGCGTCCTGCGCCTGCGCGAGCTTCTCGCCGCTCATGCTGCCGGAGCGATCCAGGACGAAGACGATGTCCTTGGGCAGCGTCGTGTCGCGCGCCGTGTCCGGCTCCGGCGCAAAGAGGAAGAGGAAGTGGTCTTGCAGGGTGCCGTCCGCGTCCTCGCGCGCGCCAGTGAGCAGGCCGCCGCCGAAGCCGCCCTCCGCCGGGGCGAAGTAGAGGTCGAAGTCCTCGTAAGGCTGCACGTTCTGCGCGGCCCAGGTCACGCGGGCGCGACCATCGTCCAGGCGCTCCGTCGTCACCGTGTGCGAGGAGGAGTACAGGGCGCCGAGGCCCTTGGTAGACGCCACATTCACCGTCACCGACACGTCTTCCAACGGCTGCGCGGTATAGCGCTCGGTGCTGAGGATGTAGCGGTAGTGGAATATCCCGCCGGTGGGGGCCAGCACTTCGTCGTATTCCAACGTCATCACGCGCGACGCGCCCGCAGGCAGCGTCAGGTCGAAGGCGAGCGTCTCCCAATCGGCGTATTGCAACAGCGAGGGGTCGTGGCGCTGCGCGACGAGGTCGTACAGCGCGCGGTTGGTCGTCGCCGCATCCTGGCGCGTCACCGTCTGCCGCTCCCCGGCGAGCGTCGCCTGGAATTCCCCCACCATCGCGTCCGGCGGCACGGGAAAGAGGTAGCGCCCGGTCACGGCAAAGTCGTGGGGATTGACGAACTCCTGCTCCACGCGGGTGACGGCGTGTCCATCCTCAATGTCCACTGTGACGTGGTGATACTTCACGATGAGATAGCCGGTATCCAGCGCTTCCGGCATGATCATCCCATCGGCCAACACTGCGCCGCTCACAGTTTGGAGCAGCAAAAGGGTGATGAGTAAAGCTAAAGTCAAGCGTCGCATATCTATCCTCCTGTTTGGATAAATAAAACGTGAAACGTGAAACATAATGACTTCACTGTGAAAGCCTTACGTTTTACGTTTTACGTTCTACGTTTTACGTTTTTGCGCATTACGGCTTTATCGTAACAGGAGAGTATGACAGGGGTGTGACAGAAGGGGGGTAAGGGGGGGATATTCAGGGTCGGCAGGGACCTCATTTGCTAAACAACAAAATATACTCGTGCTTGAACACATAAAATCCCCCCACCAGCGCGCGATAACGCCAGAGGGCTTTTTGCTCGCGCTTGGCGCGCGTCTCGTCGAAGTTTTTGACGATGATGCTTTTCAGGGTGTAGCCCTGCGCCTGCACGGCCTGCATCAGGTGGAAGCCGAGCGGCACCCATTCGCCCTGAATGTATTTGTCGCCGATGACCACCACCAGATAGCGGCCTTTCTCCAGGATAGGATAGGTGCGCGCGACGATCTGGGAGAACATATCCACGAAGGCGTCCGTAGAAGTCGCGTTGGAGAGATCGCGGGCGTCCTCGCTGAACTGGATGATGTCGTGGTAGGGCGGGTGCATGATGAGCAGTTGCACCTGCTTCAGGCCGCGCTCGCGCAACAAAGCCTCGTAATCGAAGACGGCGCTGTCCCCCAGCGCGATGTCCGTCGTTACCCCATGCGGATTCGGCTCCTGCGCCACGATCTCCCGTGCGCGACTCGCTACGTCCGGGTTCAGCTCAACGCCGAGGCCGTTGCGCCCCAGGCGGCGGCACTCGATCAGGGTGGTGCCGCTGCCCGCGAAGGTGTCCAGCGCCCAGTCGCCGCGCCGGGTGTACCGCAGCAGCATCTGGTGGGGGATTTGCGGGATGAAGTTCCCCCAGTACCACGCCTTGTGCGAACCCGTGCTGTCGCGCCGATCCATCACCCACAGGCTGTCGGTGAGGATGTCGTCGTAGTCCTTCCAGCGGTTGAGGTTGAGGTCGTTGATCTTGCCGGTGCGCACCTCGGTCGCCGCCTTGCGCAGCCGCGCCAGGTAGTAGTGCGTCCGCTGCAACGTGTGCGTCTCGACAATCTGGGTCAGGTCGGCCAGCAGAACGTCCCGCCGCCAGGGTAGCGGTTCGTCCCCCACCGGCGGCAACCCGTCGCCCGTCACCTGTCCCCGTAAATCGTCCACGCGCCGGCGGATCACGTCCAAATCGTTTTCCGCCAGGCACTCATCCAGAATTTGCACCAACCACGCTTTATCCAGTAACACTTCTTCCATCATTGACTTCCCCAAAAATGAATATTTCACGCAAAGGCGCAAAGACGCCAAGAAAATTCAAAAAGAGCTTTGCGTCTCTGTGTCTTTGCGTCTTTGCGTTTAAAAACCACCTTACTTACACCTGATGGCCCAGATAACGTCCGATACCGTCGTCGTCCCCGGCTCAAACACGAATTGCCACAATCGCTCCGCCGCAAACGTCGCCACGTACTCCTGCACGATCCCGTGCAGCCACGTCAATTCAGCTTTCAATTTCCAGTGCTGCCCATCCGCCGCGTACATCACGATGAACAGCCGGTTGGCATAATGCTTGCGGCCCTGCTGGCTCTGCTGCTCGTACAACCAGCGGATGAGCGCGTCGGGGTGGTTGACGGCGTGCGCCAACTCGCGCCCAAAGCCCTGCGGATAGACCGACGTTTTGTGGTCAAAGCGGATGCCCTGGATGGCGAAGTCCACCAGGCGGTCGCGGGGGTCTTTGGCGGGCGTCACGCCGTCCAACGCGCAGAACATCTCCTCCACCGCCCGCGCCGACCAGAAATTATACCAGCGGTTGAGAGCGTAGTTGAAGAGCGCGTCGTAGTTGGGCGCGTGCTCATACCGCCGCTTGATTTCGGCCAGCACCGCCGCAAAGTCCGCGATATCGTAGACGAAGCGCGTCAGCCCGTCAAACGTGTTATCCTGCACCCGCCCCCACCGGTAGGGATACGGCCAGCGTTTTTTCAATTCTCGTTCACGTAGCATCAAAGTCTCCACTAACACCTCCATTGAACATAAATGACTCCACTGAAAAAACCACTAAGGACACAAAGTACACAAAGGATTTTAAGACACGAATTAACAAAATCGACATCACTGAGGTTTAAAGTAAACAATTTTAAGCCTTCCCTGAATTTTCTTCGTGTCCTTCGTGTCCTTTGTGGCTAACCCTCCTTTTCTCAGGAGAGTCATAAATTCATCTCACGCAAAGGCGCAGAGACGAAAAGGGATGGAGAAAAGCTGGCCCTTTGGCACAAGCGAACTCCATTATAGCCTAAAAAACTTCGCGCCTTTGCGCCTTTGCGTGAAATAACCCAGAACTTACGTAAGAACAAAAGTGCGGTATACTAACCGTCAGCCAACTAACGCCGGAGAACGAGCATTGAACACAGCCAATCGCCCTGCCCCCCGCAATCGGACCATCACGCTGACCGAGGCCGAAAAAGCGGCATACAAAACGCACCTGTTGCAGTTGAACGGGCAAACTAGGCTCGACACGATCCTGGATCGCACGCTGTGTCAGGATGTGTTCATCGTTCTGCCCTGGCTGCCAGAGCATTTTGTGGATCTGCTGATTGCCGACCCGCCCTACAATCTCGACAAAGCCTTTGGGGAGCAGCAGTTCAACCAACAATCGCAGGCCGATTACGCCGCCTGGTTGGAATCCTGGCTCGGCCCATTGCGGCGGACGCTCAAGCCCACGGCTTCCCTCTACGTCTGCGGCGACTGGCGCGCGTCGGCGGCCCTGCACAGCGTGCTGGAGAAGCACTTCATCGTCCGCAACCGCATCACCTGGGAGCGGGAGAAGGGGCGCGGCGCGCAACGCAACTGGAAGAACTGCGCGGAGGACATCTGGTTCTGCACGGTTTCGGATGACTACGTCTTCAATGTGGACGCGGTGAAGCTCAAGCGGCGCGTGATCGCGCCGTACACGCACGAGGATGGCGCTCCCAAAGATTGGGAGGAGGACGACGACGGACGTTTCCGTCTTACGCACCCCTCCAATCTGTGGACGGACCTCACCGTGCCGTTCTGGTCTATGCCCGAAAACACGCCCCACCCCACTCAGAAGCCGGAGAAGCTGCTGGCGAAGCTCATCCTTGCCAGCTCCAACACCGGCGACGTGGTGTTCGACCCGTTCCTCGGCTCAGGAACCACGTCCGTCGTCGCCAAGAAGCTGCAACGCCACTACGTCGGCGTCGAAATTGACGAAACCTACGCCTGCCTGGCCGAAAAACGTCTGGCCCTGGCCGCCGCCGACGCCCGCATCCAGGGCTACACCGACGGCTACTTTTGGGAGCGGAATACGTTGGCGTTTCAGAAGAAGCAAGAGGCAGGATGCAAGAAATGAGAAATGAGTAAGAAGTAATGAGTAACTTAACTCATTACTCATCACTCGTTACTTTTTACAGGAGGAATTTATGTCTCAACCCACTGTATCCCCTTACGGAACCTGGAAGTCACCCATCACCAGCGAGGTGATGGTGGCGCAATCCATTCGTCTGGACGGCGGGTGGTTTAACGGCGAGGATCTTTATTGGATTGAGGGCCGGCCCTCCGAGGGCGGGCGCAATGTACTCGTCCGCCGCGCGCCGGACGGGGCGACACACGATGTCACCACGCCCCCTTTCAACGTCCGCACGCGCGTCCACGAGTACGGCGGCGGCGCGGTGATTCTGGACGGCGACACGGTCTACTTCTCCAATTTCAAAGACCAACGCCTGTACCGGATGACGCCCGGCGGCGATCCCACCCCCATCACGCCGGAGGGGGCACTGCGCTACGCGGACGGCTTTGTGGATCACGTGCGTAATCGCATTGTGTGCGTGCGCGAGGATCACCGCGGCAGCGAAGTCGTCAATACCCTTGCCGCGCTCGCGTTGGACGGCAGCGAGACGCAGACCGTGCTCGTCTCCGGCGCGGACTTCTACGCCAGCCCGCGCCTCAGCCCTGACGGACGCCGGCTGGCCTGGCTGAGTTGGAATCACCCGAATATGCCCTGGGACGGCACGACGTTGTGGCTGGCCGACGTGCTGCCGGATGGCGCACTAGACGGCGCGCGGCAGGTGGCGGGCGGCTTGTCCGAGTCCATCTTCCAGCCCGAATGGTCGCCGGACGGCAAGTTGTATTTCGTCTCCGACCGCAGCGGTTGGTGGAATCTCTATCGTTTGGAAAATGACAGCGCGGTCCCCCTGGCCCCTATGGATGCCGAATTTGGCCGGCCGCAGTGGGCGTTTGGTCTCTCCACGTATGCTTTTGAGTCGGCGCAGCGGATTGTCTGCACGTACACCCAGAACGGCATGGACTACCTGGCGAGCCTCGACACAACCACCGGCGCGCTCATCCCCATCGCCACGCCTTACACCGCCCTTGGCGATGTGCAGGTTGCGCCGGGAACCGTACTTTTCCAGGGCGGCGCGCCCACGCTGCCAGGCGCGCTGGTGCGCGTGACGCTGGCAACCGGCGAACACACCATTATCCGACGAAGAAGCACCCTGGAGGTGGCTGTCGGTTACCTCTCGATGCCGGAAGCCATTGAGTTCCCCACCGCCAACGGGCTGACGGCGCACGGGCTGTTCTACGCGCCGCGCAACCAGGATTACGCCGCGCCGGAGGGCGAGTTGCCGCCGCTGCTCGTCCTCAGCCACGGCGGGCCGACCGGCGCGGCTTCCAGCGCGCTCAGCCTGAACATTCAATACTGGACCAGCCGGGGCTTCGCCGTGCTGGACGTGAACTATGGCGGCAGCACCGGCTACGGGCGCGCGTACCGCGAGCGGCTCAACGAGCAGTGGGGCGTGGTGGACGTGGACGACTGCACCAACGGCGCGCTGTATCTGGTGGCGCAGGGCCGGGTGGACGCGCAGCGGCTGGCGATTCGCGGCGGCAGCGCGGGCGGCTACACGACGCTGTGCGCCCTGACCTTCCGCGACGTTTTCAAAGCCGGCGCCAGTCTTTTTGGGATCAGTGACCTGGAAGCGCTGGTGCTCGACACCCACAAATTTGAATCCCGCTATCTGGATCAGATTGTCGGCTCGTACCCGGAGCAGCGCGATGTGTACCTGGCGCGCTCCCCCATCCACCACGTTGCCGGACTCAACTGCCCCGTCATTTTCCTGCAAGGGCTGGAAGACCCGGTGGTGTCGCCCAAGCAGGCCGAGACGATGGTGGCGGCCTTGCGGGAAAAAGGCATCCCCGTCGCCTACCTGCCCTTTGAGGGCGAACAGCACGGCTTCCGCCGGGCCGAAAACATCCGCCGCGCGCTCGACGCCGAACTCTACTTCTACGGACGCATCTTCGGCTTCACCCCAGCGGATGTGATAGAGCCGGTCGCCATCGAAAACCTATAGAAAAACTCACCTTGACCCCTCCATAAGACGGCATACAATAGAGTGATCAAGATAGTCCAGGAAAAGAGGAGATGAACGTGTCCCAAGAAAATGCTGATCCGACCTCCGGACTTTGTGTCCCCCAATGTGCTTACCCTGACCCGTGCTTAGACAGCACCTTGATTTTCAGCGGCACCGCCCACCCCGAGCTGGCGCAAAAAATCGCCGAATCGCTTGGCCTGAAACTCAGCCCTTCCGTCACCCGCAAATTCTCCAACGACAACTTCTACGTTCACCTGGGAACCACGGTGCGCACCAAAGAGGTGTTCATTATCCAACCCCTCTCGCCCCCGTGCAGCGACAACCTGTTGGAGCTGCTGCTGATGCTGGACGTGGCCCGCACGGCCGGCGCCCAAAGCGTCCACGCCGTGATCCCGTACTACTCTTACGCCCGCTCCGATAAAAAGGATGCCCCCCGTATCTCCATTGCCGGGCGGTTGGTGGCCGACCTGATCATCACCGCTGGGGCCACCCACGTCATCACCATGACGCTGCACTCCCCGCAGGTGCATGGTTTCTTCCGCGTTCACACCGATCACCTGACGGCCCATTCCGTCTTCATTGAACATCTGCGACACAAAGATTTGAGCAACAGCGTAGTGCTCGCGCCGGACATCGGGCATGCCAAACGCGCGTCCAAGCTGGCCCGCACCCTGGGGATTTCCATCGCTGCCGGGGAGAAAATGCGCAAGACGGATGATAGCGTCGTCATTGAGGGCATCATGGGAGAGGTGGAAGGCAAGGACGTCATCCTCATGGATGACGAAATCGCCACCGGTGGTACAATCATGGAAACGATCAAGTATCTCCGCTCCTATAATGTCGAAAAGGTCACGGTGGTCGGCACTCATGGCCTGTTTACCGGCTCGGCGGTCGAAAGGCTCAATAGTCTGGAAGAAATTGACGAGATCATTGTCACCGACACCACGCCCCTGCCCCCAGAACGCCGTCCGGAGCGGTTGAAAATCCTATCGGTCGCCGGTATCTTTGGCGAGGTCATCCGTTGCAATGTGATGGGCCGTTCCGTTGGCGAGTTGTTCGCCTTCTGGCCAAGTAATTAAGACTCTATCCAGAGTTGTTTTTTCGGCAGGCAGCGCCCGCCAACAAAAACCATTCTTCAAACCGCGCCTATTGCGCTCAGGAGGTTCATTATGACCGATGATATGCTCAACGAATTTGCGGGAGACCCCCAGCCCGAAGAAGAAATCGAGGACATGAACGGGTGGCGGGCCTTTGCGACGCTGGGGCAATTCTTAAAGGATGATGGCTGGTATCCCCAACAATTGGATGAAAAAACGATCTACCGCGTGTTTTTCGCCGGGGATAACGGGGAACTGCGTTGTTATGCTCAGATCCGCGTGGATTTGGAGCAGTTCGTCTTCTACGTCATCGCCCCGATCAAGTCCCCGGAGGAAATGCGCGAAGCCGTCGGGGAATATATCAATCGCGCCAACTACGGCCTGCGTATCGGCAACTTTGAAATTGATTATACCGATGGCGAAGTACGCTATAAGAGCAGTTTGGATTTTGAAAACGCCGAACTGACGCCCGCCCTTATCAAGAACGCTATCTACCCGGCGGTGCATACAATGGATCGTTACCTGCCAGGGATGTTGGGCGTGATGTATGGCAACAAAACTCCCCCTGAAGCCATCGAGGAAATTGAAAGCTAAGCGGGCCGTGGACTGAGATCGCAGTCACGGGAAATCGGTGAATAGAAATTAGAAATCGGTAATGCAGGCTCGGAGGCCCGCATTACCGATTTCTGTTTACTGATTCCCGGTTTCTTCTCAGTATGAATCCACCAGACTCCGCACCCGCAACGCGGCCCGCACCTTCTCTAACGTCCACCCCGCGCCGGAGGGCATCCGCACCGTGAGGAAGCGGTCCGCCGGCAAGTCAAAGTAGTTATCACTAAATACAACGTCCGTATTCAACGCGGGATCGGCGCTTTCCAGCGTCAACCACACGAAGCGGGCCAGGTTTTCCGTGGCCACGGTGATCGCGAAGCCGCCGTCAACCTCGGCAACGCTCACCGTCAAACCGGGCGTCCCCAACGCCAGGTGTTTGGTAGGAATAAATGGCGTCACCCCCAAGGTCAATCGCTCGTCAGCGCGCCAGAGTTCATAGACCAGGACGATACGACGGCGGGTGTCCGGGGAGAGGTAAGCCGTCATATCCAGCGTACACGCCTTGACCACCCCCAATGGCGAAACAGTCACGGCTTCCTGGTCGGAGGTCAGCACATCGCCATCCAGTGTCTCCAAGGACCAGTGTACCGTGCCCACCCAGGTCTCCAGCAAATCGCTGGTGACGTACAACGTGACAATCGCGCCTTCTTCCTCGGCGGAAAGCAAGACCGGGGCGTAGAAGCGCCGCGCGATGTAATGCAGCGCTTTCCATCGTCCATAATAGTCGAGACTCGCCCACGACGCCACCGGCCAGCAATCGTTCAACTGCCAGTAGAGCGTGCCGCCCGTGCAAGCGCGGTTGCGCCGCCAGAACTCCACGCCGGTGCGCACCGCCTCCGCCTGGAGCAGTTGCGTCAGGTACACCAGCGACGGGAAATCTTTGGGCATGCGGAAATGGTCGGTCATATAGTTGATGATCTTGCCGTTGCCCGACGCATTGCGCTGGTGATGTTCCATAATGTACGAGGTCATGTTCCAATCGGCTTCCTCGGCGTAAGTGCGCACCGTTGCAAGATTCGGCAGCGATTGGAAGCCAAACTCGCTCACAAAGCGCGAGGGAATGGTACGATAGAACGAGAAAGGCCGCCCGCCGTGCCAGACCTCCCAATTGTGCGTGTCCCCCGCGTTGACCCCGCTCGGATCGTCGAAGGGCACGTCGGACGAGGGTGAGCTGGGCCAGTAGGCGTGATCGGGGTCCTCCGCCGCGCACACCTCCGGCAGCAAGTGATGGAACATCCGGTCATAAGCTGCCTTAAAGCGCAACGCCTCCGGCTGACCCGTGCGCCAGCCCCAATGCACCCAGCCGGCCTCCATCTCGTTGTTGCCGCACCACAGCGCCAGGCTCGCGCGGTGACGCAGGCGGCGGACGTTCTGCACGGCCTCCTCGCGCACGTTGGCGAAGAACGGCGCGTCGTCCGGGTAGATGCTGCACGAGAAGACGAAATCCTGCCAGACCAAAATACCGTACCGGTCGCACAAGTCATAGAAGCGCTCCTCCTCGTAGAAACCGCCGCCCCACACCCGCAGCATGTTCATATTCGCGGCGGCGGCGCTGTGGATCAGATGCTCCAGCAAGTCATCCGTGATCCGCGTGGGGAAAGAGTCGGACGGAATCCAGTCAGCGCCCTTGGCAAACATCGGGACGCCGTTCACCACAAACACGAACGACTTCCCAAACTCGTCCCGTTCCTGGCGCAGTTCGATGGTGCGCAGCCCTATTTTGTACGCCCACGCATCCAGCAACGCCTCGCCCTGGTAGAGCGCCACCGTCGCAGCGTACAGCGGCTGCGCGCCGTAACCGTTGGGCCACCAAAGCTGGGGATCGGGCACAGGCACGGCCAGCAGCGCTTCGTTCGCCTCGCCGGCCAGCAACGCCTCCGCCGATTGCTCCGTGCCATCGGGCGCGATCAACGTCAACACGGCCCGCATCTCGGCAGGTTGCCACCGATCCAGGATCACCTGCGCGCCGACCATCACGCCGTCCGCGTGCTGTTGCCGCACATGCACATCCACCAACCGCGCCGTCGTGTAGCCTTCCAGCCGCGCTTCTTTCCAAAACCCAATCGGCGGCAGTTGCGGCCCCCAATCCCACCCGAACTGACAGGGCGCTTTGCGCACGTAAGGTCCGCCGTGGATCGCTTGCGGCACATCGCGCAGCGGCATCTCTTGATACTTCGCGCCCATAGTGGCCACCGTCGAACGGAAGCGCACGGAAAGCACATTCTCCCCGGCCCGCGCCAACCCCGTCACATCCCAGCGGTATTGGCGGAACATGTTGTCCGTCTCGCCCAACACCTGCCCGTTGAAAGAGACTTCGGCCAGCGTGTCCAACCCATCGCAAACCAGCATCACGCGCTCCTGCGCCAACAACTCCGCCGACGCCGGAAACGCCACTTGATATTCCCAATCCCGTTCGGCCACCCACTGCACCTGTAATTCATTGTCGGCCACAAACGGATCGGGAATCCGCCCCAACGCCATCAAATCCGTGTGCACCCCGCCGGGAATCTGCGCCGGCAGCCATTCTTCGGTCCCCACTTCACGGAACTGCACCTGCACCGGTTTCACCTTGACAACCATAACCTTATTTCTCCTTCAACATAAACTAAATAGTCCAACGTTAGAACGTTTCAACGTCGGAACATCGGAATTCAGCGCGTTTTGCATCTGACTGTGGAGGGGCCGGTTGCCCCTATGCCATACTAAAGCAGTGTTTTCCGTTTTGTCAAACCTGACGCAGTCTTGCCAGTTTTGCCCCCTTGCACTACAATCGGAAGGATGACGATCCGACTATTGCCCGAATCTGTTGCCGCCCGCATCGCCGCCGGGGAAGTGGTAGAACGCCCCGCCTCCGTCGTCAAGGAACTGGTGGAGAACAGCCTGGATGCCGGCGCAACGCGCATAGACGTTGCCACGCGCGGCGGTGGGCGCGATCTGATCCAGGTGCGCGACAACGGGATGGGGATTCCTCCCGCCGAGTTGGAGTTGGCCTTCCGCCGCCACGCCACCAGCAAATTGGAAACCGCCGCCGACCTGGAACACATCCTCACGCTCGGCTTCCGGGGCGAGGCGTTAGCCAGCATCGCCTCGGTGAGCCGGGTGACGTGTACGACACGCCACACGGACGCCGAAGTGGGGCTGCGGCTGCGGCTGGAGGGCGGCGAAATTGTCGCGCGCACCCCCGTCGGCCATCCTCCCGGCACAGAACTGCTGATCGAGGACTTGTTCTACAACGTCCCGGCCCGCCGCAAATTTCTGCGCAGTGAGCGCACCGAGCGCCATCACACGGATGCCTTCCTCACCCGGTACGCCATCGCCTACCCCCACATCGCCTTCACGGTGATGCATGACGATACGGAAATCCTACGCACCACCGGCGCCGGCGCGACGCGGGAAGCGCTCATCCAGGTCTACGGCATGGACTTGGGCAGCCATCTGCTGGAAATCCCGCCGGAACTGACGCAAGAACAGAGTGTGCAGGTGCGCGGTTTCGTCGGGCCGACGAGCGCGCACCGCGCCGACCGGGGCTACATCACGATCTTCATCAACGGGCGCTGGGTGCAGGATTTACGCCTCACCTACGCCATCATCCAGGCCTACCACACCCTGCTGCCGGTCAAACGTTTTCCCATCGCCTTCGTGAGCGTAGTGTTGCCGCCGGAGGAGGTGGACGTAAACGTGCATCCGGCCAAGACCGAGGTGCGCTTCCGCGACGCCGACGCTGTTTTTCGCGCCGTGCAGCGCGCCACACGGATGACGGTGACGGATGCCGCGCCGGTCGCCGCCGCCTGGCAGGTCGCAGTGAGCGCGCCGCCGCCCGTGGACGCCGGCGAGACCCGCGCCCGCCTCGCCGCGCTGACTCCTACCCCTATCCAGATTTCTCTGCCGTCCACCCCCGCTACGTTTCCCGACGAGGCCCCGCCGCTCACAGCCACGCCGCAGCAGCCGGCCCCCCCAACGCGCCCAAGCGCGTCGCCCGCCACCCTGCCGCCGCTGCGCGTCATTGGACAGGCCTCCACCATGTTCATCATCGCCGAAGGCCCGGATGGGCTATACCTGATTGATCAGCACGCCGCCCACGAGCGCGTGTTATACGAGCAGATGCTCGCGCAGTGGACGCAGGGGGGCATCCCGTCACAGCCGCTGCTGGAGCCGCAAGCCGTGACGCTGCCGCTGGATGAAGCGGCCTGGCTGGAAGAACAACTGCCCCGGCTGGCCACCCTGGGGTTGGAGGTGGAGCCGTTCGGCCCCGGAGTGTTCCTTGTCCGGGCGACCCCCGCCGCCCTGAAGACCCTCGCCCTCGGCGATCTGTTAAGCGACATCGCCTGCGGGGCGCAAGATCGGACGCCGCTCGATATCGCACTTGAGGAAGCGATGATCCGCCGCATTTGCAAACGGATCGCCGTCAAAGCCGGACAAGCCTTGTCTCACGAAGAAATGACGCAATTGATCCAGCATCTCGAACGGACCCAAAACCCGCGCACCTGTCCTCATGGCCGGCCGACCATCTTGCAAATCTCGGTCGAACAACTGGCCCGCCAGTTCGGCCGCCTGGGATAATCGGGGGCATTTCATATTTAGTGCAGAGAGCCTGCTGCTGCTCAACGTGTCCACTCATTGGCCCAATGGCGGCCTAAAGGCCGGTAAAGAGCGTGGATTTTTCGTCGCCGCGTTGCACGCGGCGACGAAAAATCCCTCTCAAATGACGGCTTTAGCCGTTTTCCGATAGGGGAGGCAACTTGCCCTTTTCGTGAAACGCACCCGGATAATCCGCCGGTCTTTGTCATTTTAAGAAATACTATATAATGGTAATGTCTCTGAGAGAGGAGCATAGCCAGCACCAACCAGGCAGTTTTCCCAATTATTTGCCTGGGGGAGGAATGATCAATGACACTTTCGCCCGATGACCAAAGACGAATCGAAGAACTAACCATCAAAATTGTGGATCATTACGATTTTGGACACCCACCCATTCCCATTGAAAAAATTCTTTCCGATCCGCCGGAAGGACTAGCCAGCGTAGACATCAGTGATCTCTCGTTGGTTTTTGGCATTGGGGAACATCGTTATGAGTATCGGATGGCGATGGCGCGGTTGCTTTATCGAGAAATTTGCCGCACCAGCGCCACATGGGAAGAAAGCTACCCTTACAGCAACGACGCCGCCCGCTATTTTGCCACCAGTTTGCTGGTGCCCGCCAAATGGGCGGTCAAAGGCGCCAAGCGTCCGTTCATCTCGTTACAACAGCTCAGTGAGGACTTCCAGGTGCCGGATTATGCGATGGCAAGTCGGTTGGTGCAGTTGGGTAAACGGGTCAAAGGTATGACGTAGCCCCACGCGGCGGACGAGAACCGGCAGCATCAGGAACTATCACCCACAAAGCCCCACACCATGTGGGGCTTTGTGATTGAGTGGCGGCGTGCGCCGCCCTGCGTTCAAAACGTAAACCGGGTACCTCAATACAGGCGCGCCTCCATCGCCACCACCAGCGTCGTCTCCAACGGCCCCTCACCGCGCGGCAAAACGTAAGCGTGGGGCATAGACTGCGTATTATGCGCCAGTCCCACGCGGCCCTCACGATCCACCAAAATAAGCCCGCCATGCCCGCCCACGCGCGTGTGCAAAAGACGGATCACCTCGGCGGCGACCTGCGGTGCGGGAATTCCGGCGGCCAGCCGGTCACACGCGGTCTTGCTGATGACGAGGCGCATCAGTTTTTCGCCCTCCCCCGTGGCGGAAGCCGCGCCGCACCGATTGTCAGCATACGCGCCGGCACCCACCAACGGTGAATCGCCCACCCGCCCCGGCCATTTGCCCGGAGTGCCGCCGGTGGACGTCGCCACCGCGAAATTGCCGGCGAGATCCACCGCCACGGCGCCGACCGTATCCATGCCCGGCGCCGTCGCCGAATCCTCCAGAACATGAACGCCCTGCAATTCATCCGGATCACAAAAAGAGATCCCCTCCTGCTCGGCAAATGCCATGGCGCCCGGCCCGACAATGAAGTTGTGCGGGGAGCGTTCCATCACCCGCCGCGCCAGGGTAATGGGGTGCCGGATGCGCTCCACCGCAGCCACCGCCCCCAGGTCTAACGTGCGACCATCCATGATGATGGCATCCATCTGCACCACGCCGGCCATATTCAGGAAACTGCCGCGCCCCGCATCAAACGCCGGGTCATCCTCCAACACTTGCACGGCGGCCTCCACCGCATCCAGGGCCGCGCCGCCGGCTCGCAATCGCTCCCACCCGGCCAGCGCCGCCTGACGACAACCGGCCAGACACGCCTCCCACATTGATTCGCGGAACGCCCCCGCGCCGCCATGCACCACAATCACTGGACGATTCAAGTTGCGCCTCCTCTGAAAATAAAGACTGTTTCACGCAAAGGCGCAAAGACGCAAAGTAAAAAACAAGAACTTAGCGAGCTTGGCGTCTTTGCGTGAAATTTTCATTCCACCGCTGGTGAACGGCCAGCCGTTAATGACGAATTCCCTTGAAAATAGCTAATAGCAAATGGCGAAGTAACGCAAACTTCAGTTTGCTGGTTAACCAATATACCAACTAAAGTTTGTGTTACATTTTCATTCAACCGCTGGTGAACCGCCGGTTAATGATGAACTCCCTCGAAAATAGCCCCAGAACACATCGAGTTCACAGAGAAAACTCTTTGTGTCCTTCGTGTCCTTCGTGGTGAGAAATTTTCACCCAACCACTGGTACACTGCCGGTTAATGAATGTTTCTGAAAATGATCTCTTGATTATAACCACAGGCGTTGAGGAAACAAGGAGTGGGACGGGAACGGTGGCTTGTGTTTTTTCTGGAAACGGGCACAATGACTCACCGATGAAAGCCACCCGTATTTACCGTCGCACATTATGGAGCGGCGTCGCAGTCCTCCTGCTGGCGGCCTTTTTGCGTTTGGCCGCTTTCGAGGAAGCGTTGGTCGGCGCCGATCAGTCCTCCATCCTCGCGGCCGCCGCCGAGATTGCCGCCTTCCGCTCCCTGCCCCAGGTGGGCATCAAATCCTCCATCGGCGTGATGCAGACGGCGGTGACGCCCACCCTGGCCGCCATCCCGCTGCTGATCGTTCCCAAAGTCATTGCCGTCAAATGGTTCTTCTCCGCCCTGGACTTGCTGGCGCTGGCGCTGCTCTTTAACGCCGTACACCGGGTCTTTGGGCGGCGCGCAGCGTTGACGGCCGCACTCCTGTACGCGACCGCGCCCTGGGTAGTGGAGTTCATCCGCTGGATCTGGTATCAAACGCTCATTTGTACCTTCGCCGTCACGACATACGCGGCTTTTTTGATCGTGTTGACCACGCGCAAGGGCCGCACCGCGCCGGCAATGGTAGTAGTCGGGTTGGCCGCCGCCACGCTGATGGGACTGGTGCATTTGGCCGCAGTGCCCTGGGCTGCGGCATTGGGCTTGCTAGGGATGCTATTGGCCTGGCGCAATGGCTGGCGGCGGGCCTTGCTCGTGGGGCTGGCGTTGAGCTTCCTGATTGCAGCGCCTTACCTCTGGTATCTCCTGAGCACCGGCTTCGCGGATGTGAAGCTGCTTCTACAGGGCAATTCGGGAACTGCGCCGGCCTGGAACTGGGCCGCCTACCGTCTGACGTGGGAACTGCTCACCGGCGCGCAAGTGTTGTCTACGCCGCGCGATCCCCTTTGGGCCGCCTCTGTAATCCGACTGCCACGGCTCTTTCATCTGTTCACGGCCATCCTGGCGCTGTCCGGCGCCGGCGCGCTCTATGACCTGCGCCGCCCCGCCCGGCGCCGCCCGGCGCTGGCGTTGACCCTGGCCTGGACGGTATTGGCCCCCACGCTATTTCTGCCCACCAGCATCCACTTGCAGCACTTCTACCTGCTGTTTCTCTTCCCGGCGCCTTATGTACTCATCGGCGCGTGGGTGGAACGGCTGCTGGCTGCCACGGGCCGCTGTGCCCGGAGCGCGCGCGCCGCCGGGCATGGGGTGTTGGCCGTGATGCTGTTGCTGAGTTTGGGCTGGACGTACTGGTGGGGCGTGCGCATCGCCTACGAAAGCCGGGGACAACTGCGCGCCGTCACCCGCGCCTGGCTGATGGATGAGATGGTCACGCAGATCAAGGACGTTTTGCAGGTTGATCCGGCGCAACAGGTCATCATCCTGACCACCTTTGAGGGCGGCGATCTCTCGCCCTTTGACTGGATGCGCAACTTTGCGCATGATGATCGCGTGCGCATCGTGCCAAGCGGACTGGGGTTAATCCTGCCACCCGGTCCCACCTGTTACTGGATCGGGCCGGGGGCTGCCCTGGACGATCTCGCGCCAGTGGGGGCGTCTGCTGTGTTGAGTCCGGCGCTGACCATCCCGGCTACACCGCCCTGGCCGGCCTACTGCACACCGGCCCGCCCGCCGCTGCCGGCGCCGCTAGCCGCGTGGCAAAACGGCATGGCGCTGCTGCACGGGCAACTCAACGGCGAATTGACGCCGGGCGCGCGCCTCGATCTGACCTATACCTGGCATTATCGCGCGGTCACATCGCAAGAATACCACATCTTTAACCACCTGCTGCACGCCGACACGCTGGCAGCACAAGTAGACGGGGTAGGCGTGCCCACCTGGTACTGGCGGGATGACGACGTGCTGATTACCCACTTCAGCCTGCAACTCCCGGCAGAGTTGGCGCCCGGCGCGTACCGGCTGAACCTGGGAACGTACACCTGGCCGCGCATCGAACGGGTCGCTCTGTCCAACGGCGCCACCGAATTCCTCATCCAGGAATGGACGCGCGAATAGGCGACGGTTGCGAAGGCGGCAAACCATAGTATGATGCAGAAATGCGGTAGGCCGCTTTAGGGCATCATCGGCTTCTGAAGAAAGCGCATTGCAGAGGAAATTCCCCCTGGGTTTCCGATGGGGGGCATCACAGTAGCTATGAATGGAGGAGAAAATGTTATTTCGAAATTTGGGCATACCGGAACTGTTGATCATCCTGGTAGTGGTAGTGTTACTCTTCGGGCCGGGGCGCATCGCCCGGATCGGCGGAGAGTTGGGCAAGAGCATCCGGGGCTTTAAAGATGGCCTGGGCAGCGATAAATCCAAGAAAGACACCGACAACTCCGACGAGGCATAAGTTAAATTGCCATCCCACTTGCAAAATCTTTGCCCGTCCTGCGGCCAACGACGGCGGGATGAGCCTGGAGGCATTGGATGAATTTTTTCAACATCGGGGGAGGCGAGATCCTCGTCATCATCCTGATGGCCCTGCTGCTATTCGGGCCAAAGGACATCATGAATATCATGCGCACCATCGGTCGCTACACCCGCAAGGCCAGCCGCGCCTGGGCACAGCTCACCGCCGGACTCCAGGGTGAATTATTGCCGGATGAAGTCCAGGACGTCGTGGATGAAACCAAAGCCTCTTTCGCCGAAGTCGGTGATACGTTCAAGGAAATCGGTACGGTGGTAAAGGAGACCGAGCTGTCGGTCAAAGAGGAAGGCCGGGAGATTGACCGCTCGCTCCAGGTCGCGGTGCCCGACGCCAGAGCCGAGGTGCAGGCCGAAATCCGCAAAAAGAAAGCCGAACGGGCCAGTAAAGCGGCGGATGTAGAGGGTATCTTAGCGATGGTTGGAAAACCTGCGCCGCCCAAGCCCGCAGCGCCCGAGGCGCCCGCTGCCGAGCAACCAGTACCGGCGGCTCAGTCTGAGGCTGTCCCAGTAGAGAGTAGCCCGGCGGACGCCGCTCTCCCAACAGATTCTCCATCCCCCATCCCGGTAGAGGGCCCGTAAGATGACCGAAAAAGAAATGTCGCTGCTTGAACACATCATAGAACTGCGAGGGCGAGTTTTCCGCGCCGTCGTGGTCTGGTTGGTCGCCACAGTTATCGCCACCATTTTCGTCGAAAGTCACATCATGCCCTGGCTGCTCCGCCCGTTAGGCAGCGTGGCGGGCGTTAAAATCATCGTCCTGAGTCCGGCGGAAGGCGCGATCACGTACTTCAAGATTGCCCTGGTGGGCGGCTTCAGCGTGGCCTTGCCCTACATCCTTTTCGAGATTTACGGTTTCATAGCGCCGGGCCTTTACAAAGCGGAACGGGTCACTTACTTGTTGGGGATTCCAACTGCTATCGTGCTATTTGTCATCGGCGCGATCTTCACCGTGGAAGTCCTGTTGCCGCCAAGCCTGACGGCGCTCAGCGGAATCTTCAGCAAAGACGTAGAGAGCCAGTACTCTTTACAATATTACCTCTCGTTCTTCACCATGCTGGTGTTTTGGATGGGATTGATCTTTCAAACGCCGCTCGTCATCTACGTCATCGCGCGGTTGGGTGCGGTGACGCCCCAATTGCTCGCCAAAGGCCGCCGTATCGTCTGGTTCCTGGCCGTCGTGGCCGCCGCCATCGTCACCCCGACGCCCGATCCCATTACCATGTTGTTGGTGACGGCGCCGTTCATCGTGTTGTACGAAATCGGTATCCTGCTCTCTCACATCGGCGCGCGGCAACGTGCGCGTTCTGGCGAAGCGGCTGAAGCCGCAAACTCGGAATAACCGTTATTGCAGTAATGAATGACGCGAACTTCTCTGGCCCAAAGAAATTTTAATTTTGAAGTTCGCGTTTCATTATCATAGGACTTACGCAAGGATGGCTCTTTTGCACCGCAGAGTACGCCGAGGCCGCTGAGAAACCATAAAAAAACTCTGCGATCTCGGCGTGCTCTGCGGTAAATTTGTACTTGTTTGTGTAAGTCCTGTATCAAAAACACACTTAAGTTATTGAGATCATCACGAGAGACGACATACTGTGGAAGATGAACCCGTCTTGTTGAAAGTCTGGCGCTGGCTGATTAAACCTCGCGCGGTGCGGCTTCCGCCGGTTGCATGGGCGCTGCTCGTCGCCGGGCTTCTGGTATTGTTCACCCAACTCCCGCGCGACACTATCGAAATTTTCACCGAGCGCACGATCCTGATCACACCCACGCCCCAGCCTGGCGGGGATAGCGCCGGCCAGGATGTCCCGGCGGAAAGCCCCGGGGCGACGCCCACGCCGGTGGGCAGCGGCGGCACGCTCGCCTTTACGATGCGGCACAACGGCAACAGCGACATTTACCTGCTCTCACAGGGCACCGGCAATCTGCTGCGCCTCACCTTTGACGCCGGCGAAGACCGCGACCCGGCCTGGTCGCCGGATGGACGGATGCTGGCGTTTGCCTCCCATCGCGCGCGCAGTTGGGATCTCTACATGATGGACATGCAATCCGGCACGGTCTTGCGCCTCACTCGCTCAGACGATTTCGAGGCCGGTCCGACGTGGTCGCCGGACGCCCAATGGTTAGCCTACGAGAGGTATTACGAGAGTAACCTGGACATCTATATTCTGAACGTGAGTGGCGGGGAAAGCATTCGCCTGACCAACGACCCCGCTCCGGAGTATTCTCCAGCTTGGTCGCCAGACGGACGTTACATCGCGTTCACCTCATACCGCGAAAAAAACAAGGACCTGTTCCTCATCTCGCTGGACGACGGCACGGTGAGCAATCTCACGAACACGCCCAATCAGGATGAAGATTACGCCGCGTGGTCGCCCGATGGCGCTTACCTTGCCTATTCCGCCGGTGTGCCTGGCGATGAGACAACCTGGATTATCCCCTTTGACAAAGAAGCCCTGGCGACAGGGGAATTGCGCCCGATGCTGTTCGGGGTTGGCCGACAACCGGTCTGGTCGCCCGACGGGAAGGCGATGGGCTTCATCTTCCAACGGCAAACCACCTCCTACCTGATTTCAGCCAGCACGACCGGCTGGGCCTTGGCGCAGGAAGGGTACACGACGATGGATGCGCTGAGCAACCCTGATTGGAGTCCCGCCTCCCTCGGCGCGGCCCTGGAAGAACGGTTAAAGAAACAAATGGCCCAGGATGAGCCGCCGCTGTACACGGAACTGCTGTTCGACGCCAGCGGGCCAACCTATCGCCTGGTAGACCTGCCTGACGTCAACAGCAGCAACACGGCGGAGAAGCTCAGCGACAAGGTCAACGACAGTTACAATGCTATGCGTCAGACAGTCAAAGAAAAAACCGGCTGGGATTACATGGCAATCTTAGGCGATTCGTGGCGCACGATGAACCACACGCCGCGACCGGGGCAGGGACGCATCTCCTGGCACGTGTGTGGGCGCGCGGTGGACATCAACCAGGGGTATCTCGGTCAGGGGAATATAGAGTTAGCGCGTGAGGACATCGGCGGCGTGACGTACTGGCGGGTCTTCATCAAGGCGGAGAAACAAGACGGCAGTTTGGGAGAACCGCTGCGCGTGTCGCCGTGGGATTTGAATGCACGCTCGAAAGGGGGGATCGCCACTGTCTATGGCGGCGAGCTAAAAGCGGCGCCCCCCTCTGGCTACTACGTGGACTTCACCACCATCGCCGCCGATTTTGGCTGGGAGCGGCGCAATGCGCTGTCAGGCTGGCGCACCTCATACTTCGATATCGAATGGTGGCACTTCCAAAAAACCGAGGGATTGAGCTGGTACGAATGTATGACCGAACTCTACCCCGCTGCCGAGGTCACCGCCTCCTACGGCGCGCTCCCCTGGTGGACCAAACGCCCGGAGTGGGAAGTGCAGGCGATGCCGTGGTAAAGAGTTGCGAGTTAGGCGTTGCGAGTTGCGAAGCCCAACTCCTAACTCGCAACGCCTAACGCCTAACGCCTAACGCGCCCCCCCTAACGCGCTCCACCGCCGTTAACA
The DNA here is from genome assembly GCA_029555965.1 of Chloroflexota bacterium. Taxonomy (GTDB): domain Bacteria; phylum Chloroflexota; class Anaerolineae; order B4-G1; family SLSP01; genus JAKQHY01. Next base: position 3,760 of record JAKQHY010000024.1, on the reverse strand, counting down.
GCTCCTGCCGGAAACGCTCTACCCCAAACCGTTCAGCGTTGGCGCAGCAGGCTGCCGGGTCCACGGCGTCGGCGTCAAAAGACAGGACGGCCCGCGCCAGCGATTCCGGCGTCGGCTCGTAAAAGAATGTTCCCGTCTGCCCGGCAATCACCGAATCCAGCGCGCCGCCCTGCCCAAAGGCAATCACCGGCCGGCCGGCCGCCTGCGCCTCCACCGGCGTGATGCCGAAGTCTTCTCGACCTGGGAAGACAAACGCTCGGCAACGCGCCATCAAATCTGGCAATTGCGCGTCCGGCACGCGCCCCAGGAACTTCACCGTCGGCCCGGCGATGGTCTCCAAGGCCTCCCGATCCCGCCCGCTCCCCGAAATGTACAACGGCAGCTTCAAGTCGTTGAACGCCCGAATCGCCAGATCGATCCGCTTGTAGGGGATCAAGCGCGAGACAATCAGGTAATACTCCCCACACTGCGTCAGGGGCCGGTAGCGCTCGATGTCCACCGGGGGGTAGATGATCTCCGAGTCGCGCCCGTAATACTCGTGGATACGCGCCTGGATTTCGCGGGAGATGGCGATAAAGTGCAACGTGGATCGCTGCGCTGCGCGATAATCCCACCGCCGCAGCGTATTCACAACAGGACGCAGCAGGAGCTTGAGCGCAGCCGGCAACTGTTCGCGGGCCGCGTAGGCGTCGAACTCCCACACGTAGCGCGTCGGCGCGAGGCAGTAACAGAGGTGCGGTATGTCGCCAGTCTGAACGCCGTGACAGAATCCGCTCTTGTTGCTCAGGACGAGGTCGTAACCCACGCGGCGTAAATCCAGTCGGGCAAACGCCAGCGCGTACAGGGGAAAATACCACTGATGTCGCCGATAAATCCCCGGCAGGCGATCCATCCATGTCGGGCGGATGTCCCATTTCTGATACCCATCGGGCATCCCCGCGCGCCAGTACATGCTGGTATAGACGGGCGAACCGGGAAACAGCCCCACCAGGCTTTCCAGCACCCGCTCCGCGCCGCCATATTGATTCAACCAATCGTGAACAAGGGCTAATTTCAAGAGATAGTATCCTGGAGAAAGGGGGGGGATTAGGGATTGGGGATTAGGCATCCCCAATCCCTAGTCCCCAATCCCTGCTTGTGTTGGCAATGTTGCCAGCGCCTTGCCGCTCAGCGCGCTGCGCAGCGCCTCCCGGTCGTCCCAGGGATATTCTACCGTCCCGAAGCACATGCTCTGCTCGTGGCCCTTGCCGCAGGCCAGCACCACATCGCCGGGGCGGGCCAGGCGGACGGCGTGCAGCAGCGCCGCGCCCCGGTCGGGCACGCGCCAGAAGTCCACGCCTTCGCGCCGGTCGTGCTTCAGCACACCTTGCGCCATCTCCGCGAGGATCGCGTCGAGCGACTCGGTGCGTGGGTCTTCGGCGGTCAGCACGATGCGGTCGGCCAGTTCTCCGGCGACTTCGCCCATCATCCGGCGTTTCTCGCGGTCGCGCAGCCCCGCCGACCCGAACGCCACAATCACGCGCCCGCCGGGGCCGGTCATCCCTTTGGCGGCCTGCAACGTCACGCGGAGCGCGTTGGGCGTGTGCGCGAAGTCCACGATGGCGAGGAAGTCCTGCCCGGCGTCCACGCGCTCCATCCGCCCCGGCACGCCCGGCGTCGCCGCCACGCCTGCCGCGACGTTTTCCGGCGTCGCGCCCAGCGCCAGCGCCGCCGAGGCCGCCGCCAGAATGTTACTCACGTTGTACGCGCCCACAAGGGATGAGGCAATAGCCGCGTCGCCCCACGGGCTGTGCAGGGTGAAGCGCAAGCCCTGCGGCGTGAAGGTCACGTCGCGCGCGGTCACATCGGCGGCGGGTGTCAGGCTGTAGGCGAGCGTCCGATCCGCCGGGATCGCGCGCAGATAATCGTAAGAATAAGGATCGTCGGCGTTCAGCACGGCGATTTTGGGCTGACCGGGCTTGCGCGCCGCCGTAGCGAGGCTGCGGAACAGCGTCGCCTTCGCCTCACGGTACGCCGCCAGCGAGCCGTGCGCCGTGATGTGTTCGTGCGTGATGTTGGTGATGACGGCCACGTCGAAATCGCAGCCCGCCAGCCGCTGCTGCGCCAACCCCTCGGACGTGGTTTCGAGGACGGCGCGCGTCATCCCGGCGGCTACCATCTGCGCGAGGTACTGCTGCACGTCGCCGGAGGCTGGCGTCGTCGTGTGCAGCCCCGTGTCGAGACTCACGTCGCCGATGCGGGCGTTGACGGTGCTGACCATCCCCGTCGCGTGTCCGGCGGCGCTCAGCATCGCGTGCAGCAGGTTGACCGTGGTGGTCTTGCCGTCCGTGCCCGTCACGCCGATGAGGGTCAGCTTGCGCGAGGGGAAATCGCGCAGCGCGGCGTGCAGCCAGCCCAGCGCGGCCCGGGCGTTAGCGACCTGTACGTAGGCCACGTCCGGCGGCAGCGATAGTTCTTCTGCTAACTTCTCCCCCACCACAGCAACCGCCCCCGCCTGCACCGCCGTCGGGATGAAGTGGTGGCCGTCCACACTCACGCCGGGCACCGCCACGAAGAGATCGTCCGGCTGCACCTGGCGCGAGTCGGCGGTGATGGCGCGGATGGGGGGATTGGCGGTGGGGGGGGAGAGGGGGTGCGGGATACCGGTAAGCAAATTACGAAGCTGGGTTACCAAACAGTTCCTCCTATGGAAAGCAGTGCGAGTTACCTAGCCTATATTTAGTCACTCATTTTGACGCCCGCAGCGAACAAGTAACCGGCGTCAAGTTGCTGCGCCATTTGTGGTATTAACAGGCGTATGTTTCTTCGATAGGCGTTACGCCACAGGTCTTGCAATACAGCGCGGGCTGCTTCATTGACGTGAATCTGATCATCTTCGTCAATTAGCAGCATTGCTACATCGTTGGTATGTTCGGTCACGGCAAAGAAATATCAATCGCCATCCTCGTGCTTGGATTGCAAGTATTCTTCAAGATGCTCTTCCAATTCGTATTCAAAGAGCGCCCATGCCAGTGGGCCGTTTGCAAGTAAGGCTTTGGTCAAATTTTTCTCAATAGTTTTCTGGCGCATTTTGAATCACTACCCTCAGCAGAGAATTACTTTTCTGACGGTAAGAACTGGCTTAACCATTGTTGCGTCTCCGAAGGCCACCGGAACCGCAAAGTCTGCACATGCGCATACTCCGGCTGCGCGAGTTCGCGTGGGAAGTTGCGGCGGCGTTTGGCGTGGGTTTTGATCGCAAACAGGAAGAGCGAGTCCTTGTCAAAGAACGCGCCCCTCCAGGTTTCGCGGTTGCCGCTCCACAGTTCTTCACGGGTGAGGATGCGTTTCATCGTCCGCCGGTATAGCCGCCAGAGGGTCAGCGGCAGGGGATAATCCAGCCAGATGACCGTGTCGGAGCGGCCCCAGATGATGTCGCGCGCCACACTGTAATTGCCGCCCACCGCCCAGCGTTCTCCGGCGAGCGCCTGCGCGACCTTATCGCGGAAGCGTTCCGGCGTTTCCTGCGTCCAGTTCGGCCCCCAGAACAGCGCGTCCAACTCCACGAAGGGGCACTGCAAGGCTGCCGCAAGCTGCTGCGCTAATGTGGTCTTCCCAGCACCCGGTGTTCCAACTACTGTAAGATGCTGTACAGTGGAAATGTCAAAACTATTTCTCTTCCCCACAATAAATACATTTACCATCCTTAAACTTATGGCAACATCCGTAAGGCTCATCGCTCCGATGACCACACTTACGACAATAACCGATTAACTTTCCA
>JAKQHY010000023.1 GCA_029555965.1 Chloroflexota bacterium | reverse complement strand
AGCCAGTCAGGAATCTCGATTTGGGATTCCAAGCCGGCCGTAATGTCAACCAGGCGAACTTCGGTTGCGCTCATTTCCGGTTCAGCTTCAGAGATGCCGACCGTGGCTGAGGCCGCGGAGAGACGTTTGAACCATTCTTCTGCCTGGTCCACGGAGAAATTTGCCGGGTTGTATACCAGGCGTTGCAAGGTAACTTCCCTGGCGCTCAGCGGGGAATCGGTGCCAAGAAGTTCTTCGGCCACAGTGTTAGTCAGCTCGATTTCTTGGGCGCGATCCAGATAATCCTGGCCTTCTTCTTGTCCGCCATCAAGCCACAGTTTCCCCAACAAGAGATTGGCTTTGAGGCAGTAGCGCATAGTGTCAAGGATGCTTTGACAGGTATCAGCCGCCTGCACAATTTGATCGTCTTTCCAATAGGCTTGGGCCAATGCCAGTTGCAAATCAACGCGCCCTGGTTCTTCATGGAGCAGTTTGCGTAGTTCTTCGACCGCGCGGGCAGTGCGATTCCCCTGAATGTAAAGACGCGCCAATCCAGCGCGGGTCAAGGGGATATAGTTCGGTTCTAATCCGTCGCGCCGTCCGTATAAGCGCCGCAATTCATCAACGACTTCAGGGTCGCTGGGCTTCAGTTCATACGCTCGTTCGAGGTTCCAGATCGCTGCATTCAGGTTATTAAGATGTTGATAGGCCAGTCCCAGGCCAATGCGAGCCATACGATGTTCCGGGTCCGCCGTCAGGGTACGATGGAACATATCAATAGCCAGTTCAGGCAGATCGGCTTCCAGCATGATGTCGCCCAACAGGTAATAAGCGTTGATATAGCGCGGGTGTTGGCTCAGAATGTGGCGAGTGTGAGCGAAAGCTTCAAGGTAACGTGCTTCTTCTATGAGGGAATCAATTTCCGCTTCATATTCTTGGAGTGTAATTTCAGGCACTTTTACCTCCTCCTTAATTTCTCTTGATAGCACTCTTCCTCATTATGCTATGGTTTGAGGGAAAAGTCAAAGTAATCCTGATGGTAAAATTGTTCTTGTCATTCTTTGGCCCTGTGATAGAATGGACTCCTAGTCCCTATCATAAAGATGGGGAATTATTTTTGGGAGGTAGTGCATGAGTGACGAGTATCAACCCAATGAAGGGATAGAATCACAGCTCGAGTTGGAGGGGATGGCCGCAGAAGGTATGTCGCTTCCCACACCTATGGCTGTCGAATTCCCAGTAGTTGACCCGGCTGAGGCGTTGGATTTGTCGCCGCTGCCGATGTCGACGTCGCCGGAAACGCTGGGGGCGCAGACCATATTGGCTGAGGATACTATACCTGTGGTTGGGGCAGGTTTCTCTGCCACGGAGCGCGCTGAAACTTTGTTTGAGGAACGCGCAGCGATTCCTGCCGCGCCTGTAGCAGCCGCTACAACAACAGCCCCCAAGATTGTCAGCATCGCGGAGTTGGAATCTACTAAGCCCTCCCTGGGGCAGAAAATGATTATGATATTCACCCCGGCCCTCGCGCTTTTTAAGGGACGAGCTTGGTTGGCAGGCGCCATTGCAGTTATTTTGCTCATCGTCTTCTTGTTCTTACCTCCTATTTCCCTGGCCCAGCGGCTCTCGGCAGGGGGCGGGTACGAAGCTCTGGATGCGGAAAATCCCACAGTGGCGCATACCGATGGCCTTAAAATCACCCTCGACCTGCAAGCGAAAGCGAAGGCCCGGGTAAAATTAAGCACTGTTCCCCGCGCCGATTTTACGACAGAGGCTTTGCCGAAAGACTTGGCGCCGGCATTGGCGGCTTTGCCTAATTATCTTACGCCCAAGAGTCCCTACTATATGATTGATGTCAAGGGTAAGGATCAAAGTCAGGCCCGGATGGATGTGATTATCCCCAATGAAGCCGAGCCGTGGGAGACGTTGGACCTGTATACCTGGGACAGTGATGCTGGCGTATGGCAGTGGATTCCTGCCACGCTGGATCGGAATAACGAGTCTTTGGTGGCGCAGGTTGCGGCATTGCCGACCTCGGTGATGGTGATGCAAAGCGGGATGGTGCAACAGCGATTTGCGACTGAGGCGGCCGGCGCCGCTGCCGGGGGCGCTGAGATTGTGCTTACTGAGGTGACGGTCCCTGGCATGTTGATCGGTACGCTTGGCGGACTGACCGGCGATGCGGCGCAATTGCCGATTGCGGCTGCCGGCAGTCGTATAGCGGTTGTGCCGGTCGTGCGCAATTGGGTCCCCGGTCGGGATCCCAACTGGGCACTGGTCAGTGATATGTTATCTATGGAATCTGACCGCAAGATGCACGTAGAAAATCTGGTTGGCCTGGCGCAGGGTGGCGGCTATCCCGGCGTCGTGTTGGATTATCGCGCGTTGCAGATCAAAGACAGCGCCGCGTTTGCTACGTTTGTGAATGATCTGGCGACGGCATTACACAATCAGAATCTATGGCTGGCGGTAGTAGTGGATACCCCGACATTGACGCCGGATGGCTCCTGGGATACAGGCGGTTATGATTGGGTGGCCCTGGGTAAGGCCGCGGATCAGTTGCGTGTCGTGATGCCGTCCGATCCTGACGCTTACGCTGCGGGCGGCGCAGTACAGCAGTTGATCGAGTGGGGAATTTCCCGCATTGAGCGACATAAATTGATCCCGGTTTTCTCAACCTTGAGTACGGATGGGAGCAAGCCCCTGACTTTTGATGAGGCTCTGGCTTCGTTAGGGGGATTGTCCCCTACCCAGGCAATCACCGGCCCAGTGACGCCCGGCAGGAAGTTGACTTTCCGGTTGGGCAACACGGTCGGCGTCGAAACCGATACGACCAGCGGCGCTACGCGGGTCACGGTGGGCAGCGACTCACAATGGTTAGGCACGGCGCAATGGTTGCGCGCCCGCCTGGATATGACAGCCAAGTATCATTTGGGCGGGGTCGTGTTACGGGATTTGTTGAGCGAGGGTAATGCGCCGAATCTGATCCCCGCGATTGCGGATTATCAATCTGGCATTGCCGCGCCTGCCTATGCACTGCCTGAGGTGTCCTGGGAAGTGACCGGCCCTACCGGAGTTCTTTCGCAATCTACTACCTCGTTGGCGCAGCCAGAGTTTTCCTGGGTCGCTCCGCAAGTGACCGGCACATACAACATTGGGGCGCGTGTTGCCGGGTTGAGCAAAGGCGCAATCTCGGTGACAGTCGGACTACCGCAGATCGCGGTGAGCACTACGATAACGCAGACGGCGGAAGTTACTCCTACCACGTCAGCGGGTAATAACCAAACGACCGGCGAGACGTTGGCAGTGCCCCAGGCAGCCTACGTCGCTGATGTGACTGTGCCGGATAACACCCGTTTCCAGAAGGGCGAGGCTTTTGTGAAAACATGGCGGCTGCGCAATGTGGGGGTGGCGGCTTGGCCTAAAGACACCGCCCTGGTTTTCACCGAAGGCGACCAGATGTCGGACGACAAGCAGGTGGAAGTGGGGGAAGTTGCTCCAGGCGCTACGGTGGATGTCAGCGTCAATATGAAGGCCCCAGACAAAGACGGCACGTTCAAGGCTACATGGTGGCTACAGTCTGCCGGCGCCAAAATTTCCGGCGGCGGAGTGACGATCTTGATCAAGGCTGGTGAAGAGACCCTGGTAACTCCAAGCCAGCCGGTGGCGCCGGTCTCCTCCGGTGGGTTTGAGTTGGGCGGGCACATCCGCAATTTGGACATCCCTTACCGGGACAAGATGAAATATGCCGGGATGAACTGGGTGAAAGTCCAGGTGCGCTACGGCGAGGAATCTATGTGGCTCGTCAGCGTGGCGCATGCCGCCGGATTTAAGATTCAGATCAGTGGGGTGGGCAGCGCCTCGATGGTCAATGAGACCGGCTTTGAACAAAGCTTTTCCAGTTGGCTTGCTCGATATGCGTCGGCGGGTGCCGATGCCATTGAGGTTTGGAACGAACCCAACATTGACCGCGAGTGGCAAATCGGCAAGATCAGCCCACAAGCATACACGAATCTACTGTGTACTGCGTACAACGCGATCAAGGCCGCCAACTCCGGCTCCGCCGTCATCAGCGCGGCGCCCGCCCCTACCGGCTACTTCGGTGGCTGTGGGCCGAACGGCTGCGATGACAAGCCGTGGTTGGAAGGGCTGGTGAACGCCGGCGCCACCAAATGTATGGATTACATTGGCGCGCACCACAATTCCGGCGCCACCTCGCCTTCGGCGCGCGTTGGACATCCGGCCAATCCGGGCGACACCCATCACTCGTGGTTCTTCCTGCCGCAGACGGAATTGTATTACAATATCTTTGGCGGATCGCGCAAGATTTTCTACACCGAAATGGGCTATGCCTCGCAGGAAGGCCTTCCCACTTTCTCGGATCAATTTGGTTGGGCGCGGGGGATCAATAATGCGCAGCAGGCCGCGTGGTTGGCCGAGGCGGCCAGTCTGGGCAGCAGCACCGGGATGGTGCGTTGTATCATCGTGTGGAACATTGACTTCGTGCGCTACGGATACGATCCCCAGGACGGTTATGCGATCATCCGCCCCGGCGGGAGTTGCCCGGCATGTGATACGCTGCACAATGTATTGGGGAGCCGTTAGGGTTTAGGATCCTTTTATCGTTTACGTAAACCGCGAGGCGTGAAACGTGAGGCTTGCATAGCCAGGTTATCCCGTTTCACGCTTCACGTTTCATGAGTAGGGATGATAGTTGTGGCGCGGTTTGAGTTTTTTCTCACCGCAGAGCATGCGGAGTTCGCGGAGTTTTTGTTAGTTTATCTGCGTTCGTTGCGCTCTCTCTGCGAAGAGACTCTTGTCCGTGATACTCACAGATAGCTATTGGGAAGACATCTCCCTGGATGTGTTGCGTTTAGGTGGAGTTTGTTATGTTTTTTGATCAAGTACGCATTTACGTGAAGGCCGGGGATGGCGGCAATGGCGCGGTAGCCTTTCGCCGTGAAAAGTATATCCCCTACGGTGGCCCATCCGGCGGCGATGGCGGTAAGGGCGGCGACGTGGTGTTGGTGGCGACCCATCACCTGAACACGCTGTACGGCTTCGCCCGCAAGCGGGAATTCGAAGCTGCCAACGGTATATCCGGTCGTAATAAAAACCGGCATGGCGCGGGCGGCGCTGACCTGGAAATTCAAGTTCCACCGGGCACCTTGGTGATGGACGACAAAACCGGCGAGATTCTAGCCGATCTGACCGAGCACGACCAACGCGCAGTCATTGCCAAGGGCGGCCGCGGCGGCCGCGGCAACGCACGCTTCGCCAGCCCCACCAATCAGACGCCGCGCATCGCCGAAAATGGCGACCCCGGCGAAGCGCGTTGGCTGCGGCTGGAATTGAAACTGCTGGCCGATGTGGGCGTAGTCGGCAAACCCAACGCCGGGAAATCCACCCTGCTCTCCGTGGTTACGGCGGCCACCCCGGAGATTGGCCCGTACCCCTTCACGACGTTGCAGCCGAACCTGGGCGTCGTGGCGCTTAGCCTGGACGAAACTTTCGTCATGGCCGATCTCCCCGGCCTGATCGAAGGCGCCAGCGAGGGCAAGGGCCTGGGCCTGGATTTTCTGCGGCACATCGAGCGCACCCGCCTGGTGATTCACCTGTTGGATGGCGCATCGCTAGACCCCCTGGAAGATTTTGAAACCATCAATGCTGAATTAGCCGCGTTTGGGCATGGCTTGGAGAGCAAGCCCCAGATTGTGGTGATTAACAAACTGGACGTTCCCGGCGTGCGGGATATCCTGCCGGAACTGCGCGCGCATTTTGCCGCCAAAGGTTACACGATGCCGTTATTGGCAATCTCGGCGATGACGCGCGAGGGGACGACGGAGTTGATGCGCAAGGTTTACCAGACCCTGCAAACAGCCCCCCTGCCGGAATTGCAACAGTACGTACCGGTAATGCGCCCGCTTACATTCGAGGATGCAAGCTTTACCGTGGAGCGTCTGTCGAACAACGTGTGGGAAGTGCGCGGCGGCAAGATCGAGCGCGCGGTCCAGCGCACCCAATTGGGCTGGGACGACGCCCTGCTGCGGCTCCACGGCTATTTGGAGCGTCAAGGCGTGCTCGACGCGCTGCGCAAGGCCGGCGTCCAGGAAGGCGACACCGTGCGGATCGGTGAATACGAGTTGGAATGGCGCACGCGGGACGAATAGAGTGCGTCACCTGACCAGCCAGGCCGCAATGGTTGCCAGCACCTGCGTGGCCGGGACCAACATCGCCTGCGCTGCCAGTGTCCCTACAAGTTGCGCCCCGACCTGCCAGATGGTAATGTAGGTCACATCCTTGAGCGGTCGGCGTCCCCGTAGCGCCTCGTCGGTGACGACGGCGGCGATGGGGTTGACGACGAAAATGGTGAGGAACAGCCCGAAGCTGGACAGCATCGGCGTGAGGCTGGCCGCTGTGCGGGAACTGCCGGGCACCAGCGCGCTGGCGTACATCGCCGCCGTGTCGCTTACCGTGCCGATGGCCGTGACCAGGATGCTGGCGAGCAAAAATCGCTTCGGGAAGGGGCTGCGCCGCAGATCGCGCAGCACTTCCAGTCGGGGGGCGGCCAGTTCATGGCGGATGTTCCACAATCCATGGACGCTGGCCGCGTTGACCACCACACGGGGCAGCGACCGTCGTGTTTCATACGAGGCTACTCCGCGTTCCAGAAGCCGGCTGAGGGTGGGCAGCAGCAACGCCGCGAGGACGGCGCCTGCCGAGGCCGCCCACAACATCGTCCGGTACATACTCAACAAATTCCCTACTGCTTGCTGCTGCACGGCCAGATCGGTCAGACTGGCGATCAACGGCGTTGCCAGCGCATTTGCTCCCCGTGAACTCAACGTCAGCACATTGTACAGTGAGTTCGCCAGCGTCGGATGCCCGGTGCGTACTCCGGCCAGCCGCGCTGCATACGCCCCAGTGTTGACGGTGTGAATGAACGTCATCAGGGCAAAGATAAGGATCAGATGTTGGTTCATAACGCCTCCAGAGGATTGGCTTCAGCAAATTCGCGGCATCGGCTCGGACGCGAGCATCGGCAGCACGCGCCGAGAGCCGTAAGGTGTGCGCAGGACGACGCGCCCGGCGTGATCGGCGGCGACGCGCCCGATCATGGCGGCATTTTCTCCTAACGGATGCGCGCGCAAGGCCGCCAACACGGCTGACGCCGCCTCGCCCGCCACCGCGAACACGGCCTTTCCCTCATTGGCCGCGTAGAGTGGGTCCAGCCCCAAAAATTCGCATCCGGCGCGCACCGCAGGGCGCAAGGGGATGGCTTCTTCTTCGATTTCAATCCCCAGCGCCGGCGCGTCCAGCACCCATTCGTTGAGCACCGTCGCCAGCCCGCCGCGCGTCGCGTCCCGCATCCAATGCACCTGCCCCGGCGCGGCGTCGAGCGCGGCGGCAATCAGGCCGTTCAGCGGCGCGCAATCGCTCTCCAGGTCGGATTGGAACGCCATCTCCTGACGGTGCAGCATCAGCGCGAGGCCGTGATCGCCGACCGTCCCGTTGACCAGAAGCGCATCCCCCGCGCAGAGTCGCGCCGCTCCCAGCGTCAGCCCCGGCGGAACTACGCCGACGCCGGCTGTGTTGATGAAGAGCTGATCCGCCGCGCCGCGCTCCACCACCTTCGTGTCGTCGGTGACGATCTGCACGCCGGCCGCGCGCGCCGTCTCTGCCATCGAGGCGACCACGCACGTCAGCGTCTCCAGCGGTAAACCTTCTTCTAGGATGAAGCCCGCGCTCAGATACAGCGGCGTCGCGCCGGAGACGGCCAGATCGTTCACCGTGCCGCACACCGCCAGCTTGCCGATGTCGCCGCCGGGGAAGAACAACGGCTGCACCACGTAGGAATCGGTGGTGAGGGCCAGCGCGCCGGGCGGCAGCGCGGGCAGAACCGCCGCATCGCTCAACGGCGCGAGGCCCGGATTGGCAAAATGCGCCGCGAACACCGCGCGGATCAACTCGCGGCTCATCCGCCCGCCCGCGCCGTGGGCCATCAAAATGGTTGTGTTATGCATAAATCTCCTGCAAAAAGATGTTTCACGCAAAGGCGCAAAGGCGCAAAGATGTAAACGTTTTTTTTCTTAGCGACTTTGCGCCTTGGCGTGAAATTGAATTAAAAATCTACTGCATACTGGAAGACGGCCGCGCAGGCACCTTCGTTGCTGACCATGCACGGGCCGATGGGGTTTTCCGGGGTGCAGACGCGCCGGAACAGCGGGCAATCCATCGGGGCGCTGCGCCCGCGGACGATGTCGCCGCAGCGGCAGCCGGGCGGCTCACGGGCCGGTTCGCGCGTGACCGGGAACAGGCGGGCCGCGTTGCGGTGCGCCCATTCGGCGCGCAGGCGCAGGCCACTGTCAGGCAGTGCGCCCAGACCACGCCATTTGGCGGTGCCTACTTCAAAGACGCGGTTGAGGAGCGCCAGGGCGGTGGGATTTCCCTCTGAACGCACGCCGCGCATATACAGGTTGTCTACCACAGGCACGCCTTCCACCGTAGCCCGCACTAGCCCGGCGATAGCGCCCAGCAAGTCCAACGGCTCGAAGCCGGCGACGGCGCACGCGATCCCGTACTCGCGGGGCAAGAAGCCCCAGGCGTCGCTGCCGATGACCGCGCTGACGTGGCCCGGCCCGATGATCCCGTCCAGCGGGACGTCGCCGGCGCCCAGGATGGCGCGCATGGCCGGCGGGGTGAGCTTGTGCAGGCTCAGCGCGCTGAAGTTGGTGATCCGCTCGGTCTCCGCCTGCACCAGCGCGGCGGCGATGCCCGGCGCGGTCGTCTCGAAGCCCACGCCGAGCATCACGACGGGGCGCGCCGGGTGCTGGCGGGCCAGCGTCAGCGCGTCCAGCGGCGAGTAGACGACGCGCACGTCCGCGCCGCGCGCGCGCGCCGCCTGGAGCGTCTGCACGCGACTGCCCGGCACGCGCACCATGTCGCCGAAGGTGGCGAGGATCACGTCGGGCCATTCGGCCAGCGCGATGGCGCGATCCAGGTCGGCGGCGGCGGTCACGCAGACGGGGCAGCCCGGCCCGGAGATCAACTCAACTGCGCCATCCAGCAACTCGCGCAGCCCAAAGCGGTAGGCCGCGTGCGTGTGCCCGCCGCAGAACTCCATCAGCCGCACGGGGGCCGCGCGGGATGCCGTCATCTGCCGGATTTGCCCCACCAGCCGCCGCGCCAGCGCCGGATCGCGGAATTCGTCAATAAATTTCATGGGTGATTTGCCTTAAAGTTTCACGCAAAGGCGCAAAGGCGCAAAGATTTTTAAGATTGGGCTAACTTTCATTGCGTTGCCTTTGATTTCCTACAGGCATATATTTTCTTTCTTGGCGTCTTGGCGCCTTTGCGTGAAACCTCTCTTTTTGCGGATGCGTTACTGATACGCGGTCATTTCGGCCAGCATTGCCAATGTTTCTTGTGCTTCGACGGCGTCCACGCGGGAGATGGCGTAGCCGGTATGCACCAGCACGTAATCGCCCACTTGCGCTTCGGGCGTCAGCGCCAGGCTGATGCGGCGCTCTACTCCTTCCAGGACGACGGTGGCCTGGGGGAAGGGGGATGTGGCTTCAATGGCGATGATTTGGGTTGGGATGGCTAGACACATAGTTCACCTCGGTAAAGGGTAGACGGTAGACGGTAGACGGTAGACGGGCCTGTCTACTGTCTACCGTCTACGTCTACTGATTTGCGAGCACGGCCTGTCCCAGCGAGACGCCGCCGTCATTGCATGGGACCTGGCGGTGCTGCAACACGGTGAATCCGGCGGCGTGCAGGTGTTGCTGCGCCAGGGCGAGCAGCAGTTGGTTCTGGAAGACGCCGCCGCTCAGGGCGACGGTGTGCAGGGCGGTGGCCTCGCGGATGCGCTCGCAGCCTTGCGCCAGCATCGCGGCGACGCTGTTGTGAAAGCGCCGGGCGATCAACGGCGGCGGCGTATCCCGTGATAGCTCGTCCAGGATGGCGGCGAACAAGGGAGCCAGGCGCACTTGCCATGTCTCCTCTGTAGATTCTACCACAAATGGATAGTCCCCGCCGTCGTTTGGCGCTGTGGTCGCCAGGTGTTCCAGGGCGATGGCGGCCTGGGCTTCGTAGGAAATGGTGTGACAGAGGTTCAGCAGGGCGGCGACGGCGTCGAACAGACGGCCCATGGAGGAGGTTTGCGGCGTGTTCAGGCGATGGGCGATCTGTTGGCGGATCAGCCCGCTTTCGCCGGGACAGAACAGTCCGGCGGGGAAATCTTCCGGCGGCAGCAGCGCGTGGAGGTAGGCCACGGCGATGCGCCACGGCGCGCGGGTCGCGGCGTCGCCGCCGGGGAGTGGCAGAGTTTCCAGGTGAGCGGCACGCTCAAAGCCGCCGTATCCGCCGACGAACCACTCGCCGCCCCAGATCGCGCCGTCCGTCCCATAGCCCGTGCCATCGAAGGCCACGCCGATGACCTGATCCGCGTCCGCCGGATAGTTGTTATCCGCCAGACACGCCGCCAGATGCGCGTGGTGATGTTGCACATGAACGGGGGCGGGCAGTCCCCATTCCTCCGCCAATTCTTGCGCGACTTGCGTGCTGAGGTAATCGGGGTGCAGATCGCAGGCGACGATCTCCGCTTCCACCTGAAATAGATGCCGGTACGTCTGGATCGCGCTCGTGTAGTGCTCCAGGGTTTCCACGTCCTCCAAATCGCCGATGTGCGGCCCGACGAAGGCGTAGTCGTCGCGGGTGAACGTGAAGGTGTTCTTCAAGAGCGCGCCGGATGCCCAGGTGGGACGTAGCGGGAACGGCAGACGGATGGGCATGGGGGCGTAGCCGCGCGAGCGACGGAGGGGTGAGGGG
>JAKQHY010000022.1 GCA_029555965.1 Chloroflexota bacterium | reverse complement strand
TTGGCTGTGATGGCGTTGTTCTTCATGGCGTTCATGGCCCCGGCTGTGGCGCAGGTGTACAGCCGCTGCGTCCGACACCAACACCCCCGCGGCCGCGGTCTTCCCCTGTTCCACCAGTGTTTGTGCGTTTTGCTGGCCTCTATCATGCTCCTGGGGCCGCCCTGGTTCCAGCAGGCCGCCCAGGCGGACATCCAATACCACGGGGCCGCCGTGGCCCTGGCGGACTGGGCCACGCCCGGCTCCAGCATCAACTACGCCTACGACCGCAACGGCGCCGTCATCGCCAAGACCTGCGGCTCCCTGATCACCACCTGCGACTACAACCTCCAGGGTCGGCTGGCGAGGATCACACACGGCCCCGGCGTTTATGGCACGTGGGATGAGGTCGCGGAATACACCTACAACGACGAGGGGATTCGCGTCCGCACCGTGCGCTACCAGAAGCTCCACGGCTACACTACGACCCAGGGCCACCAGACCACCTTCTATCTCATAGACGCCCACAACCCCACCGGCTACGCCCAGGTTCTGGAGGAGGCCACCTACGACGGCGCCCATACCACGCCCCCCAGCGCTAATCCTCTCTCGCGGACGACGTACACACTCGGCGACGATGTCCTATCCCAGGGGCGTTGGTCCACGGTCCAGGGTGCTGCGCCGACCGAGTACCTCCTCTACGACGGCCACGGATCCACCCGCCAGTTGGCCCTGCCCGCCGACCCTGCAATTAGCCAGCCAGCCCGGATTACCCAGATTTACTCCTACGACGCCTACGGGATGATACTCGGCGGCAACCCCACAACGGCCGATCCCCCGGCTACGAACCTGCTCTACACCGGCGAGCAATTCGACACGGCCGCCCGGCAATACTACCTCCGAGCCCGCTACTACGACCCCTCCAACGGCCGCTTCAACCGCACGGACACCCACCCCGGAAGCCCCCAGGACCCCCAGTCCCTCCACAAGCACCTCTACGCCCACGCGAATCCGGTTAATCGCATTGACCCCGCGGGGCAGCTCTCCATACAGGAAATCAGCGTCACAGGGGCGGTCATGGCGACACTGTTTGCGGCAAACGTCGCCAATGCCCCGAGTCCGGAGGACGTCGCTTCCGGGCGACTGATCCCGGACCAAAGCGGACAAATGTTACTTGACCTGGGCGTAGCACTTGGGACGTCCGCCGGCGGAATGCTCGTGGCGCGATTCATAATCCAACCGGCGGCCGCCGCCGTTTCGCCCTGGGCGCGACGTCTGTTCGACAGTATCAGGTTCAGAAACCCTGTGCAGGTGTCATCGATTGAGGCGCCGCTTGCTAGTTCACGTCGGTTGCTGACCGGCTCAACACAACTGCAGGTTAATAAGGCCGCGGGCGATACATTTGAAGATGCGGTTCGTGGGTCGCTGCGAACGACGAAGGGCACGTCGGTCTTGACATCACAAGGGATCGTCCGCCCGGACCTGCCCGTGGGGAATCTCTATGGTGTAACTGACGCAAAGAATGTGGTACACCTATACCAAACCCCACAGACCCGGGGTTTCTTTGAAGTCGCCAAGTCCCAAGACGTGCCGTTTAACCTTATAGTCAGTCCACGAACGCAAACAATCTCAGGGCCATTGCGACAGTCAATCGAGCGCACCGGCGGGACCATTTTTGAATTCGACCCAGTGACCGAGACGTTTAAGAAGGTCATCATCGAAGGAAATAAGGTGATAAGATGAAATCCGAAACGGGCGGGCATTTTTCGGCGGCATTGCTCTTGCCGGTGACGATAGATGATGTGTCTTACGGCAACCGATTCTTCAAGATATTGCAGGACATCTATCCCGATTTGATGCCGCGCAAGTATGGCGATACCGAACCGTTGAAACATGTCTTCGACGGAGATATTGAGAAGATGCTGTCAATCTCGTGGCGGCCGCGGTCTGCCTCCCCGTATTGCGAGCACCAGTTTATATGGAAGCCGCAATTAAGAGGCACATTGGCATTCTGGAGTTTTAGCAGTATGTTTGGAGATCAGAAGCTCCACTCCTCGCTAGCTATATCTGGCAAGCCAAGCAAGTTCAGGTTAACTAACATAGAATCGCTACACCGCGGATTGATGAGACATAGCCCCGTCGACATCGGCCACATACACATTCTTGCACACCCCGAATTGGACCACTATAAGCGGTATTACGATGAGATGGTATCATGTCTCAATATAGGGTTTGTAACTGTTAAACTAAAGCGATACATCGGCAATCTCGCGTGGGGGACATTCTTCGGAAGACCCTATGTTGAAATGATGCGCGTGGAGAGGTTGTTGAGTGCACCCGCTTCTGTTGTCGAGCGATGGGGCGACGGCGTGTATATACAGGTTACTGAGAACATCGAAGATACGGTTGATAACTTTGAAGAATTCGACCGGCTGCGTATGGAAATCAAGGAACATTTGGGCCGGCACTACTTCTTCAGCCCCGATCTGCCGAAGAGCGAGTACCGCGCTCCGACGTTTGACTTTACGTGGTGACTCTGAGTGATTCCGGGGACACCATATTGGTTTTTGTGGCTGTTGTTCTGGCGGCGGCATTGCCTTCGCGGTGGTCTCGCTATATGTTTGTGGGTGTGATGGGGTTGCTGTTTGTGGCGTTTGTTGCTCCGGCGGTGGGGCAGTGGTATGTGCGCTGTGTGCGCCGGCGGCAACGCCCCTGCGGCCGTTGTGCGCGGGGCCTGCCCCTG
>JAKQHY010000016.1 GCA_029555965.1 Chloroflexota bacterium | reverse complement strand
GGAGCAGTCGTTGGCGGTGACGCAGGCGTCCGATGGGACCGTGCGGATTTCGCGGGCGATTGAGGCGGTGGTCGCCAACGCGCAGACGGGCGTGGCGGGCGCGGAGAGTGCGACGCGGACGGCGCAGACCGGGGCGGAGACGATCGAAGCGACGATCGCGGGGATGCAGACGATCAAGACGGCGCAGGACGAAGCCTTGAGCAAGGTGACGGAGATGGGACTGCGGGCTGAGGAAATCGGGGCGATTGTGGTGACGATTGAGAAGATCGCCGATCAGACGAACCTGCTGGCGTTGAACGCGGCGATTGAGGCGGCGCGGGCGGGGGCGCACGGGAAGGGCTTCGCGGTGGTGGCCGACGAAGTGCGGCGCTTGGCGGAAAACGCGGGCCGCTCGTCGCAGGAGATTGTGGCGTTGGTGAAGGGCATCCAGCGTTCGGTGGCGGACGCGGTGAAGGCGATGGATGCGGGGACGGTGGAGGTGAACGCGGGAGTGCAGCGTTCGCGGGACGCGGGCAAGGCGCTGAACGAGATTCTGACGGCGGTGGGGGGCGTGAACCGGCAGATGGGAGACATCGTGAGTGGGGCGCAGCGGATAAGCGAGGCAGCGCAGGAGATGGTGAGCGCGGTGGAGGCGGTGTCGGCGGTGGTGGAAGAGAACACGGCGGCGACGGAGGAGATGGCGTCCAGCGCCGAGGAGGTGTTGGGCGCCGTGGGTTCCATTGCCAGCATTTCGGAAGAGAACAGCGCGTCTACCGAAGAGGTGACCGCCAGCATCGAAGAGGTGAGCGCGCAGGCCGAGGAAGTGACCGCTTCGGCGCAGGCCTTGAGTGCTATGGCGCAAGAATTGCAAGTTCTGGTGTCACGCTTCAAACTGCCGTCTGCGGCTTGAGTGTAGGGGAGAGATTATGGATCGTCAATTTGTAATTTTCACACTGGCCGATGAATCTTTTGGGGTGGCAATTGCGTTGGTGGAGCGCATCATTGAACTGCGTTCTGTCGCTAGAGTTCCCTTTGCCCCAGATTTTTTTCATGGCGTGGTCAACCTGGATGACAGGGTATTGCCCGTGTTGGATCTCCGCAAGCGGTTTGGTTTTCCGGCTCAGCCGCCGACGCGGGAGACGCGCTTGCTGGTGGTTGCGGTGGCCGGCGTCAGGGTGGGCATGAGGGTGGATCGAGTAACGCAGGTGTTGACGGTGTCCGACGCAGACATCGAGCCGCTGCCGCCGATTGTGGCAACGGTCCATTCCCATTTTATCACCGGGATTGCAAAGGTGGCGCGAACTGCGCCCGAATCGGAGGGAATGGCCCAGGCGGAAGAGCGGCGTTTGATCATTTTGCTTAACCTGCGTAAAGTACTTTCAACCGATGAAAAGGCGGCGCTTCAGGGATGGGACTATACGTTGGCGGACGTGCCAGAGTGGGCGGAGGATGCTGCGCCGGAGATGTTGACCGATCTAAAGGTATGACGCTGGGTAAGAGGTGGTGGGGATGCGAGATATACTAAAATTCGATATCGAAGATAACGAGATTGAGATTTTCCTCCAAGATGTCAACGAGCATTTGGAGGCAATGGAATCTGGCCTGTTGCGACTGGAGCAGGACGGGGGGGAGCCGGCCGAATCGCAGGAATCCTTGCAAACAGCTTTTCGCGCGGCGCACACCCTAAAAGCGATCGCGGCGGCGGTAGGCCATCCGCGGATGGCCGAATTGACACACACCATTGAGAACACTTTTGAGGCGTTGCGCGAGGGCTGGCTGCGGCCGACGGCGGCGCTCATAGATGAGCTGCTGGCCGCGGTGGATACTTTGCGCGTGCTGCGAGACGAGGTGGTGACGCGCGAGCCAAGCGGCATTGACGTTCCGGCGTTGATCCACTGGCTTCAAGAGATGCTGTCAGAGGCCATGGACGTTTCAACGGCCACCGCCGGCCCTCAACTCGCGTGGAATGGCGATTTGTCGTCGGTCATTGCGTTGAGTGAGGAGCAATTGTTGCGGGCGCAGGCCTATGTGGAGCAAGGGTGGCATCTCTGGGAAATCCATCTGGCGGCAAAACCTGGCGCCTTTGCCCCTTTGGCGCGGCTCTTGCAGGCTTCAATGGCTCTCATGGAACTGGGCGAAATCATTGTGCAGAATCCGGCGCAAGCGGATTTGCTCAACAAAGAGGAAACCGTGCCCCTATGGGTAATTCTGGCTACTGACACGTATGCGCCGACCGTGGAAGCGCAACTGCGTGATATCACTGACATAGACGGGTTCAGCGTGCAGCCCTACACGTTGAATGTGAGTGAGGCCGCCGTTCTGTCCGAAGTTGCTGAGCCTGTGTCGCTGACAGAACCGGGACTGCCGGAAGAGTTGACGGCGGCGCCGCCCGCGCCGCCGACGATCACCGGCCTGGGGCGGGAGAAGACCGTGCGCATTGATGTAGAACGGCTCGACGCGCTCATGAACCTGGTGGGCGAGTTGGTCACGGGGCGCACCCGCCTGGCGCAAGTCGAAACCATGCTGCGCAATCAGTATGGGAAAGGGACCATGACCACGGCGCTCAGCGAGCTAAACTCGGACCTGGGGCGGGTGGTGGATCAATTGCAGGAAGAGGTTATGCAGGCGCGGATGGTGCCGATCGCGCAACTCTTCAGCAAATTCCCGCGCCTGATCCGGGATGTGGCGCGCACTGCTCATAAAGAAGTGGATTTCGTGATCGAGGGAGAAGCCACTGAACTGGATCGCGCGGTGATCGAGCTGATCGGCGATCCCCTCGTTCATTTGCTGCGCAATGCGGTGGATCACGGCCTAGAGTCAACGCAGGTGCGCACAGCAATGGGCAAGGCGGCGCGCGGCACCGTGCGTTTGAGCGCCGCGCATGAGGAGGGCAACGTCGTCATCACCGTGCAGGATGATGGCCGGGGCATTGATCCTGCGCATGTGCGCCAGGCGGCGGTCCAGCGGGGGCTGCTTTCTGAGGACGCCGCCGCCAAACTCGATGCGCATGAGGCTACCGCCCTGATCTTTGAGCCTAACTTTTCCACGGCGGACCATGTGACGGAAGTCTCTGGGCGCGGGGTGGGGTTGGATGTCGTGCGCACCAACGTCAAACGGTTGGGGGGGGCGGTGACGGTGGACAGTACAATTGGTCAAGGCTCCACTTTTCGCCTGTCTTTGCCGTTGACTCTGGCGATCTTACAAACCATGTTGGTCAACGTAGGCGCTGAAGTCTATGCGATCCCACTGACCGGCATTATCGAATCCTTGTATCTGGCTGATTGGAAAGTGAGTCGCGTCCGGGGTAAGTCTGTGATTTACTGGCGCGGACAGGCCCTGCCCTTGTTGCCGTTGCAGGATTTCTTTGCGCATGAGGATGGGGCCGGGGAAGGAAAACCGGCCGTTGTGGTGGTCGCGTGGGGTAAACAGCGGGTGGGCTTGCGGGTGGATGGGTTGATAGGAAAAGAAGAAATCGTGATAAAATCAATGAGTCCGCTGGTTGGCAATGTGCCCGGAATTTCTGGATGTACTATCTTAGGCGATGGACGTGTGGCTTTGATTGTGGATGTGCCCGGTTTGATCGGGGCCGCGCTCCAGGCGCGTCGGCAGGGGGAGGTGCTATGAGTCAAGAGGCTATTTGGAAGCGTTTAGTGGTGGGCGAAGAGAGTGAGGTACTGCTGCGTAACACCATGCGGCGTGTGGCCCATGGTCTTTCTGAAATGATCAATCAGCCGATTACCGCGAATATGCCACGCATCAAGCAGATCCCGATTGCGCAAGTGGGCACCAATGCCGGCGCACCTGACGCGGAAATGGTTGGCATCTATTTGCGGATTGAGGCCGGCCTGCGGGGACAGGCTATCATTATTTTGCCGTTGACCTTCGCGTTAAATTTGGTAGACCTGGTCATGGCAAACCCACGTGGCTCATCACTGTCACTAGGGATGGTGGAACGTTCGGCGCTGGGTGAGGTGGGGAACCTAACGCTCTCCTACTTTTTAAATGCTGTCTCCACGCTGATGGAGGAGGTCGAGATGTTGCAACCTTCGCCCCCGGTCGTGATGGTGGATATGTTGGGGGCTATTTTGAACATCATCGCAGCGCCGGCCGCCTTTATGAGCGATTCCCTGCTGGTCATTGAAACCATTTTCCAGGATGTGGCGCGGAGTGTCTGGATCCGGCTGTGGGTATTGCCCGATCCGACGATTGATTGGACTTCACTATTGCCATGACTGAAGAGCGGTTTGAGAATCTGCGTCCTGCGCCCATTGGTGAGATGATTGTCAGCGCGACGCCGAATGACGTGTTAATCGCCTATGGACTGGGTTCATGCGTGGCGATCTGTTTGTATGACCCAGTCGTGCATGTGGGAGGGATATTGCACGCCCTACTGCCGACGCCGACTACGGAAAGCCGGGTGAACGGGCGTCCCACCAAGTATGTTGATCGCGGCATTGTGTTGTTGCTGGAAAGTCTGTTCAAACATAGCGCCAAGCGTTTCCGATTGCTGGTCTATCTGTGTGGTGGCGCCAAAATGGTTACCACCATGGGGTTTGAGGATATGTTGAATATTGGGGAACGGAATGTCATCGCTGCGCATGAAGTCCTGGAGGCGCATAACTTGCGTATCCGCGCCGAGGCAACCGGCGGCGCCGCCGGTCGTACCGTGAAATTGTATATCGCCACCGGCAAGGTTACGGTCAGGACCTTGCGGGGGGGGGAAGAAGTTCTAGGTAGCTAAGCTATAGCTGGGGAGAGCCGCATGACGAAAGTACTCATAGTTGATGATAGTTTCTTTATCCGTAATCGCCTGGCCGGGCAGTTATCCAAACAGGGATTTGAAACCATCCTGGCCGGCGATGGTGTCGAAGCCGTCAGCACCTTTCGGTTGATCAAGCCGGATATTGTGTTAATGGATGTGACGATGCCGCGCAAAAGTGGTCTGGAGGCCTTGGCGGAAATTCGCCAGATCGATCCCCGCGCCAGAGTCATTGTATTGACCGCATTGGATCAGCCGGCTGTGGCAACCGAAGCGATTCGCCTGGGCGCCAAAGATTTCCTGGCCAAACCGGTGGATAACACGGTCCTGCTGGCTTCTATGGAAAGGGCCTTGAAGTAATCATGCGCCATCTTCCTGTGCGCTTGCTCATTGTGGATGACTCGCCCTTTATGCGGCACACGCTCACCAAATACCTGGATGCCGATCCGGGGATCACGGTGATCGGTCAGGCCCATGATGGGATTGATGCGCTGGCTAAGGTCGCTCAACTGAAGCCTGACGTGGTGACAATGGACGTCCAGATGCCGCGCATGGATGGCGTAACGGCGTTGGAACGGATCATGGCCGAGCATCCCACCCCGGTGGTGATGGTGAGCGCCCTGACCAAACGCGGCGCGCGTGTCACGATCCAGGCTTTGATGCGCGGCGCCGTGGATTTTGTCGCCAAACCCTCCGAATCGCTGCAAATCCATGACATTATTGAAGAACTGGCCGAAAAAGTGAAGATGGCGGCCGGCTTAGGCTCCTCACCGATGCTGGTTCCCTCTGTGACCTCCCCGACGCCCCCCGCCAAGGTCGGACTACAGTTGTTTAATAAGGGCGATCCTCTCGTGGTCATAGGGGCTTCCACGGGCGGGCCACGCGCCTTGCGGGAAGTCTTGATGGAACTGCCCGGCGACCTGGCGGCTGCGATTGTGGTGGTCCAGCACATGCCGGTGGGTTTCACGGAGCCATTGGCTCAGCGCCTCAATCAGAGTTGCGCGCTGACCGTGCAGGAAGCAGCGCAGGGCGACCGCCTGGCGCATGGCCTGGCGCTTATCGCTCCCAGCGGCTATCATCTCTACTTTGATAGCCAGCGCAAAGTGCTCTTGGATTCTGGCCCGCGCCGCAATGGGGTGCGCCCGGCGGTGGATGTGACGATGGAATCGGCGGCTGAACAGCATGGCGCGTCGGTGATCGGGGTGGTGCTGACGGGGATGGGGCACGATGGCGCTGCTGGCGCGCAGTCTGTCAAGGCGGTCGGCGGGCGTGTGATCGCTGAGGATGAATCCACGACGGTGGTGTACGGAATGCCGCGCAGTGTGGTGGAGGCTGGCGCGGCCGATTATGTGCTCCCTTTACACGCGGTTGCAGCCAAACTGATAGAGTTGGTGCATAAGTGATAGAAGAAGATTATCGCTTTATCAAATTCAAAGTGCGCGCCCTGCTGAATATTGACCTGGATAGTTATAAAAGTGTGCAAATGCAGCGTCGCCTGGACACCTACTTGCTGCGTTCTGGACAACCTAACTGGCCCACTTTTTTCCGCGTCATACAAGAAGATCCCGAGTTGCTTGGAAAATTCCGCGACTATCTGACCATCAATGTCTCCTCGTTTTTTCGCGACCCCGAGAAATTCGCCTTTTTACGGAAGAACATTCTGCCTGAATTGATGCGCACTCGCGCGCGCCTGCGGGTGTGGAGCGCCGGCTGTTCACAGGGCCACGAGCCGTATTCACTGGCGATTCTATTAGCTGAACTTACCGGCGCTTACGCTGAACATTATCTATTGGCGACCGACATTGACCAATCCGTATTAGCCTTTGCGCAAAAGGGCGGTCCTTATACTGCGGACAAACTAACGCATGTAGACCCCGCTCAGTTGCAGCGCTACTTTCGACCGGAGCGGGGGGGACAGTTTGTGATTGATCTCATCCGACGTAGGGTGACGTTTCGTTATCACAATCTGTTGAACGATCCTTTTGAAAGCGATTTTGACCTGATTGTTTGCCGCAATGTGGTGATTTATTTTGAAGCCGAGACCAAAAACCAGTTGTACCGGCGTTTCTATGAAGCGTTGCGCCCCGGCGGTATCTTTTTTATCGGCAGCACAGAAGTGTTGCCTTATAACTTAAATGTGAACTTCGATCCGGTGGGCATTTCGTTCTATCGCCGCCGCCCCTGATTTTTTCCCTCCGTTCCACTCGGAAAGCTTTTCTGGATGTTTTGGATGTGGGAAGCCCCTTCAAAACGCACCTCTTCATCCCCTTTTTGAAGTTAATGTCCGCAAACGGGCCTATACTTATCACCGGTTTGTCACAATGCTTGCCTAAAATAAGTGCATCTTTGAAAACCTAACCAATGGAGGAAACAATGATTCAGTCGAAATCTGTTCTATGGGTTTTGTTAGCTGTAGGGGTGGTGCTCGCGGTTGGCTGGACGCCCCAGGCAGCATCTCCGGTCGCGTCCCTGGCGGCGCCGCAGGTCGCCACCCCCGGCACGGTCACCGTCACCGGGGAAGCGGAGATGCGGATTGTGCCCGACGAGGTGATCATTCGCCTGGGCGTCGAAACGTCGGACAAGTCGCTGTCCAAAGCCAAACAGCAGAACGATCAGATCGTCAAGAAAGTCTATGCAGTGGCGCAGAAATATGGCGTGTCCCAGAATCACATTCAGACGGATTACATCCACATCGAGCCGCGTTACGACGGGTACGCGCAGCGTGAGTTTATCGGCTATTTTGTCCAAAACACCATCGCCATCACCCTGCGCGATCTGGCGCAGTTCGAGGGGCTGCTGGGCGCGACTCTGGAGTCCGGCGTGAATTACGTGCAGAGCATCGAATTCCGCACCACCGACCTGCGCCGCTACCGCGATGAGGCGCGCGCCCTGGCGCTGCGGGCCGCCCAGGAAAAAGCCGCCGCGATGACCGGGGAGTTGGGGCAAGCGTTGGGCGAGCCGCGCAATATCCAGGAACTGGCAAACGATTGGTGGTCGGGGTACAGCAGTTGGTGGTGGTCTAACAGCAGCAGCATGACGCAGAACGTGATCCAGGAAGTCAATGGCAGCGCCGCCGAGTACGACAGCAGCCTGGCGCCGGGTCAGCTCGCGGTCAAAGCGCGTGTCTCGGTGAGCTTTGAGATGACGCCGAAACCGTGAAAAGCGTTCTTCTGTTAAAAAGATAAAACGTAAAACGTGAGGCTTTCACTGCGAAAGCCTCACGTTTTACATTTCAAAACATAGACAGGCGCGCGGTGAATCGCGTGCCTGCCATTGTGCTTTCTGCCTGCACGCTATGCGCCTCCCGTAGCCCCCATCAGGATTTGGGGGCGGTTGCGGGGATTACAAGGTCGTAATCTGTCTGATCGGGGCATAGGGGGCAAAGGATGTGTTATAATCCGAATTCGTGTTTGTTTCTATAAAATTTGTAGAGATATTCAGGAGGGAACATGATAAAACATCTATTACGGCTTTTCTGTGTACTATCTGTGCTTTGGATGATGACGGCGTGTGGCTCAGTAACACCTTCCGTTACTGTCAGCCCACAATCAACGGCAACCGTTGCTCCTACCAACACGGTCGTCATACCGACGGCGACGTTGGCGCCGACGGCGACGTTGGCACCGACGGCGACGTTGACGCCAACAGCGCCCCCCACGACTGCTTACTGGTCGCAGCCGCTCTACTTTTTGAGTGGTGGGATGATATGGTTGCTCTTGCCAGGGGCCGGTGTGCCCGAACCCATTGCCACTGAGGGCGAGGTGGATTGTATGGATGTGTGGTCTGGGGATAATCGCATTGCTTATGGCACGACAGATGGACGGGTGTATTCATGGATGCCAGGCCAGGGAACAGTTTTGCTGCACAATGTTCAGGAAATGGCGGATGCTCCGGTGAAAATCCATAATGTTTCCTGGTCATCGGATGGGACAAAGTTGGCCTATACCGTGGCCCATACGTCCGGGAAAATGACTCGAGGGTATCCAAGCCATCCCTCTGGTCTGTGGGTCTTCGATATGCAGGCGCAATGGTTTCAGTGGTTGTTGAGCAATCACTATGCAACAGAGGACAATCCAGATGTTATCCAATTGCGCACTATCCTAAAGCCCAGTTGGTCACCTGATGGTACGGCCTTACTTCTGCGATATGGTTATTTTGAGTCGAACGGCCATTTCATCTTTGAGCCGATGGACACCCCATTAGATGAGACGTACTTGCATGATCTCGCTAAAAATGGTTGGGGGGACAGTTTCTGGACCCGCGATGGTCAGGGCGTGCTGATATCTGCGCAGTACTATGGGGTTTTCAGTGATTTGGTCTATGTGAGTCGCCTTACAAAAGAATCGAAATCATTGATTGTTGGGGAAACTGAAGGGGTTTATGTGGCGGATGCCCAGGAGTTATCGGAGGGGATCGTTTTCCTCAGTAGCAACCGGCTGTACCTGGGAAACCTGACGGAGCAGGGATTTCAGTATGCCCCGGTTGGTCCGGCCTCACTTTGTAATGCGCACGTAACAAGTC
This sequence comes from Chloroflexota bacterium, assembly GCA_029555965.1. Taxonomy (GTDB): domain Bacteria; phylum Chloroflexota; class Anaerolineae; order B4-G1; family SLSP01; genus JAKQHY01. The sequence continues at coordinate 8,212 of JAKQHY010000016.1, read as the reverse complement.
ATGTTGAGTGGGATTCATCCGGACAGTGGGGGGTATTGGTTTGTAAACAGGGGGCTGGCGATGGGTCGCCCGAGGAAGTTCATGTGATCTCGTTAGCGGGCGAGAATTTTGACATTACGTCTTATCTCGCTGCGTTACCGGCTGTTCCTTTGGCTGTTTTGTGGGGCGAAAATCAATAATAGCCTACCAGCCGATACTCAATCCCCAACACGGTGAGGATGATCTACCATCTGTCGGGGTCTAACTCTGCCTTCTCCTGGAAAAGGGGGTGTTCCAAATTTTGGGCCGTGTGTTGCGGATGGCTTTGCTGCTAAAGACTGACAAAGAGGGGGATATTTCTTCGCTGCGCTGCACGCAGTAAAGAAATATCCCCCTCTTCCATGGTGGCTTCAGTCGCATTGGATGGATAGAAGCCAGGCGTCCCTTTCCCTGAAACACCCCTCCCGGAAAGTTTAATTTGCGTTTATTTAATAAATCCCCTATAATGATAAATAGCTTATAGGATACATTCACATTGCCCAAGGATGTATCCTCATCCCGTTTTCATGCTCATCCTGCATAGTCACTCTAACTACTTGTTCGACAACGACGACGACGAACCAAAAGTAACCATTGAATCATTCACATCACACATAGGAGGTAAAGAGATCATGAACAAGTTCACGCGCAAAACCTGGTATGGCGTCTTCGTAGGCTTGATTGTGTTGAGTATGTTGCTGCCGGCTTGTGGCAAAAAGGAGAAAGGCTACACCATTGGCATCCTCTCGGCCTCTCCCAATCTGGAGACTACCATAACGGGTTTCAAAGAAGGTATGGTGGCGCTGGGTTACGTTGAAGGCGAAAACCTTACTTACGTCTATCATGGGGCGATTACCGACACCGCAAAACTTGATCCAGAGGCGGAAAAGTTGGTGGCAGCGAAGGTTGACTTGATTCTGTCTCTCGCCACGCCCGCGACCCTGGCGGCGCAACGGGCCACGGCCGATACGGATATCCCGGTGCTCTTCATCCCCTTGACCGATCCGGTGGGGGCCGGCATTGTGAAAAGTCTGGCTCAACCTGGCGGCAACCTTACCGGCGTCACATTCAGCACTCAGGAAGGGCGGCGTCTGGAATGGCTGTTGCAAGTAGTACCTACGATCAAAAAGCTTTACATCGTTTACACCCCTACCAATCAGGGCGCTACGTCGGCCTTGAAAACGGTGAGCGAAGCGGCGGCCAAACTGGGCGTCGAGCTTATCACGCGCGAGGCTAACAATCCGGAGGAAGTCGAAGCGGGTTTCAAAGCTATTCCTGAGGAAGCCGATGCGGTTTTCTTTTTGCCGGATACCCCGGTGAATATCCGTATCAAAGAATGGGCCGCTTTGGCTAATGAGCGGAAATTGCCTACCTCTGGCCCCAACCTGGCCGCTATGAACGACGGTATCTTGACCAGCTATGGCGTCGATCTGGCCGTTGCCGGGAAAGAACAGGCCGCGCGTATGGCCGATCAAATTCTGAAGGGAACTTCACCGGCCACCTTGCCGGTAGAAATGGCCGATTTCTTTTCGGGCGTCAACTTACAAATAGCGACTGCCATTGGCGTCGAAGTCTCGCCGGAAATTCTACGTCAAACCGATATGGTCATTCGCTAAATTGCGTGGCCCAGCCTGGGTCGCGTTTGCGCGACCCAGGCACATTCATTCTGCTTGCGCAAACCTTTGAGGTGAATCATGAAAAAGACTCTAAGCCGCCCGAGGATCCCTACAAAAATGCCCAAACTGTCCAACAATATTCAGGCGCGTCTGACGGTGATTTTTATAGCCCTGGCCGTTGCGCCTTTGTTTGTAGTGGGGATTGTGCTGGGGGTGTACAGCTACAGCGTGCAACTCCAACAGGTGCTGAACTTGCAAGAGCAGCAGGCCCAACGGATCGCCGTTGCGGTGGAGGCTTATATCCAGGGGATCGAGACCGAAATGCGCGTCGTGGCCGACGTGCATAGTGTGATGGATATGCCTTCTGACCAACAGGAGCTTACCTTGCGGGGATTGCTCGCGCACAATTCCGCTTTCGAGGATATTATCCTGCTTGACGAGGCAGGAAACGAAAAAATCCACTTCTCGCGCAAGGAAATCTATGCCCGCGAAGAGCTGGGGAACCGTTCAGGGACGGATGAGTTCCAGGTGCCCAAAGAGCAAAATGCCAGTTATTATAGCCCGTTGCAGACGGACCCGATGACCAACGAGCCTTTTATGATTATCGCGGTGCCTATGTCCGATCCGTTCACCGAAAAGGTTATCGGCGTTCTGGTCGCCGAAGTACGGACGAAACCCATCTGGAATCTGATCGCCGACTTCGATGCCAAGGCCGATGATGGGGAAAGCGTCTACATTGTGGATGATGCAAAGCATGTCGTCGCCCATCGCGATCCCTCGATGGTGTTGGGCGGCAACACGTTTACTATTTTAACCCCGAAAGGTATCCAGCGCGGCTTGAACAGCGATAAACGCGTCGTTTTGGCCGCCGAGACCGTTGAATTGGGCGAGCAAAAACTTTACGTAGTGGCAGAAAAAGACTTCTTTAAGGCGCTCAATCTTGCCATCACAACCCTTGGCCTGATCGTCGGATTGAGCGTGATTGCCGCGGCGACCGCCGCTATATCGGGGAACTTTGCTGTGAGCCGGATTGTCCAGCCCATCAAAGAACTGGCGGTGACATCCCAGGCCATTGCCAGAGGCAACCTTAACCAAACGATCGGCCATCAGGCCGACGATGAAGTGGGGCAACTTGCCGATGCCTTCCGTCAAATGATGGCCTATCTCCAGACCATGGCCGCTGCCGCCGACAATCTGGCTCTCGGCGATATGAGCGCCCAGATCACCCCCCAATCTGAGCAGGACGCGCTGGGCAACGCCTTCCAACGGATGCTCGGCTACCAAAAGACGATGTCCATTGCCGCCGATCGCCTGGCCCTGGGCGACATTACCGCCCAGGTCACCCCCCAGTCTGTTCGAGACGCACTGGGCAATGCCTTCCAGCGGATGATCGGCTACCAGCAGGCGATGGCCGCCGCCGCCGACCGCCTGGCTCTCGGCGATGTGGGCGTCCAGGTGACGCCCCAGTCGGAGCAAGACGCGCTGGGCAATGCCTTCCGGCGCATGATCGGCTACCAGCAAGCCATGGCGTCCTCCGCCGATCACCTGGCCGTCGGCGATGTGAGCGTTCAGGTCACACCCCAGTCGGAGCAAGATGCGCTCGGCAAGGCCTTCCGGCGCATGGTGGCGTACCAGCAAGCGATGGCGGCGGCGGCCGACCACCTGGCTCTCGGCGACATTACCGCTCAGGTGACGCCGCAGTCGGAAGAAGACACACTCGGCAATGCCTTCCAACGCATGATTGACTATCAACAGGTTATGGCCGCCGCGGCTGACCGTTTGGCCCTCGGCGATATGAGCGCCCAGGTTGTCCCGCAATCGGAGCGCGACGCGCTCGGCAACGCCTTCGCGCAGATGGTCACCAGCCTACGCGAGCTTATCGGAAGCGTCACCCAGGGGTCGGAAACTCTCGGAGCGGCCGCCGAACAAATGGCGATTACGGCCAATCAGGTGGCCCTGGCTGTCGGCCAGGTCGCGATTGCCGTCGGGGAGATGGCCAAGGGCACCAACCAGCAAATCGTGAGCGTATCCCAGACGGTCAACTTCATCATTCAGATGTCAGAAGCCATTGAGGGGGTCGCCAAGGGGGCGCAGGAGCAATCCGTCGCGGTGAACAACTCCTCCGAAATCACCCAACAGATGTCGCTGGCGATTAAAAAAGTAACGACCAGCGCGCTGGCGAGTATGGATGATTCCACCCAGGCCACCGAGCTTTCCCGTGTGGGCGCCGAAAGGGTGTCCAAAACCATCGAAGGCATGGAGAACATCAAGTCCAAGGTCGGTCTCTCGGCGCAGCGCGTGGAAGAAATGGGCGAACATTCCGAGCAGATTGGGGTGATTGTCGAAACCATCAATGAGATTGCCGCGCAGACAAACTTGCTCGCGCTGAATGCCGCCATCGAGGCCGCGCGCGCCGGCGAGCATGGCAAAGGCTTCGCCGTGGTCGCCGACGAGGTGCGCCGACTGGCGGCCAAATCCACCGAAGCCACCAAAGAGATCACGGCGCTGGTGCGCAGCGTCCAGAAAACGGTCACGCAAACCGTGCAGGCGATGAACGAAGGCGTGAACGAGGTCACGATGGGCGTCAATCTGGCTAATGAGGCGGGGCAGGCGATGCGCAACGCGTTGCTGGCTACCGAAAAGGTCAACCACCAGATGGAGGAAATTTCCATTGCGGCTCAACAAATGACCAGTTTGGCGGGCGGTCTGGTCGGCGCGATGGATACTGTCTCCGCTGTCGTTGAAGAGAACACGGCAGCCACCGAAGAAATGGCCGCTAATTCGGACGAGATGGCCTCGATGAGCAAGAACATCGCCAGTATCTCCGAAGAGAACAGCGCCGCGTCCGAACAAATTGCCTCCACCGTCGAAGAGGTCAGTGCGCAAGTTGAGGAAGTCGCCGCCGCGGTACAATCGGTCAATCACATGGCAAAGGCTTTGCAAGATCAGGTAGCGCGCTTTATTCTGCCCGGTTAGGAACTTCGTTTTCGCCTGGAAGAAACCATAGCGCCTTACCCGCGTTGCGTATACCATTTCCCACCCTGAATAGAATGGGTCAAAAGGCCAACCGCAGGAATGAGGGATTGGGGATTGGGGATTGGAACAGCCCAATCCCTCATCCCCAATCCCTCACCCCTATTTTCAGAGGAATTCGTCATTAGCCGGCGGGTTCACCAGCGGTGAGATGAAAATTTTCAACGCAGAGACGTAGAGATTTTGCTATTTGCTATTCGCTATTTTCAGAGAAGATTTTGGACTCTCATAGAAACATCCCTACCCGCATTGAAACCGAGCGTCTGTACCTGCGCCCCTACCGGGCTGGCGATGGCCCGATGTATTACGCCGTTGGGCAGAGGAACCGCGACCACCTCGCGCGCTATGAGACGGAAAACTTCGTGCGGATGCTCGACAGTGAAGCGGAAGCGGAGCAAGCCGTACAAGACCTGGCCGCCGGTTGGGAGGAGCAGAGCAGCTTCTTTATGGGCGTGTTCGACAAACGGACGGACGAATTCGTTGCCCAAATTTACATCGGCCCCATGAATTGGGACGTGCCGGAACTCGAACTCGGCTTTTTTGTGGACTGCGACCACGAGGGACGGGGGTACGTCACGGAAGCGGCGCGGGCCGCGCTGCGTTTCATCTTCGAGCATTTGGACGCCCACCGCGTCTCTTTGCACTGCGATGATGGCAACGTGCGCAGCGCGCGCGTCGCGGAGCGGTGCGGGATGCGCCTGGAGGGCCACGTCCGAGAAAACAAAAAATGGCCGGACGGCGACTTCAGCGGATCGTTGTCGTTTGGGATGTTGCGCCATGAGTTTGAAGCGCTGTATGGAGGGATCGATGCGTGAGTTACCTCAGGAGCTTGCGGCGGTAATCCGCCAGATTCCTAACCGCTCAACCGCCGCAGTCACGCAGGTTGAGCGCCTGGAAGGACTGACCAACCAGAATTACCTCGTCACGTTGGACGGCGAGCGCCTGGTGGTGCGTCTCAGCCGGGAGAACGCCGCCGCCCTCGGCATCAACCGCGAATTGGAGTGGGAGGCGCTGTCGGCGGCTGCGGCTGCCGGCATCGCCCCTGAAGTCGTGCATATCATCTTGCCCGAAGGCCATCTGGTGACGCGCTACATCCACGGCCATCATTGGACGTTGGCCGAGTGGCGTGACCCGGTCAACCTGCGTCGCCTGGTGGAAAAAGTGAAGCAGCTCCACAGCCTCCCGCCGGTCAGAGCAACCTTCTCGTCGTTTCAGCGCGTAGAAACCTCCATTGAGCGGGCGCGCACTTTGGGGGTGTTGTTTCCGCCGGACTTTGACCGCTTTATCCAGGCCATGCAGGCGATTCGCCAGGATCAGCAGGCCGATCCCTATCCCTGGTTGCGCTTCTGCCACAACGATTTGTTCTGCGTGAACGTGATGGACGATGGGCAAGTGCGTTTGCTGGACTGGGAGTTTGCGGGGATGGGCGATTGCTACTTCGACCTGGCAACGCTGGCGTATGCGTTCGATTCGGCCAACACTCTGTCGCTGGAACTTCAGGAGTCTATGTTGACGTGGTATTTTGGAGAAACAACGCCGCATATTTGGCGGCGCTTCCGGGGAATGTTGTTTATGTTGCTGTTCTTCACCGCGATGTGGGGGTTGGTGCAGGAAGGAATGCTACAGGCAGGGGTCATCCGGGCTGTAGCAGGGTTTGACTTCATGGAATATGCCGACGCGACCTTCGCCGCGATGCGCACGGCGCTGTCAACGGAGTAACCGGCGCTGTCAATCCGTTGCTAGGGTGTCATTAACTGGCCTCCTGTCCTAGGACAGGAGGCCAGTTTTTTGGAGAGTGTATTGACAAACGATATATCGTGCGGTAATATATCATCAAACGATATATCGAAAGGCAATACACTTGAGGAGGCAAAAATGGAATCCATCGGCAATCTTACGCGCTATCTGCCCCTCACCGAAGCCACCTGTTACATCATGCTGGCGCTGACCGAGCCGCTGCACGGCTACGCCATCATGCAAAAGGTGGAGACGATGAGCGAGGGCACGGTAAAAGTAGGGGCGGGAACGATGTATGGGGCGCTCTCGACCCTGGAAAAAGAGGGGTTGATTGTGAAAGTAGACGAACAAGATCGGCGCAAGTCGTACGCGCTGACGGGCAAGGGCCGGCAGGTGCTGCGGGCGCAGCTTCAGCGCGCTGCGATCTTGCTCAAAAACGGGCAAGCGTCAGGCATGACGAGGGAAGAGTGAAGAGTTTTGATCCTATCATTCCGTAAATCCTGTTATTTTTGGAGGAAGTGACCATGACAGAAAACACGATTCGCAAATTTAAGTGGTTTTGGGCCTGGCAGGACGACAAAGAGGAAGCCTGGCTCACGCAAATGTCGCGGGAAGGGTGGCACTTGGCGTCGCTGGGATTTCCCGGTTTCTACAATTTCACGGTCGGTGAACCCTCCCATTATGTCTACCGGCTGGATTTCTTTACCGAAACCAAAGACTACACCCATTATCTGCAACTGTTCAAGGATGCGGGTTGGGAACATCTGGGGCGGTGGGGTGGTTGGCAATATTTCCGTATCCTGGCGCAAGAAGGGGAATCGCCGGAGATTTACACCGACCCGGACTCCAAAGTGCAGAAATACCGCCGACTCTTGGCTTTCCTGATCGTCTTTCTGCCGGTCTGGAATGTCGTCATCTTAAGAAACCTGGGTTCCTCGGTTCACGAAGTTCTTCAGTTCATAAGTTTTGTCGCGTATATCGCCTTCATGACGATTTATATTATCGCGGTCATGCAGTTGATCAGACGTATCAAGGCGCTTAAACAACTATAAGATTCCATCTTCCGGGAAGTTCTCCATGAGCTTCCCGGAATTTTTTTACCATTTCGGGTGGGTAGGTTATAATGACTCCCAGTTTCGCGTCTGCGTCGGGCAGTCGTGAGTAACATCAGGGAGGACAACGCGATGGTGAGTGTTTTGCAGGTTTTGGCCGGTATGGGCCTGTTTCTGTATGGCATCCGTATGCTCAGCGGAGGGATGGAGAAAATCACCGGTAGCCGTATCCAGGAATGGCTGGATAAAATGACGACGCAACCCCTCCGGGGCGCCTTTTTGGGGGCGACTGCGACGGCATTGATTCAAAGCAGTGGTCTGTTGATGGTCACCATGATTGGTCTCATCAATGCCAACTTGATGACGTTGCCCCAAGCCATCGGGGTGATGCTGGGCCAGGAGATCGGCACGACCCTCACCGCGCAGCTCGTGGCCTTTAAAATTGGGAATTTCAATCTGATTTTCATTGTCGTGGGCGTCATCTTGATTGAATTTATGTCTCATCGGGATTGGCAGGTCTATGGTGAAATCATCTTGGGAGCAGGTATTATCTTTTTGGGGATGGAAACGATGTCCGGCGCATTGAGCGTGTTGGTCGAGCAACCTATCGTCGCTTCCTGGTTTGCGACGATGGGGCAAGTTCCCTTCGTTGGGGTGTTGGTGGGGACGATTGCGACAGCGATTGTGCAGAGCAGTTCTGCTGTCACCAGCTTGCTGGTCGCCATGGGGATCAGCGGCGCCATTGAGCTGCGCGGC
>JAKQHY010000002.1 GCA_029555965.1 Chloroflexota bacterium | reverse complement strand
GTGAGGCCGTGCATTTGCCCGGTGAGGCCGATGGCGGTCACGTCGTCGCCGGTCGCGCCGGCCTGTTTGAGCGCCTGCTTGATGCTCTTGACGATGCCGTTCCACCAGTCGCGCGGGTCCTGCTCGGACCACAGCGGCTTGGGGGTGGAGAGCGGCAGGGCGGTCGTGGCGGTCGTCACGACCGCGCCGGTCGCATCCATCAGCAGGGCTTTCGCGCCGGTGGTGGATATATCTATGCCGAGAAAAAGGTTTTTAGTCATTGAAATCCTCCTGGTTGAATGATAAGGCCGTGATGTAGAAAATATGCCGGAATACGATTCACGTCTATTGAAATTTGATTGTTAGCTAGACAAATGCCGCAGCCGGCACTTTGAAGCGCGTGCTCAGTGCTCTGATTTGGCGCAGGTTTAAGGCCCGCTTACCGCTCAGGATTTCGGAAACAACGCCTTGACTGCCCAACTCCGGGAAATCTTTCTGTTTCAGATTATGTTCTTCCATTAAGAACTTCAGAACGGCAGTGGGATCTGAAGGTGGCTCCGGGATTGTTTGGGTTTCATAAGTTTCGATCAAAACGCCCAAAACATCCATAAGATTTGCCAGGGGGTGTGACTCATCATCTCGCACAATATCAATCAGATTGTCCAGTAGTTTGATAAGTTGGTTGCACTCAGCTTCATTCGTAGGGACGAAGAGATACTGCGCTGCTTGTTCTAGCGATTGAAGGGTTTGCGCCTGTAACATCGTTATTGCCTCCACTTACCTTTGTCATACTCCGCATGGGTGAGTATCTCTCGGATAAACACTTTCTTGCGATTGAAATGAATGGACGCGATCAACCTGTATTTGTTGCCGCTGATATTGAAAACGACGAGACCATTGACATAATCCGCGCTGGCAAAATGGCGTTTCAGTTCGTTGAATGAATTGTAATCCGTATGCGCCATAATCCGGTACCAGCTTTCAAGAGAAGATTGGCTATCTGGGTGTTGCACAACAAACTCTTGGATACGCTTACGGGTGATGATGTGCATATTCTAATTATATCTCAAAAAGAGATAGCTGGCAAGCAAAGAGCTATGACTTCATCAACGTATCAATTTCCGCTAAACTTGGCGGTTCAAGGATGGAGGGGAAGCGTGTGCAGGCGACGGCGGCAGCGGCGGCGGCGAAGCGGACGGTGGCTTCGGCGGATAGCCCCTTGACGACGCCGTAGACGAGGCCCGCGCGGAAGGTGTCGCCGGCGGCGAGGGTGTCCTGCACGGTCACAGGATAGGTGGGCAAGACGGCAGGGTGTTCCATCTCAGGCGCAGCGTACAGCATTTCTTTGCTGCCAAACGTGAAGACGACCAGTCCCCGGCACGCGCGGCGATACTGTTCCAGCAAGGCGCCGTAATCCGCGCCAGGGTACGCGCTTTCGAGGAATTCCTTCGAGCAGGCGATGGCCCTGGCGTTTTGCGCGAGGGCGTCGTCCCAGCGGGCGTCCAGCGTCACGTAGTCCGTGCCGTGCTGCACACAAATCTCCGCCACGCGCTGCGAGGTCGCGCCGAAGAACGGGTCGAGCGCCACGCAGCGCGCCGCCGCGATGGACGCTTCACTCGGTTCCGTCCACCATCGCCGTTTACCGGAGAAGTGCTGCTGGAACCAGCCGAAGACCGTGCGGCTCTCGCCGTCGCAGAAGACGATGTCCCGCCAGCCCGTGAAGTCAGGGGGCGTGGGCAGCAGAGAGCAATCTACGCCGTAGCGGTCAAAGTAGGCCAGCAAGGGCTTGGCGGTTGCCTCGCTGAACATACAGCCGTCAAGCTGCGTTGTCAGTCCCCAATGGCTCAGGAGAATCGCTGCGTTGCCGCCTTCCCCGCCGGGCATCACCGTGGTTTGCGTGATTTCCTGGTAGGTATCCGCCTGTGGGAAGGGGCCTTTCAGCCGGTGGATGGTGGAAAGGACGGTCATGCCGTAAACGTAAACGTCGAAGGGTTTAGTCATGATTGCTCCTCAAGATCAGATAGATTGAATAGTCAATAACCTATTTTGGGATATTCCAAAATAGGTTTTATAGTGTTAAAAAATGTGACTCTGGAGAAGTATAATGACAAAATCTGTTTTTTCAAAGGAATATCAGCGGTTATGTGAACTACTCGTTGCTGCCCGGCAGAAAAGCGGGTTGACACAAATTGAGTTAGCTGAAATATTGGGAAAACCGCAATCCTTTGTCTCCAAATATGAGCGTGGTGAGCGCCGATTGGATGTCATTGAGCTTTTTCAAATTACCAACGCCCTTCAGATTCACCCGGTGGATGTGATGATGCAATTGAAGTTGGAATTCTTCCCGGCCGAGAATCCTGAAAACATCCTGGACCTTTGGGAAATCACCTCTCAGGACTTAACCAGCTTGTTGAATCAAAGTCCAAGTTTGCGCGGGATGCTTTTTGGTTATGCTGCCGAATTTAAGTTGCATGATTTGTGGTTAAATCACCCTGACATTACTGAAGTGGTCAAGCACGATGACCATGATCGTCAGAAAAAAGGCGACCGCCGTATCGTGTACAAAGGTCAACCATTTATCCTTGAAGCAAAATCCTTGCAGACCAACTCCATCGGGCAGGATGCCGGGCGCTGGTATGGTAAAGCTCAGGTAGATGCCAGCGACCGCAGACCCATCATGTTGCCGAATGGGGACGAAGTAACCACTACGCTCTTGCAAGTAGGCGAATTCGACGTATTAGCGGTTAATGTGTTCCCTTTTGGAAATAAATGGCGTTTCGTTTTTGCCAAAAATCATGAGCTGCCGCGCAGTACCTGGCAAGGCTACACCGCTGAACAACGCGCCTATCTGTTAGCTTCCTTGATTCCTGTGAGTTGGCCGCCTGAGCCGCCTTTTGTGGACAATCTCTACAGCCTGTTAGATGAACTCCTCGCAGAACGCACTATGAAGATTTCATAGATTGTACGGTTTTCCCTTCTGGGATTTTGACGAAAATCAAAAAGTAGGAATGGTTCTTCCGCGCATGGACTTGTTTTTTGATTCGGCTGACCCCAGGCTTATTTTGTCTCACCAGAACAAACAAGTCTTTCGTGTAAAACCCCATCTTTTCGTAAGCCCCAATGATCTCCACATGCATTAAGTATTGGCGATTGGCGCTGACGGCGTCCTGACATTTGACAATCAGGACGCCATTTTCTTTCAGTACGCGCTGCGCTTCCTGTCCGGCCTGAATGTAGAAGTGCGTGACAGCATCTTGCCACTTAGGGCCTTGCGGCTCTTCTGTCCCGCTGGAATAGTAATTCCGAAACGCAGAGTAAGTTCCGGCGCCCGCTTTTTGTCCAGAGTTGCGGTAAAATCCTTCCATGTAAGGTGGGTCTAAAACCACACAATCCAGGGAAGCAGACTTGTAGGGCAATCGTCTACAATCTACTCCGGTAGCAATATCTGAGGCCAATACCCGATAGTCTTCCCGGGGTACGTTGCGCCAGAAAACTCCCTTACCATACGTGACATCTGCGACCAAAGCTCCTTTGGGGACATGCAAGTTTAAGATATTGGGAAATAGTTCGTCGTTGGCTCCCGTGATAGCGGACACGATCAAATCTGAGGTTGTCTCGCCTCCTTGAACTCTCGTGGTTGCCTTTTCGCTAAGATCAAAAATTGCTAAACGTGGTTGCGTGTTCGCCATGCAGAATATCCCAAAACAGGTTATTTTTTTCTCTATCAATGTACCACAAATCTGTAGCTAAACAAGCTGAAGACGAGACCTCTGTGGAATTTCTTTCTCAACAAAAGCAAGTAGCTAAAGCTGGTCGGGCTTTTTGAATTCCAACACTGGCGCAATAGTCTTGCGCAGCAAAATCTCGTCGTAACCTGAGATAAGATAGTCTTTCAGCACGCCGACGAGTTCGTACCCCAATCGCTCGTACAATCGCCGGGCGTCCGGGTTGAAGGAGGAGACGCAGATAAAGACATTGGGCGTCTCTGTGAAGATGCGCTGCTCGGCGAAGGCGATGAGGCGGCTGCCAATGCCTTGCCCGCGCCATTGCGAGGCAACACATAAAGTTTGGATGTAGCCCACAAACGCGCCGCGCATGTTGAGCAGAATGAAGCCAACGATCTCGCCCTGGAGCGTCGCCACGTAGACCTCGCGTGTGGGGTCGGTCAGAATTTTGAGGGAGACCGTATAGTCCCGCCGCAGCGTCAGCCAGGGTTCGGAGCCGGCCATCATTTGGGCGCAGGCTTCCGCTTCGGCGGTGGTTTGAAGGGGACAGATTTCAAGTTGCTTATCGGTATCCATAATGGTCATAGGCTTGTCGCCACCCATAATCCAATCCCTATTATGACACTCAAGGCCACCCGCACCATACCCAGCTTCCTGACTTCCCCGGACAGCAAGAATTCCTGGGAACTGTAGCGCTTGATAAGTATTCCGTAACTGGGATGGATGCTGGTAATCAGCTCAAAAAGTCCGTTGAAGAGATTCCACAGACTTACCGCCAGCCACGCGCCGCAAGAATATCCCTGGGTTTCTTCACAGTATACGTTTGCCAGAACCGGCCCTCCGATAAGTCCAAGAAGAAAGACTGGAAGGCAAAGGAGTTCATGAAGGGTCAGCAGCCATTTGCGCGTTGGGTAAGCCTGCTTGAAGTGCTCCGCATCCAGCAGCTTCGCTTCCCTGATAACAAGAGGCCGCAGCCCAAACACGGTCAACAGGTATGTGCCCAGGGCGGCGAAGACGGATAGCCAGGTTGCCATTCGCTAGAAAATCTTGGGTCTTCAGGACTTTGCCGGGTGACGTATCGGAGTCCCGAACTTGTTCGGGTTGCCGCGCAGCCGCCCCAACCAGTTGGGGACTCCGTCGCCAGAATTCTGCGGGTCTACCCGGGCAATGTTGTCTTCACGGCTACTGCGCCGCTGTTTTCCAACGCAAACGTCGCCGTCGCCCCCTGGCACGTCACCTCATACTCCCCAAGAAAGCCCGTCACCTGCACCTTACCCTCGGCGTCCGTCGTCATCTTCGTCGGCGGGAGCCACCACTCACCCTTGACCAAATCGTGCAGGGCGTGGTAGGCCGGCTTGGGTTGGCCGTCCGCTGTCAGGAAGCCGCCCGGCGCTTTGAGCCAGCCGCCGTCGGTCATGCCCCAGTAGGTGATGCCTTCCACCAGCGGGTTTGCAAGCAGGGTCTTGTAGTGCGTGACGATTTCCTCGGCCTGGCGCGCTTCGCCTTCGGGCGTGGAGGGCCATTCGTCCACCTGCCAGTCGTTGAGGTCCACGATGTGCGCCGGCATAATGTCGCCGGAGAGGATCGTCGTCTCGGTGAAGTGAATCGGCAAGCCGAAACGCTCGAAGTTTGCCAGCACCCACTGCGTCTTCTCCACGCCCCAGTAGCCCTGGTGCATGTGCGACTGGATGCCGATCACGTCAATTTTGATGCCGGCTTCCAGGCAGCCTTCCACCAGGATGTCGAAGGCGGAGGAAACGTCGAAGTCGTTGAGCAGCAGGATCGCGCCGGGATTCGTCTCGCGCGCGGCGTCGAACATGGTACGGATCATTTTGATGCGGCTCAGTTCCTTGCAGATGCGGGTGATGCCGTTGTCGTACTTGTCGAACACGGGCATGATGACGGCTTCGTTGATCACGTCCCACATGTCAACCAGCCCGGCAAAGTCGACCACGTCGCGGTAGATGCGGCCGAGCTGCGCTTCCAGAATCTCCGCGTTGCTCAAGTCGAGCAGCCACGGCGCGGTGACGGTGTGCCAGCACAAGGGATGCCCCTTGAGCACGCAGCCGCGCTCCACGAGGTATTGCGCTCCCTTGCGCATGAACTCCGTGCCCGGCTTGCCGCGCTCCGGTTCGAAGCGTCCCCAGTAGAAGGGCAGGGTGGCGAAGTTGAAGAGGTTGAAGAAGGCGTCGGTGACGCGCTCGGCATGGGCTTTAAACTCACCCTCTACGACACCGTTTGCCAGCGCCAGAGTTTCCCAGGCGGTGTTGCCAAAGAGAAATTTATGCTTGCGCTGCGCCACGGTTACTTCCTGATGCGCCAACGGCGTCCCGTCCGATTTGCACACCGTCAGGGTTGCCTGCGCGGTGCGATGGGGAAATGTGCGATGGGTCGTCATCCTAATCCTCCTTAAACATAGATAGTGGAAACGTTTGAACGTTTGAACGTTTGAACGTTTGAACGTCCTTCGTCCAATGCATACCGATTTCGAGAAATGCCTGCGAAAATAGAGGGGGGATTGTCTCCCCCATCCCCCCTCTCCTGTCTGATTGGCGATTACCGAATTCCTAGCAACAACTCATTCACCAGCATATCCAATTTCTCATACTTCAGCCCGCGCGCGCCGAGAGCGGCGCGGTCGAAGGCCTGCGCTTTAAGCGCGGCCGCCTTGGCCGACGTGTACGCGCCCTTGAAGGCGTCCATGCTGCCGTCGTCCGCGTGGATTTCGGCCAGCAGCCCTTGAATTTCAGCGTCGGCGTGGAAACGAGCGGCCTTCTCCTTGAGGATGAGGTACGTGCGCATGCACCCGCGCGCGAAGTCCTTGACGCCCTCGTAGTCTTCCGTGCGGAAGGCGTGGGCGTCAAAGTGACGGCTGCCGGCGTACTTCACGTCTTCCAGGAACTTGACGAGGAAGAACGCCTGCTTGAGGTTCTGCGCGCCGAAGCGCCAGTCCTGGTCGAAGCGCGCGTAGTTCTGATCGTTCAGGTCAATGTGGAAGAGCTTGCCCGCCTCCCACGCCTGCGCGACCGCGTGCATGAAGTTGAGTCCCGCCATGTGCTCGTGCGCCACTTCGGGATTCACCCCCACCATCTCCGGGTATTGCAGCGTGTTGATGAAGCCCAGGTACGCGCCGCTGGTGGGGAAGAAGATGTCGCCGCGCGGCTCGTTGGGTTTGGCTTCCAAGGCGAATTTGAGATTGTAACCCTGATCCTTGACGTACTCGCACAGGAAGTTGAGCGCGTCGCGGAAGCGTTGAATGCTGGCGATGGGGTCCTTGGATGCATCTACCTCGATGCCCTCGCGCCCGCCCCAGAAGACGTAGACTTCCGCCCCCAGGCTCGCGCCCAGGTCAATTGCGTGCAGCGTCTTGTGGAGGGCGTAAGCGCGCACCTTCGGATCGTTGGCCGTGAACGCGCCATCTTTGAAAGCGGGATCGCCAAACAGGTTGGTGGTTGCCATCGGCACTTTGAGGCCGGTATCGGCCAGCGCCTTCTTGAACGCCTTGAGGATACTCTCCCGCTCGGCGGGCGTGGCGTCAATGGGGATCAGGTCGTTGTCGTGGAAGTTGACGCCATACGCGCCCACTTCGCCGAGCAGGTAGACCAGGTCGGCGGGGGACAACTGGGGGCGCACGTCCGCGCCGAACGCATCGCCGCCGGGATTCCCGACAGTCCACAGGCCAAAGGTAAATTTGTGTTCCGGTTGGGGTTGATACTTATCTGACATCAGGCTCTCCTTATTTGAATGTGATCGTAGCGGTAGAGAATGAGATGCAGGTTGGGCTTGCCTCTCATCTTCTAGTAGATACCAAAAAAACGCCCCGCCAATGGGCGGGGCGTTGTGGCCCCAAGGGAATTCGAACCCCTGTTTCCGGCTTGAGAGGCCAGCGTCCTAGGCCACTAGACGATGGGGCCATACCGTACACGCCACATTGTAACAGAAATGATCGGCTTGTCAACTACTCTATCTTTCTTGTCAACGTGCTGTTTCACGCGGAGCGGAGCCTGCGTCCGCGTGGGGGGATGATGGCGTCGGCGCTTTGTGGGAAGGCCGAGGGCAGGGTGAACCAAAAGTTGCTCCCGCATCCGATCTCGCTTTCGACGCCTACTTGCCCGCCAAACTTGGTCACAATGCGCTGGACAATGGACAGCCCCAGCCCATGCCCCTTGATGCGCACCTGATTTAGTCGGGTGAAGGGTGTGAACAGCCGGGCCTGTTCTGCCGGGGTAAGGCCAGGGCCGTTATCGCGCACCCAGAAGCGAATGAAGCCGGGCGTTGCGGAAAGAGCGTCCCAACCAAGTTGCAGCCGTGGTGGGATGGCCTCCGCCGGATTGCCGCCATATTTGATCGCATTGCTCAGGTAATTGGCCCATACCTCTTGGATCCAGGGCGCATAGCCGAGCGCGCCGGGCCATGCGTCCGGCAGGCTGATTTCAGCGCAATGCTCTTCGATCAACAAAAGGAAACGTTCCTGTGCTAAGGCGACGATCTCGCCCATGTCCAAAGGAATGAGCGGTATGTCATCCATTTGGCGGATACCGGCCAACAGCAACAATTCTTCAATAATGCTGTTCATACTCTGACTATGCCGCCGGAGAATAGCAATCATCTCCAGACGTTGCGCGTCGTTCAGCTTGCTATAGCGTGTCTCGAGCAAATCCCCATACCCAATCAACACGGAAAGCGGGCTTTTCAGGTCGTGCGCCACCGTATGCGCGAAAGCATCCAATTCGGTGTTGCTCATTTGCAGTTCTTGTGCGTAATGTTCCAGCGCCATTTCCGTCTGCTTACGCGCCGTGATGTCGCGCAGTACAATCAACCGCCCGCTGAGCTGCCGGCGCCGGTTATACAACGGTGAAATGTTCAGGTCAATCCATCGTTCCTCGGCTACCACGATCTCGGTTTGTATCTGGGTGATGTCGTGGTAACGTTCAATCAGATCGTTCCATTTTTCCATCACGGTGACAATAGGTTTGCCAATGCATTGAGCGGCTGCGTCTCCCAACAAATGACTGGCCGCCGGGTTGCTATCTACCAACCGGTCATATACATCCAACACCAGCACGCCATCGGTCATTTTCTCGATCAAGACGTCCCGCGCCACCGGCACAATGTCGAAGATGTGGAAGCGGAACAGACCATACGCCACCATTATGCCGCTGAGGGCAAAGGCAATTGGCCCTTTGTCCAATTCCGGTAGGGGCGGCAACCGCAATAAGTACCAGGCATTGCCAATCCACGGCAAGAGAGCGCCTAGCAACAATGCCCATATCTGGCGACGATAAAGTTGTGTCGAACGTAGCGTGGTGCGGATCAACAAAATTGTGCCAAACAGCATCGCGAGGTAGATATAACCGGCATTGATCCAAAACCCGATCCCGCGCCCATAAACGGCCAACGCGCCGGGCGCGTCGGATACCGGGGTGACATGCGACCAAATCAGGCCGTGCTGACCATTGGTGGCGACCAATCCCAGGGTGACGACCGGGATCACCCAGAGCGCCAGGATACGCCAACGGGGCCAGCGATGCAGGACTTGACCGTAACTCAACGCCAACAGGAGCCACCACGGGCCGACGCTGACAACGCCGATGTAGCTGATCTGTGACCACAGAATTTTGGTCGCTACATCCCAGGGCATTGACTCGATGGCGACGGCAAAGGACCATACCGAGACGGCGAGCATCAACGAGATGAAATAAATCGCGCTACGTTCGCGCCGGTATGACCATGCCGACAAAGCTAAGACCAGAGAGAGTATCCCCGACAGGCCGGCAAGTATCAAATATTGCCAGTTTATTCCCATTTTTTTGAAATCCTTTGCTCTGCGAGCGCTTCTTCCATCTATGACAGTAGCAACCAACCGCGTCGTCCGAGGGTGTGATTACATTTGTGTTCCATGTACTGTTGCACTCCCCTTTCTTTGGAGTATACTCATTTTACCTCATTAGATAAGGAGTGTCGTAATGCGTTTCCCACGGTGTGCTGGAATTTTGCTACATCCCACCTCCCTGCCCGGCGGGGTGGGAATCGGGGATTTGGGCGAAGCGGCCTATCGCTTCGTGGATTTTCTGGCCGATAGCGGTCAAACCCTCTGGCAAATTTTGCCATTAGGCCCTACCGGGTATGGCGATTCGCCCTATGCCTGTTTTTCGGCGTTTGCCGGGAACCCGTTGTTGATCAACCTGGCGTGGCTGGCTTCCGAAGGGGATATTGATCCCCAGGAATTGCAACAGGCGCCATCCTTCCCCCAGGACAGTGTGGATTACGGCCCGGTGATCTCCTTCAAACTGGCAATGTTGCAGCGCGCGGCGCGCACTTTCCGCCAGAACGCCGCTGCCGAGCGCCGGGCAGCCTTTGAGCGTTTCTGCGCCGAGAACGTGGATTGGCTGGAGGATTATGCGCTGTTTATGGCGCTCAAGGACGCGCATGGCGGCGGGGTGTGGAATACCTGGGAATGGGAACTGGCCTCACGGGAGCCGGCGGCGTTGGCGGCGTGGCGCAAACGGCTGGACGAGACAATTTTTGCCCAGCGCTATTTCCAATACCAGTTTTTCCGCCAGTGGGATGCGCTGAAGAAGTATACCAACCAAAAGGGTATCAAAATCATGGGGGATATCCCCATCTTTGTCGCCTACGACAGCGCGGATGTGTGGGCGCATCCGGCGCTGTTCATGCTGGACGAAAATCTGCTCTCCACCCACGTCGCCGGCGTTCCGCCCGACTACTTCAGCCCCACCGGGCAACTTTGGGGAAACCCCCTCTATCGCTGGGACGTGATGGCCGAGCGTGGCTATGCCTGGTGGATTGAGCGCATCCGGCAGACCTTCCGCACGGTGGATATTTTGCGCCTGGATCATTTTCGGGGGTTTGCGGCCTACTGGCAGATTCCGGCCGGCGAGCCAACGGCGGTCATCGGCAAATGGGTGAAAGGGCCTGGGCCGGCGCTGTTTGAGGTGTTGCGCGCCGCGCTGGGCGAACTGCCCATTGTGGCCGAGGATTTAGGGGTGATCACGCCGGATGTGGAGGAGATGCGCGATCGCTTCGCCTTCCCTGGCATGAACATCCTCCAATTTGCCTTCACCAGTGATGCGGACAATGTGTATTTGCCGCATAACCTGCGTCCCAACTCGGTCGTCTATACCGGCACGCACGATAATGACACAACCGTTGGCTGGTATGCCGCGCGTCAAGGGGAAGAGCTGGCGTATGCACAGCGTTACCTGGGGCCGATCAATGAGCCGCTGCACTGGGCCTTGATCCGTATGGCCTATCGTTCCGTGTGTGATGTGGCGATTGTGCCTTTGCAGGATATCCTGGGGTTGGGGACGGAAGCCCGGATGAACATGCCCGGTAAATTGGGGGGCAACTGGTCGTGGCGGTTCGCGTTGGAAGATTTGACGCCGGATTACCGCGAGAAACTGTTGGAAATGGTCACAACGTATGGGCGCAGCCCCAAAAAGGTTAAACCCAAGCCGGTCGAACTGCCGGCGGCGGATTGAGCCGCCGGCAGTGAATTCAAGCGCGAGGCCCGGCAGATCTGCCGGGCCTCGCTATTTTTCGTGCTTAATCTTCTAACGCTTCGCCGTATTCGCCATCCTCACTGCTGCCGCTGGTGACGCCCAATTGCAGCGGCAGGTCGCGGCTGGCGGCCAGCTTTTCTCGGACGAGGCCCTCGAAGGTGGCTGCCAACTCCGGGTTTTCCTTGAGGTGGATGCGGGCATTCTCGCGGCCCTGGGCGAAACGTTCGCCTTGATAGTAGTAGAATGAACCGCGCTTCTCAATCACGTCCAACTCCAACGCCACGTCCAGCAGGTCGCCTTCGCGGCTGATGCCCTCGCCGAACATAATGTCGAACTCGGCCACCCGGAAGGGCGCGGCGACCTTGTTCTTGGTGACGCGCACGCGGGTGCGGTGCCCGGTCACTTCGCCCTGCACCTTGATGGCGGTCACACGGCGCACATCCAACCGCACTGAAGCGTAGAACTTGAGCGCCCGCCCGCCGCTGGTCGTTTCCGGCGAGCCGAACATCACCCCGATTTTCTCGCGCAGTTGGTTGGTGAAGATCATCAGCGTATTGCTCTGCTTGATCGCGCCGGAGAGTTTGCGGAGCGCCTGGCTCATCAACCGCGCCTGAAGGCCAGGGTGTGAGTCGCCCATCTCCCCCTCGATTTCCGCACGCGGCACCAGCGCCGCCACCGAATCCACAACGACGACGTCCACCGCGCCGCTGCGCACCAACGTCTCGGCGATTTCGAGCGCCTGCTCGCCCGTATCGGGCTGCGAAATGTAGAGGCTTTCCACGTTGACGCCGCAACGCACCGCATAAGTAGGGTCGAGCGCGTGTTCCATATCAATGAACGCCGCCACGCCGCCCTGCCGTTGCACTTCCGCCACGATGTGCTGACAGATGGTGGTTTTGCCGGACCCTTCCGGGCCGTAGATTTCGGTGATGCGTCCGCGCGGCACGCCACCGACGCCCAGCGCCACATCCAGCGCCAGGGAGCCGGTGGGCACAGTCTCGACGTTGAGGTGGGAAGCATCCCCCAGCCGCATCAACGCCCCGTCGCCAAAGCGGCGCTTGATCTGCGCCACTGCCTGATCTAATGCCTTGTCTCGTCCATCGGTAGCCATTTTTTAGTCCTCCTGTGAAAATGGTTGAAAGTTACAAGTTCAAAGTTAAAAGTCCAAAGATTGTGTGTGTTTTGTGTGGTTGTGGTGATTAGAAAAAGAGATAGGTTAATTATAGCACAAATGTTCTAAAACGCCATAGGTTTGCGTAACACGTGAGGCTTTCACATAAAATCTCCCGGTTTGCGTTTCATTGTTTCAACGTTTCCTCCCGCCACGGCGGGCTGAGTCGGCAACGCCGGAGGCGCCCTGCCCGCGATAGGCCGGGGCCAGGATGCCGAAGATGGTACAGCGCGTGACGTCCAACAGGCGCGCGCGGAGTTTGGGATCGAGATCATCCAGCGGGCGCGCGGTGGTGACGATGGTGGGCAGCCGGCTGACATAGCGATGGTTGAAAAGCTGGAAGAGTTTTTCCTGCGCCCAGGGGGTGGCGCTCTCGGTGCCCAAATCATCCAACACCAGGAAAGGGGCGTGGCGCACTTCGTCGAAACGCTTGTCGTAAGTAACAGGACTTTGCGGATTGTATGTTGCGCGCAGGTGATCCAGCAAATCCGGCACGACGATGAAGAACGCGGGTTGTCCCTGTTTGACGCGCGCGTTGGCGATGGCGGCCGCCAGGTGGGTTTTGCCGCATCCGTAAGGGCCGGTGAGGGTCAGCCAGCCTTCCGGCAGAGCCGCGTAGGTGTGCGCGAGATCCAACGCGCGTTCCAGGTTTTTGATTTGCTCCCGATCCAGCTCCCCATGCCGCAGATCGAAGGATTCAAATGTCATATCGTGATAAAGCGGCAGGGTATTGAGGTCAGAGTGGCCGGCGTCTATGCCTGCCTGGCGGTAGTCCGGCGCCAGAATGGTGACGATCTGCACTAATTCCGAATCGGCCAGCCGCGAGCGCAGGCGCGGCTCCAGCTCTTCCAGGGCGTGGTTGGTGGTGATGACGGTGGGCAGGTGGGTCATGTAGCGATAGTTGAGCAGTTGGAAGAGCTTTTCCAAAGCCCAGGGCGTGGTGTTTTCCGTGCCCAGGTCGTCGAGCAGCAGGAGGGGGATGGTGCGCACCTGATTGAAGCGTTGATCGTACCGGGCGCCGCCGGTGGGCGCGTAAGCGGCGCGCAGGTGATCCAGCAGGTCCGGCACGGTGACGAAGATGACGGGTTGGCCCTGCGCCAGCGCGGTGTTAGCAATGGCGGCGGCCAGGTGCGTCTTGCCGCAGCCGTAGCCGCCTCGGATGAACAGCCAGCCGTTGGGATGCTGCGCATAGGCGCGGGCGGTGTCATAGGCGCGATGCAGGTTTTCCTGGCGTTCCGGGGGGATTCCCTGTCCTTCAGGATGGAACGTTTCAAACGTGAACCGCTCCAACGCTTCCAGGCTGCCGAAAGAGCGCAGCGTCTCAGCGCGCTGCTCCTGAAGCTCCGCCAGGCGGCAGGTGCATGGGTAGAGTTTGCCGAAGTTCGGGTGATCCACCGGCACTTCCAACCGGATGTAGCCGACGCCGTGGCAGATGGGGCAGTCGGGTTTGCCGACGCCGGGGAGGGTGGGCGCGGGGGGCGGCGGCTCAGTGCTGGATGAGGTCGGCGTATTCTCCTTCAATATAGCGTCGCGGATCTGTTTCGCGATCTCGTCTATCCCCTTCATCTTTTCCTTCCGTATGCCAGCGTTCCAGAATGGCGTGAATGTATTTCCAGTTGCGTTTGTTGAGACTGACGGCCTCGCGGAAAGCGTCCTCGATCCACGCGGCCGGGTAAGTTTTCTCGGCTTCCATCAGGTCCTCGCTCAACAGGGCGGTAAGCGGGCCGATGTTTTGCTCGTAAAGGCTGAAAATGTTGGGGCGGGCCGGTTGGAGGATGCGTTCCGGTTCGTGCCCGCGCCGCATGGCCTTGAGGGCCGCGCGCCCCCGTGGGCTGTTTGCCAGATAACGGTGTTCGATGCCGCCGTCCGCCAATTTCCACTCAGCTTTGAGCAGCGTGCCGCGTTCCACCGCGTTGGAAAGCGCCGCGTCAAGCTGGGTTGTCGCGGCGTCGCCCAGCGCGAGCTGGACGGCCGGGTCGGCCTGCAATTCTTCCGGCGTGATCCACGGCGCCGCGTCCGAGCGCATTTGGGCCAGCCGGCGCAGGATCAACAGCGTGAGCTTCAATTCCAGCAGATCGTCAATGCGCGGCAGCAGGTCGCTGAAGACGATGTCCGGCAGGGTGATGGTGACCACTTTGCCCTCCGGGAAGCCGGAGAAATGCTGCAAAGCGCGCTGGGTCACGCGGCCCCTCGATAGTCGTCCGGAGAAATGTGTGTGGCGGCGTCCAGGAATTGCGTGAGGCGCTTGTTAAAGAAAAGCTGCACCGTCCCCGTTGGCCCGCTGCGGTGTTTGGCGATCAGGATGTCGGCAATATTGGGGGCCTCGGTGTTCTCGTTGTACAACTCGTCGCGGTAGATAAACATGACGATGTCCGCGTCCTGTTCCAAACTTCCGCTTTCGCGCAAATCAGATAGCACCGGACGCTTATCCGTGCGCTGTTCTACTGCGCGCGAGAGCTGGGAGGCGGTCATCACCGGCACGTCCAGCTCGCGGGCCAGCCCCTTGAGGCCGCGCGAGATGTAGGAGACTTCCTGCACGCGGTTGTCGGAGTGCATGTCGGAGTTCATCAGTTGCAGGTAGTCAATGAAGACCATTTCCAGCCCGCGCTCGGATTGGAGGCGGCGGCACTTGGTGCGCAGTTGGAGCACGGAGATGGACGGGGTGTCGTCAATGTAGACGGGCAGTTCGGAGAGGTGGGCGATGGCATCGGTGAAGCGCGGCCACTCGTCGTCTTGCAGTTGGCCCAGGCGCAGGCGCTGCGCGTCAATCTGGCTGATGGCGGCGACCATGCGCTGCACCAGTTGCTCCGCCGACATTTCCAGGCTGAAGAAGGCCAGCGTGTGGCGCATTTCGGCGGCCTTCAGGGCGAAGGTCAACATCAGGGAGGTCTTGCCCACGCCGGGCCGCGCCGCCAGGATGAGCAGGTCGGAGCGTTGGAAGCCGCCCAACACGCGATCCATGTCGCGGAAACCGGAGGGGACGCCCATCGGCTCGCCGCGATGGTCGTAGAGATATTCCACGCGGTCGAAGTAGCGCTGGGCAACTTCCTGGATGGGCTGAAGGTCGCGCGTGGCGCGGTTCTGGGAGACGCCGAAGAGCGCCTGCTCCGATTTGTCCACCACCTGTTCAACAGGGAGCGCTTCGTCGTAGGCCAGGCGGGCGATGTCGCTGACCGCGTCCAGCAGGCGGCGGCGCACGGCGGTCTCTTCCACCATCCGCCCGTAGGGTTCGATGTTGATGGCGGAGGGCACGGCGTTGATGAGTTGCGAGACGTAGGCCGCGCCGCCGACAGCTTCGAGCTGCTCCTGCTGTTCCAGTTCGGTCGTCAGGGTGAGGAAGTCAATGGGGTCGCGCCGCTCGTGGATGCGAAGCATCGCTTCGTAGAGCCAGCGGTGTTTTTGTAGGTAGAAGTCTTCGGTGCGCAGGAAGGGCAAGACGCGGAAGATGCCTTCCGGGTCAATCAACAACGCGCCGAGGACAGCTTCCTCGGCTTCGATGTTGTGGGGAACGGTTTTGTCCGGTGTGCTCATCGTCAGGCGGTTTCGTAGGGGGGCGTATCCAGGTTCAGCGTGTTGAGAAAGTCACGAAAGATGTCCAGTTCACTGTCTTCCGTTTCCATCGTCAGGTCCGGCTCGGGGACGACGCCAGCTTCTTCCAGAACTTCTTCGGCGACATACACTGTAGCGCCGGTGCGCACGGCGATGGCGATAGCGTCACTGGGGCGCGAGTCAATGACCACTTTGCGCCCGTTCACATCCAGGCTCAGCTCGGCGAAGAAGGTGCTATCGGTTAGGGCATTGATGTAGACGTAATTCAGACGGGCCTGCAATCGTTCCAGGATATCGGTTAGCAAATCGTGCGTCATCGGGCGCGGCATTTCCACGCGGTTGAGGTGCATGACGATGGCTTCCGCTTCGCATGGGCCGATCCAGATGGGTAAATAACGTTCCGTATCCACTTCGCGCAGGATAACCACGCGGTGGGGGGAGACCAGACTCATCTGTAAAGCGTCCACGGTCATTTCAATCATAAGATGTATTCCTTCCCCGCTGAACTGGGATTGGCTTTTGTCCGGTCATTGCTCCAAATGTTACCGGCGCCTCTGTCGGTATTATACACTAGGTACTCGTGAAAGGTCAAACGCACCAGGGTCTTATCATTCTCCCGCCGGATGGTGCGCCACGACATAGGAGACGGCTAAAGCCCTGATTCTTAATGGGGTTTTGGGGTGACGGGCGGTAGCCCGTCACCCCAAAACCACCTTTTTACGGCGGCTTTAGCCGCAAAGACTTTCAAACAGGCGCTGCCAGCCGTGAATGATAAAGCCCTGCGCCGATTTTCGACAATGCTAAAAAGCTGGCTATAATAGTTTTAAACTACAGTGAGCTTTTGCCTCATAAACGATCGGAGCCAAATATGGATTTCACTACAGAACTATCCTATGAACAAGCCCTGGCGGAGTTGGAAGATATTGTCGCGCAGTTGGAGGGAGGAACTTTGGCCCTGGATGAAACCGTCGCTTTGTACCAACGTGGTCGCAACCTGGCCGCGCACTGCCAGCGACTGTTGGATGGGGTGGATTTGAAGGTGCGCCAATTGGTTGCCTCCCTGGATGGCAAGAACTCGGTTGTGGATTTTTCCGTGGAGGGATAACCCGACTGCCTTTGGGAGGAGAACTTATGGGACTCGAATTTTTGTTAAACCTCTTAAGCACCTTGCCCGGTTCTGTGGTATACAACCTGTTGGTTTTCCTGGGATTGATGGCCGCCGTCGGCATTGTGACGACCGAGTGGCGACACACCCGTAACCATGAGTTGCGGCCCTACCTGGTGGCATTGTGGGGCACGCTGATCGTCCATGGGCTGGCCGTGCTCCTGGCGCCAACCCACATGGACTTGGATTCCTTCGCGGCAGTCTTGAGCGCGCCATTATTGTATGCCGAAGAATTGCTCTCAGTCTTGTTGTTGTTCTGGGCTTACGGTTGGAGCCGATGGCCCGCGCGTGGCTGGCGTTTTCTGGTCGGGGTAGTGGTCGCTTGGTTGATCTTATTAGGCATTATGTCACTCTGGTGGTATCAAGAGGCCGCCGGATTTGCCATGACGTATAGCATTCATTCGTGGCAGCCGGTGCTATGGTATACCCTGCTCGCTTTGGCCGCTTTTTTGGCGGCGGGTGTGCTGTTGACCATCCCAGAGTGTGATCGGATGGCCTTGGTAACGTTTGGTTTGTTGGGGCTGGGCGCTATTTTGGGGTTGCTCGGCACGGGCTATCTTGGGCCGATTTGGCTGGTGGGAGAGGGCGCCGCGCGATTATTGTTCATGGTGGCCTATCCATTACTGGCGATATCGTTTTACCGCACGGTGTTGCGCGATCTCCAATCGTATCGTCAGGAATTGACCGGGCTGAGCAACGAGGCTTTGCGCCAGAGCCAGGAATTGCTGTTCCTTATCGAGGCCACACGTTCAATTGGCGAAGGGTTTGATGTGCGCGAGTTGGTGGGGGAGGTGGCCGACAACATTGCTATGGCCTTGCGGGCGGGCACTGTACTGATTTTGTTGGTAGATAACGACGACCCGGAAATATTGAATGTAGCAGCCTCCTATCAAATATTGGGCTGGAAAAGCGAGTTTCCCCAGGAAATTCATTCGCGGGCCTATCCAGTGTTAACAAAGGTGCTCCAAAACCGTGAGCCACTCGTCCTTGCCGCGGAAGAGGATGTGACGGCGGCGCGATCGCTGTTTGACCTGGTGGGGTTTGCGCGCACCGGGCACTTGCTGGTGCAACCTTTGCTGCGCAAGGCGCGACTGCTAGGATTGTTGGTCGTGTTCAACGAACCCACCAAACCGTCGTTTACCTACGAGCAAGGGTCGCTGGCGACGACCATTGGGGTGCAGTTGGCCGCAGCGGTGGAGAATACGCTACTTTATCATGCCATTCAAGCTAAGGCTGAAGAATTGCGTCAATTGTTGGTAGTCCGCGAGGCGGAACTGTTACGTGAGACGGCTATTCTTGAAAGTATGGCGGAGGGCATCCTGGTGACTGACGCGCAGGGCTATTTCACGGTGATGAATTCTGCGGCTGAAGAAATCCTGGGGAGCGGGCGGGACGATTTCCTGGGGCGCAACACTCAGGATTTGATAGAGACTTACCCGCTGGCGATGGGCTTTGACGTGGATACGATCGTCGGCCTGGACAAGCCATACGAGGCGACCTTCAACCTGGCCGAACGCCGCATCCGTGTTCACGCCGCCCCCGTCTTGACGCCGGACGAGGCGCGCCTGGGCGTTGTCTCCATTTTGCAGGACATCACGCGCGAGTACCTGGCCGAAGAATCGAAACGCGAATTCATCGCCAGTATCTCCCACGAATTGCGCACGCCGTTGACCGCTATCAAAGGCTACACCGAAGTGATGCTTTCCGGCATGGCCGGCGAACTACCTCCGGCCTTCGCGCAATTCCTCGGCGTCATCCGCGAAAATACCACCCGCATGACCTCGCTCACCAACAACATCATCTCGGTCGCCGAGATCGAACGCGGGCGGGTGGGCCTCAACTATCAGACCACTGACGCGACGGACATGGTCAACGAGATGTTGAGCCGGTACCAGGAGCGCATTGAGGAGCGGATGCTGACCGTCAAGTTGGATTTCCCGGACGATTTGCCGACGGTGGAAGTGGATCCCAATCGCCTGCGGCTGATCCTCGATAATTTGTTCAGCAATGCCGTCAAGTTCACCTACCCCAACGGGCGGATCACGGTGGGCGCGCGCGGCATCCAGGGGACATTGGGCAAGCCCACGTTCTTCTCGATCTGGATTTCCGATACCGGCGTGGGAATTCCGGTGGAAGAACAGAATCGCATTTGGGAACGCTTCTACCGTGTAGAAAATTCTTTGAGCCTGGAGGCCGGCGGATTGGGGATCGGACTGACCATCACCAAAGCCCTGGTCGAGGCGCACGGCGGGCGCGTCTGGGTAGACAGCACCTTGAACGAGGGCAGCACCTTCACCGTCCTATTGCCCATTTACCGCAGCCAGGGGCCGGTGGCCGAGTTGGATTTGGGAGGGTACTGGTGAGCGCCGCGCCCCGGTGGGTGCGCCTCCTGCACGGCGACGGGACCCCGTTGCCCTTGCGCGCCCGGCGCTGCGACACCTTCCTCTGTCGCCTGCGCGGGTTGACCTTCCGCCGCTCCCTGCCGCCCGACGAAGGATTACTCTTTGTGGAACCGGTCGCCAGCCGGATGGGAACGTCCATTCACATGGCTTTCGTCTTCTTCGATATTGGCGTGGTGTGGTTGGCAGATGACGGCGTGGTGGTGGACGCTCAACTTGCCAAACCCTTCCGGCCCTACTATGCGCCGCGCGCTGCCGCGCGTTACTACCTCGAAGCGACGCCGGAACTGTTAACGTGGGTTAAAATTGGGGAACGGCTGACCATCGAGCCGACAGTGTGAAGCTACAGAAACTCACGTTCCTTCTGGGGTGTCTCCTGGCGCTGTTGGCGGCGGTGCCGGCCGCCGCGCAGGATGCGCCGCCGCCCCTGACTTACACCGTGCGACCAGGCGACGCCCTGCCCGCGCTGGCGGCGCGCTTCGGGACAGACACGGCGACCGTGGCGCGTCTCAATAGCTTGCAAGACCCGCGCCGCATCTACCCGGGTCAACGCCTCATTTTCCCCGCAAATTCTCACCCGGCTTATGCATGGCGCCCCCTGGCGGCGGGAGAAACATTGAGTAGCCTCGCGCGCCGCGCCGGTATGCCCTGGGAAGACCTCGCCCGCGCCAATACCCTGCTCAACCCGGATACGCTGCTGGTCGGGCAATCCCTGTATTTGCCCCCCCTGGCGCCGGCGCAGGTGACGTTAGCCGTCTCTCCCGAGCCGCGCCTGCTCACGGCGCTGCGGCAGGGCCTGCCCTATTGGCGCGTGCTGGATTTGAATCCGCGTCCGGCATACGCCGGAGACCTCCTGACTTTGCCAACGGATGCCCCGGCGACGCCGGCGCTGCCTTACCCTGTGACCGCCCTCAATGTGTCCCCGCAGCCGGTGGCGCGCGGCAACACGGTCATTCTGGCGCTGACCACGGCGGTCACCTCCTCGTGTGAGGTCATTTATCTGGAGGGCGTGGCGCCGTGTTATGCGCGGGACGCCGCCTCCTGGACCGCGCTGGTCGCCATCCCGCCATTGGCGACGCCAGGCCGCCACACCGTCACCCTACAACTTCAGACTGACGCTGGCCCGGTCGTTCTCCCGGTGCCGCTCCAGGTCACGCGTGGTCGTTACGACTACGAGCGGATCGATCTGCCGCCGAGCCGCCAATCGCTCCTCGATCCACAGTTGAGCCAAAACGAGCGCGTCAAAATCGCTCAGTTACGGACGTTGCGCACGCCGGAGCGGCTATGGGAATACCCCTTCCGCCGGCCCATTGAGGCGTCGGTCACGTCGTACTTCGGCTCGCGGCGTTCCTACGGCGCAGGCTTCACCAGTTACCACGACGGGACCGACTTCCAGGGCGAAACTGGCGCGCCGGTTCTCGCGCCGGCCTCCGGCGTCGTCGTCCTGGCCGAGCCGCTGGTAGTGCGGGGCAACGCCATCCTCATTGACCACGGCTGGGGCCTCGTCTCCGGCTACTGGCATCTCTCGCGGATTGACGTGACGGTGGGGCAGCAGGTCGCGCCGGGCGACCGGATCGGCGCGTTGGGCAATACGGGGATGTCTACCGGCCCGCACCTGCATTGGGAACTATGGGTGAACGGGAACGCGGTCAGCGCGTTGCAGTGGGTGACAAATTTCGCGCCGGAGCTGCAACAATGACCGAGTTGGCGACCTATCGGCGCACCGACTGGACGGTGCAGTATTGGCCGCAGATTGGCTCCACCAATGACGCGGCGCTGGCCGCCGGGCAGCAGGGCGCGGCGGAGGGCTTGCTCGTGCTGGCCGACGAACAGACGGCGGGGCGCGGGCGACTGGCGCGCCGGTGGGAGTCGCCCGCGGGAGTCGGCCTCTTGATGTCGCTGTTGTTTCGCCCCCCGGAGCCGTTTGCCTATGCTGCGGCGCGGGTCACGATGCTCTGCGGGCTGGCGCTGGCCGAGGTGGTGGAGACGGTCGGGGGGCTGGCGGCGGCCCTCAAGTGGCCGAACGACTTGATCGTGGCGGAGCCGGGGACGTGGCGCAAATTGGCCGGGACGCTCAGCGAAATCGGGCTGGAAAACGGCGCGCCGGCCTTCCTGGTGGTGGGGATCGGGCTGAATGTGGCCGTGCCGCCGGCCGATTTGCCCGCGTTGGCCCCTCATGCGACCAGCCTCCTAGCAGAAACCGGGCGCGTCGTCAGCCGCGTCGCGCTGCTGGATGCGTTCCTGGCGCGGGTGGAGGCGGGGCGCGCGCAGCTCCGTCAGGGCGTTGACCTGTGGCCGGCCTGGCGCGCGCGGCTGGCGTGGCTGGGACAGCCTGTCACGGTCCACACCCCCACCCAGGCAGTGGCGGGCGTGGCGGAAGATGTGGACGCGACTGGCGCGCTGCTCGTGCGCTTGCCCGATGGCCGCGTGCAGTCCTTCGCGGTGGGCGATGTAAGCCTGCGCGTTTGATTTTATGACAATATGATTTATGATGAAAAAAGTATTTCACTAAGGGGTGGTAACGTTATGCGATATGTAGTCATTTCCGACATCCACGGCAATTTTCCGGCTTTGCAGGCTGTTTTGGCGCACGCACAACCGTTTGACGCAATCATGTGCCTGGGGGACATCGTGGGCTACGGGCCAAACCCCAACGAGTGTATCGAGCGTATCCGGGAATTCGAGTACGTTGCCATCGCCGGCAATCACGACTGGGGGGCCATTGGCCGGGCGGACCTGTACATTTTCAACAACGACGCGCGCCAGGCGCTCTACTGGACCCGACAGGAATTGACGCCGGACAACACCACTTTCCTCACAGAACTGCCCAAGACGCTGCGGGTTGGGGAGAAAGTACTCCTGGCGCATGGCAGTCCGCGCGAGCCAATTTGGGAATATCTGGTGGATATGCGCTCGGCCAAAGAGAATTTTATGAAGTATGACTTTGAGCTGTGCCTGGTGGGCCACACGCATTTGCCGATGATGTTTGAATGGGAAGCGGAAGTGGAGCAGTCGCGCATCTTCTTGCCCGACCTGGAGTCGCCGTTGTCGCTGGAGGGGCGGCGGATGATCATCAACCCCGGCAGCGTGGGGCAGCCCCGCGACGGGAATCCGCAGGCCAGCTACGCTATTCTGGACACCGAGACGTGGACGTGGATGCCGCGCCGCGTCCCCTACGCGGTCGAAATCACCCAGGAGCGGATGCGCGCCCGCGATCTGCCGGTGCGGTTGATTGACCGGCTGGCGATGGGCAGGTAGGGGATTTGGGATTTGCGATTTTAGATTTTGGATGAAAAGCCTCCGGGGATGTTGAGCCGGAGGCTTTTTTTATGGGGTTGCGTTGTCGGTGGGTCGTGCTATGCTGAGTGAGAGCGAGTCACTCAACATTTTACCGAGAGGAGCAGAGCCTTGTTAAACAAAGCCCGCGAATCCTTACAAGCTGCGGAACTGTGTTACGCCCAGAAACTTTACAATGCTACGGCCAATCGCGCCTATTATTCGATGTTTCAGGCTGCTATTGCCGCGTTGCATGCCGCCGGGATTCAGCCCACCAGCGAGCAATGGAGCCATGCTGGATTGCAGGCTGCTTTTACACTGGAATTGACCCGTCGGCGCAAACTGTACACGTCGCCTCTAAGCACAATGCTGAAAGACGGCTTGAACTTGCGCAATATTGCCGATTACAAACCGGCCAGCATCTCTGAACGGCTGGCGAACCAGACCCTGCGTTGGGCGCGCGAATTTCTAAATCAAGTAGAACCAAAGGTGAAGAAATGAATACCGTATTGGAAAACCAGGTCCAAACTTTGATAGAATTTATCTATGAACTCGCGCCAGAGGTCCAAGTAGAGCAAGCTAACGTCATCTACGAGGATGAACATGCCAACCTGGATGTCTATCCGCCTTTAACCTGGAGCGAGGATGAGTGCCTGGAATTACAACATCGGATTGCGGAGCAAACAGTAGATGTTCTGGTAGATTCGGGGTATTTTATCTTGGCCTACGTCTATACCCCTGAGCAGCAAATTGAGTTGGCTCAGTACAAATTGACGCAAGTACAGCAACAATGGGAATCCGCCAACCGTGTTCTAAACAAGGCTGCCGCTCTAGGGCTTTTCCACGGAACAGCACCAGCGTTGGCATAAATTCCTGTGGAACTTTGAAGAAGTTCACCACGTCTCAACTTCATATCCGACAAAAAGAGGTGTGCAATGAAAGCAAGAATGGTTGTATGTTTTTTGGTGTTGGCAGGGTTGTTGATGGGGTGTAGCGCCAGTAAGGCGGTTCCGACGATGGAGCCGGCCAGGGATAGGCCGGTAAATGATTCGGAATGGGCCGCCGACGAGGCCAAATCGGACATTTCGACGGTCAGCGGCGGCGCGCCGGCGGCGCAGGAGCCAAGTCCGTCCGTAGGCGAAACCGTCACTCGAATGATCATCTACAATGGCGAGATCGCGCTGGTGGTGGAAGACACCGTCGCCTCGCAGGAGAAGATCACGACGCTGGCGAGCGAATGGGGCGGCTACATCAGCAACGCCAGCAGCTACGCCTACGAGGGGGGCCTGACGCGCATCACTCTGACGGTGCGCGTCCCTGCGGAGAAGTTCAACGACGCAATGGCGGCGCTTCGCGCGATGGCGCTGGAAATCAGCCGTGAAAATATCGGCAGCCAGGACGTGACGCAGGAGTACGTGGACCTAGAATCCCGACTGAAGGCGCTGGAAGCAAAGGCCGCGCGCCTCGAAGAGCTGATGGAGCAGGCCGAGGACACCGAGGCCGTGCTGGCCGTCTACGAGCAGTTGAGCGCGACGCAACAGGAGATCGAGCAGACGAAGGGCCGGATGCAATACCTGGAACGTATGGCCGCAATGGCGACCATCACCGTAACGCTGACGCCCGACGAGATGTCGCGCCCGATCGAGATCGCGGGGTGGCGGCCCGCCGGCACGCTAAAGCGCGCGTTTGAGGCGCTCATCAACACCTTCCAATTCCTGGTGGATGCGCTGATCTGGATTGTGATCTGGGTCGCGCCCGTCTTCGCCTTCATCGGGCTGGTGTTGTTCGGCCTCATCAAGGCGCTGGGGCTGATTTTCAAACGGCGGAAGCCGAAGGCGCCGGTTGCGTCCGAGCCGCCGATAAAGTAATACGTGCAGTTTAACCCGCCCCCGCCCCTGGGGGCGGGTTTTGTTTTTCCATCGTCTTTTTCTTGTTTGTTGAAACCTTCAAGCAATTGGCCTAAAGCGGGATTACGGCGAATATTTTATGTCCTCGACGTTGCAGGGTGTTCTGGAATAGGTCATCCCACGTCGGCGGCGTCTCGCTCTCGGTGGCTACGCCGCCGATTTCGCACGTGAGGTAGATGAGGCCCTGGCCCTCTCGCACGTCCAGCGTCCCGCGGACGCGAAACAGGCGCATCACCTTATCCCGAAATTGGGGATCGGCTTGCAAGAGCGCGAATCCTTCCCGGATTTGTGCGACAAAGGCCAGCACTTGCTGGGCGTCGCGCGCATCTATTCCCTGGGCGGATAGCGCGGCTTCACATTCTGCCTGACGGCGTTCCAGGTGGGCAATGACTTTATTGAGCCGCTCGCGCTCGGCGGTGAGGATCGCAACTTCGGCGGCTGAGGCCGATAACAGCAGCAGCAGGAGTTTGGTCAACCGACGCTGAGTCTCGTGAAGTTCTTGGGTAATGGCGCTGAGTTGCTCTTGATGCGGACGAGTTTCTTGCTGCTGCTGTTCCTGGATGCGGCGGTATTGCTCAATCAGGAAATCTTCGTCCATAATGAGTTGGATGACGAATTCCCACACTTTGGCTTCTACCTGGTCGCCATCCACTGAGGGTAAGTCGCACGTCCTTACGCGGTTGACGTGACGCCCATTGCAAAACATATAGTAGCGGGCGCCCTTGCGGGTGTGGCCGATGGTATAGCC
Source organism: Chloroflexota bacterium (assembly GCA_029555965.1). Lineage (GTDB taxonomy): Bacteria > Chloroflexota > Anaerolineae > B4-G1 > SLSP01 > JAKQHY01. Next base: position 149 of record JAKQHY010000002.1, on the reverse strand, counting down.
GCAGCGGGCGCACGTCAATGCGCCCGGAGGGAACAGTTTGGGGTATTTGCGCTTGAAGTTGGGTTTGTTGACTGAGCGCCGTTCCAGGGCCAATTGGAAGGTTTCTTGGCTCACAATGGCCGGGATTTCTACCCATACCCACTCGTCGC
>JAKQHY010000185.1 GCA_029555965.1 Chloroflexota bacterium | reverse complement strand
GTGGGCCGGGGCAGTCGCCGCCCAACATCGCTTCAAGACCGACGCGGCTACGCCGCTGCTGCTGACGGCGCAACGCGCACAATCGGGTTGGCTTGCGGCGGCTCTACGGCGCACCCGCCGCGCGGCTTAAGCGTGGTCGTTAGCCCGCCATGCATAATGGCATGGCGTTACCATTCAACGAGGAGAGGAAATCACCATGCTTATTGCGAAATCATCATTTTGGCGCGCCGGTTGGCACATCATCTTAACCTTAGCCGTGCTCTTGCCGGGAATACCATTGCCGGATAAGCCAATGGCTTATCCGGCGCAACCAAGCGCAGTTGAAGCCACGCCAGCTACAGAAAATAACTCCGTAAATTTCACCACTTCCCCCATCGAACTGACCTACACCACCATCCCCACCGTGCCGCAGTATCTCCCCTACAGCTTGGGCTATGCTGTAGAAGTAGCCGCAGTTGGCGCAGCGGCAACCGCCGCCGTGATCAAAGTCGCGCTGCCGGAGAGCGCTATGCCGGAAGACGCCCTGACCCAATCCCTGGTGCGCCTGTTCTACTATCACCCGGCTAGTGAGACGTGGCGCAAACTCCCCACTCAACGCACGCGCGAAGATAACGTCTGGTATCTGCAAGCTCCGGTCACGGAACCGGGCGTCTATGCCGCCGCCCTGGCGACTACGCCCGACTACGGTGACTACCAACAGCCCTGGCAACCGACGGTCACCAACGCGCAGGTAGACTTGTTCACCGGCGCGGTGCAATGGTCGCATCCGTTGGAGATTCCTGGCGGACGGCAAGGCTTGACGCCGCAATTGGCGCTCACCTATAACAGCGGCGTGGTGGACAGCCTGCACAGCACCCAGAACCCGCAAGCCGCCTGGGTCGGGATGGGCTGGAACCTGGACGTGGGCTACATCGCGCGCGAGATTGATCTGGACGACAACTACGTGCCGCGTTGCGTAGAAGACTACACGCTGGTTTTGAACGGCGTCAGCAGCAAGTTGATCCCCATAGGCGGCAATCAATACCGCCTGGAAGACGAACGTTTCTGGCGCATCGAACGCCGGACGGCGGCCAATCGCGGCGGCGATGACTGGTTGGTCACGACGCCGGACGGCGTGCAATACCAGTTTGGTTCTCAGGATGAAACGGCAGGCGGCGATAGTCGCGAATCCGCATGGTGGATGGTGACGAGTGGGTGTGATGGCAGCGCGAACTTCCGTTACACTAACTGGCGCTGGAATCTCGACCAAATCGCTGACCCGCGCGGGAATGTCGCGCGGATCGACTACCAACGCGAAACCAACGACTTCGTTTTCCTGTGGCCGGGACACGCGCACATCTACTCCGCCGCGCCGCTGACCTGGTGCGCCGGCGCGTATGAATGTCAATGCGCCTTGGCGGGACAAGTCCGCACCTGCCACAACTACATGGCCGGGGATACCCATCCGAGCGGCTACACCCGCGGCGGCAACCTGGAGCAGATCACCTACAGTTGGCCCGGCGCGACGCACAAAGTGGCGTTTGGCTTGACGACGCGGGACGATTACGTGCCGGAGTTTGATAGTCAAGTCGCCATCCAAACTGCGCAAACGTTTTGGAGCAAACAACGCTTGCACACCCTCGAGGTGCGCAGCGTGGATCAAGGCCAAGTCGTGCGGCGCTACGAACTCGCCACTTCCCGAATTGGAGAGGCGCTGGTCCTGGATCAGATTCAGGAAGTCGCACCGGATGGCGCCCGCTTACCCGCGACCACCTTTGAATACTATGCCGCGCCGGACAGCACGCCCTTGTTGCCGGGCTATTGTACGCAGGTACAAGACGGGCATTGCGCTACGCCGCCGCCAGGGGAAAGCTACGAAGGCGGGTACAAACCCTGGTTAAAACGCATTCACAATGGCTACGGCGGCAGCACGCGCTTTGAGTACACAGCGCCCGAAAATCACGAACAAGTGTGGGCGCAATGGCAAAACGGCCAAACGCTCAACCCGCACGCCGATGCCGAGGGCCGCTATTGGTATCGCTATCGGGTGCGCGAGGTGAAAACTGACCAGGGCATTGCCAATACGCTGCGCACCGTGTATGAGTATCACACCCTCAATGGCACACCGGACGCTGGCGACTGGTTGATGACGGATGACCAAGGGGACGGCGACCCGGCCAACGACCTCTACGAGTTTCGCGGGCATCCCCGGGTGCGGGTCAAACAGCGCGACGCCAGCGGCGCAGTCGTGGCCTACAGCGACCATGACTTCTTCCAGGGCTTGCCCAATGCCCATCCCCTCATTACGGCGCAGGCGTGCGGCTACACTTTGACCGACGCGGAGGGTTTACAGGGGCGGGCCTACCGTGTCACACAACACGATGCCGCCGGCAACGAACTGGCCCGCGCTGAGACAGCCTACCTGTACCGCCACGATTTCGGCGACGCCCGCTATTTTATCGGGACGCAAGCCACGTGTAGCTATCCCGCCGGCGCCGCCGGACCGCGCAGCCAGACGGACTACCAATATGACGATTACGGCAACATCGCCCAAGAAATTCATCACGGTGACACCGCCAACGCCGGAGATGAGGTAGTCGTCACCCGCGCTTACGCCTACAACCCGACGACCTGGATCGTCAATACACCGTGGCAAGAGATGTTGCAAGATGTCCACGGTATACCGCAACGCCAAACCTTTTACGCCTACGACGGGCAAGCCGAGGGCGTCGCGCCCACACAGGGCCAAGTCACGCAAGTCCGGCAAGGGTTGGGAAGCGTCTGGACGACCGCGCAGACCCAATACGATACCTGGGGCAACCCCGAAATCATCACCGACGCGCTCGACCACGCCACCTACACCACTTATGATCCAATCAGCCACCAATTCCCCGTAGCGGTGACCAACCCCGCCGGGCATACCACCACCGCGCAATGGGACTTGCGCCTAGGTGTGCCGGAAATCATCACGGACTCCAATGGCGCAGCCACCCATCTGGATTACGACAGCTTTGGGCGAGTGACCGCTGTCACCCCGCCGGGCGATGCTTTCCCGTCCGTCAAATACACCTATCCCACCGGCGCGGCGCTCACCGCGCCTTTCGTCGTCACGGCGGAAACCCGCATTGACGCCTATCTCCCCACGCCGCAGTATCAAACCGCCTGGACGGTCTATGATGGCCTGGGGCGCGTCATCCAGACCCAGACAGAGGCAGAAAACGGCTGGCTGGTCTTGCAAAGCACCGGCTACGATGCTTTGGGCCGCCCGGTCACGGCAACTTTACCCTCTACCGTCAGCGCCAGCGGTGGGCTATATCACTCGCCGGATTGGGACACCTTGCCCAAGACGGTGACGACGTATGACGCTTTAGGCCGCGTCGTCCAGGTGCAGGCCGCCGATGGGAGCGTCACGCGCCAGGACTACCGGGCGTGGCAAGAATTGGTGCTGGATGCCGAAGGTCACCAAACCGTCTACGAGAACGACGGCTTAGGCCGTTTGACCACCGTGCGCGAATACTACGGCACGTACTCCGCGCCGGATTGGAACGCCGCGAACCCCGCGCGCACCCAGTACACCTATGATCCCCAGGGCAATCTGACGCAAGTGACGGATGCGCTGGGCCACGTCACCCGCATCGGCTATGATCCTTTGGGGCGCAAGATTTGGATGGATGACCCCTCGATGGGCTATTGGACTTACCGTTATGATGCTGCGGGCAACCTTATTGAACAAACCGACGCGGAAAACCAAACCCTGACTTTTGAATACGATGCCCTCAACCGCCTGACCCACAAGCGCCACGCGGGGGAACTGCTCGCCGAGTACGGCTACGACCAAGGCGTCAACGGCATCGGGCGGCGCACCGTAATGACGGATACATCCGGCGTGACCGCTTGGCAATACGACGTACAAGGGCGCACATTGGCCGAAAGCAAGACCATCGCCGGGGCGGGGACTTTCGCGACAGCTTGGGCTTATGATGCTGCCGGGCGCGTGCTCACTACCACCTATCCCACTGGCGAAGCCGTGCGCACTATTTACAATTTGCGGGGGCTGCCGGAAACCGTTGCCGGGCTGGACGCCTACCTGACTGGCGCGACCTACAATGCCGCCGGACAACCGCTCCGGCAAACCTGGGGCAACGCGCGCCAGATCCACTACACCTACGAACTGAATACCCTACGGCTACAGCGTCTCCAAGTTTCTGGCAACCTGCTTGACTTGGCCTACACGTATGACAAAGTTGGTAACATTCGCACCCTGACAGATGCCAGCAATACGGGGCAAGTACAAACCTTCACTTACGACGCTCGTGACCGCTTGCTGACCGCCCAGACCACCGCCGTGGGGCAGGGCCAGTATCACGAGACCTACGGCTATGATCTGATGGGTAACATCATCACGCGCACGGTGGGAGGGGAAGCCATTGACTATACTTATGGTCGCCGTCACGGATTGACACTGACTGAACCTACTATACCGGCCACGAATACCTATCAAATCTACTTGCCCTTGGTGGCCCGCAACTTTGACGCCAATTTAGTACAACAACCCTTCGCCGTTGTTGCTACGAGCGCGGGCTTCCGGGCAGGATATGACCGTAATGGCAATATGTTGGTACGGGTTGAGGTCAGCGACACGGAGACCATCACCTACACGCAGGAATGGAATGTGGAGAACCGCTTGAGCGTGGTCACGAATACAGTGACGGGTGACGTGACGCGCTTTGTGTATGATGGCGACGGCAACCGTGCGTTGCGTGAAGATGCTAACGGCCTCACGGTTTACATAGGCGCGGTGGAAGTCGCTATCAGTGGGACGCAGCGCTTGACAAAGACCTACTACTTTGTCGGCGCGCAACGTATTGCGATGCGCGACGGGAATGGACTTACCTATCTGCATACAGACCATCTTAGCAGCGCCAGTTTAGCGACAGATGCCAGCGGCGACCAACTGAGTGAGATGCGGTATACACCTTTTGGTGAAACCCGACACGGCACTTCGCCTACCGATTTCCGCTTTACCGGGCAACGGGAAGAAAGTTTTGGGCTATACGATTATGGAGCGCGGCTGTATTCGCCTGTCGTGGGGCGGTTTATACGTGCTGATACTATAGTGCCCGAAATAGGCAACCCTCAAGCCCTCAATCGGTACACTTACGTGGAAAACAACCCTCTCAAATTTATCGATCCCTATGGCTTTGAAAAAGTAATTATTCTGTATGGTCATTACGATGATACAGATTCTTACTACGCGGCTGCTTACACACAATATCAACAAGCTCTGGCTAGTGGATATAGCGCGGAAGATATATTGTTTATTGAAGCCGGCATAAGCACCGATACCGAAATACTGGAAGCCATACGGCAAAGTGGCGTAGCCGAAATAGAGTATTTCTACTATTTTGGACATGGTTGGGGAGATAATACATGCGACACATGTCTAGGTGGTGGATTGCAATTGTATCATGGGCCAAATTGGGACGAAGATCAGAGACAGTTTACAGCAGGGGACTTGGATGCCACTTTGTTCGATAGATTTGCGGACAATGCCGAATTTCATATTAACGCTTGTCAAGTTGCGGATTCTCCGTTTCCACAACAAATTGCCGATACGTTTGGTGTAACCACGTATGCGTCTGAGTTAAGCATGAAATTTTGGTATCAGCAGCGACGTGAAACCCGACAATGGTGGTTTTTGAAATGGAATGTTTGGGTAAATGTGGCTCCGGGGGAAAGTGCTGCTAATTCTGAAACTCGCTGGCGGCAATTTGAAGGCGCCAATGGCTATAATGAAGATTTGCGTGTCGAAATGAAACCCTATACTGGACATGGGCCTTTCAGTAAGTTCGTCGAAAGCGCCTATCAACGATTTGATCCATCCCCTTAGCATACTCTAAAATCTATCAAGGAGGACCATAATGCAATTAGGTAAGATTATTAGCAATTGGAAGGTTTGGGGAGTTGTATTCTTGATATTGATAATCGCGTTAGGTTTATGGGCATTTTTGACACAACGTGAAGCCAAACGCGCTAGGGCACTGACTCCAGAAGCAGTTGTAGAAGCATTTCAAAAAGCTGGATATGTAGTAGACAATGCTCAGGAAATAGATAAATATCCAGTCCCGTTATTACCAAGCGAACACGGAATCCGCTTTTCTGTAACATCCAATGGAGTAGTTAATGTGTCCGCAATTTTATATAACAGTGAATCAGAGGCTAAACTTGTAAACTCTTCTATCAGTGATTTTAACCGCGCTATGAGTAGTCAGTATGTGTTGTATGGCTTTTCTCGCGGCGCAATTGTGTTGTCATTTGTCACGGACAATCAGAGGACTGCGCGAGAATTTGAGAGGATTTTCAGAAGTATACCGTAACAATGCTTCTGAGTAGAATCCCAAAAGCATCCTTGAAGACTTCATGAAAAAGACGGGGTAGCCTGCCGCGCCACTAACTTGCAAAAGAAAGGTGCCTGTGCATTCGAGGGGTATGGGCAAACGGCGCGGCAGACTCCCCCTGCGTGCCATACAAAGGACAGAAAAGGTATACCCGAGCGCCAAGCCGTGCGCTTTGGAGAATAGAGGATCGCGCACCGCTTGGCTGGTTGCGCGTTCACACGCTCAGGCTTTAGCAGGGGCGGGCTAACATCGGTTCAAGCGGACGCGGCTATCGCCGCTGTAATCGGCGGGGAAACGCGCACAATCGCACTTGCTGTTGAAGGCACTACGCCGCCGCCGCCGCGCCGCTTAACCTGGCCGTTGGGCGGCAAGGAGAATGATCTATTGCTGAACTTGATTGAAATACTCAAAGCTAAAGGTATAACCCTCGACAATTACAAAATACATCTTGCTACTGGTATAAACCCCACACCTTTGGAAGAATTTTATCGAGGTAAGTTTAAGGAATGGCAAGAAGGTCAAAACAACAAAAATTTCCCGTGTGACTATGTGTTAGCTTTGATAAGTCTTGAAAATGACAGATGGCTATTTGCTGGTGTATACAGGATACTTGGAGTAAAGAAAAACATCCCAACTGGCTACACATATCAAACTGAATTATTGCTAGGACAGGATGATCTCATCGGCAGAATTGTTGTAAGATATAAACGGCAATATCGCGCATCATATATTTGGGGTCATAAGTACGGCCAATATCTGGAAGTAGCTGAAATTAGGCCAACAAAAGTTTCAATTCAGGAATTTCCTGGATATGACAAAGCTGTAGTATCTCACCAAGTTTTAAGAATAATCGCATTAAGGAAAAATAAGCACGAATAGCCAAATCGGGTATCATGAGCCACTGAGATCAATGACAAGGAGAGCGATAGCCATGGCCCGTACCCGCAAAGTCCTACAAGTTAGTGAACGGCACATTTACAAAACCGAGTTG
>JAKQHY010000178.1 GCA_029555965.1 Chloroflexota bacterium | reverse complement strand
TTGGGCGACATGAACAGTTCGTGCGTCGCCGCCTTTTCGACGATCTTCCCCACGTACATCACCGCCACCCGGTCGCTGATGTGCGCCACGACGCTCAGGTCGTGGGCCACGAACAGATACGTCAGCCCCATTTCTTCCTGGAGTTCCTGGAGCAGGTTGAGGATTTGCGCCTGCACCGATACGTCGAGCGCGGAGACCGGCTCGTCGCACACCAGGAACTTGGGGTTGGGCGCCAGCGCGCGCGCCAGGCCGATGCGCTGCCGCTGCCCGCCGCTGAAGGCGTGGGGATAACGCCGCATGTATTCCGGGCGCAAGCCCACCCGGCGCAGCATTTCCGCCACGCGATCCTCCAACTCCTTCCCCTGGGCGATGTTGAGCGCGCGCAGCGGCGCGCCAACGATTTCCAGCAGCGTCATGCGGGGGTTGAGCGAGGCGTAGGGGTCCTGGAAGATCATCCGCATGTTGCGGCGCACATGGATCAGTTGCTCATTGTCCAGCGTCGTGAGATTGACCCGCCCCATGGCGGGGTCCTGAAACCAGATTTCGCCGCTGCTGGGCGTGATGGCGCGCAGGATGCTGCGCCCGGTGGTGGTTTTCCCACAGCCACTCTCGCCCACCAACCCCACCGTTTCGCCTTCTTTGACGTAGAAGTTGACGCCATCTACCGCCTTCACATGGCCGACGACCCGTTTGAAGAAGCCGCGTTGGATGGGGAAATATTTTTTCAACGCGTTGACTTCCAACAAAGGCGGCGAAGCCGCGTGCTCCGGTTTCACTTGGGATTCATTCTGAGGATTCATTTGCTCGGTCATGGCGTCGCATCCTTATTCGTTTGCGCCTGGGCGGCGTGGGAAGCATACAGGTGACAGCGGACAATGTGGTTCGGGTCCACTTCGATCACTTCAGGCGTGATCTGGTTGCAGACCCCCTCTATGTACTGCGGACACCGGGGATGGAAAGAACAGCCTTTCAACACGCTGTACGGGTCGGGCACCATCCCCTTGATCGTTTCCAGCCGCTTCTTCTGGCCGGCGGCGCGCGCCATCACGTCATCAAGCTGCGGGATGGAGCGGAGCAACGCCTGGGTATAGGGATGCAGTGGTTTTCTGAAGATTGAGGTCACGTCGGTCTGCTCGACGACTTTGCCCATGTACATTACGGCAACTTCGTCGGCCATCTCGGCGATCACGCCCAGGTTGTGGGTGATGTACATAATCGCCATGTCGAATTCCCGTTGTAGCTCCCGCATCAGATCGAGGATTTGCGCCTCGGTGGTCACGTCCAGAGCCGTCGTCGGCTCATCCGCAATGAGCAGGTTGGGGTTGCAACTGAGCGCCATGGCGATCACCGCGCGCTGGCGCATCCCGCCGCTCAACTGGAAGGGATAGGTGTCCACGATCCGGTCGGCATTGGGCAGTTTGACGCGAGAGAGGATTTCGATGGCTCGCTTGCGCGCCTCCTCTTTGCTCACCTGTTGGTGCAGCATGATGGCTTCCATGATTTGCGCCCCCACCGTGCGGACGGGCAGCATGGCGGCCATTGGCTCCTGGAAGACCATCGAGATTTGATTGCCTCGGATGCTGCGCATCTCGCGGCTGTCGGGCTTGAGCCGGGTGATATTGATCGCATCCGCTGTGGTAGACGAGGCCGTTTTGTGAATAGTGCGGTAATAGGTAATCTCCCCTCCCTCGATCCGGCCCGGAGAAGGGACCAACTGCATCAGTGAGAGCGCCGTGATGCTCTTGCCGCAGCCACTTTCCCCTACTACGCCCAACGTGCGGCCTGACTTGATCACCAAGTCAACGCCATCCACCGCCCGAACCACGCCCTCGGCCAGGTAGAAGTATGTGCGAAGATTTTTGATTTCAGCCAGCACAGTATCGGTTGACATGGCGCCTCCTAAGTGACGTAGGGGTCTGCGGCGTCGCGCAAGCCGTCGCCCAAAAAGTTGAACATCAACACCGCGAGCACCACCACCGGCACCGGCCAGAGAATCCACGGGTAGTGCGCCACGTTCATAATATCCTGGGCGTCCTGCAACATCACGCCCCAACTGATGGTCGGCGGATTCAGGCCGATGCCCAGGAAACTCAGTGAAGTCTCGCCGAGGATCATACCGGGCAGCGAGCCGGTCAGCGAGACGATGATGTAGCTGGCAAAGCCGGGGATCATGTAGCGGACGATGATGGCCCACTCGCTCTCCCCGTCCAGCCGGGCGGCCAACACGAAGTCCTCCTCGCGCATACTGAGGAGCCGTCCGCGCACGCTCCGCGCCAGGCCCGTCCACCCCAGGATGGAGAGGATGAGCGTGGTGGCGAAGTAGATGCGCAACTGCGGCCACTCGCGCGGCAGCGCGGCGGCTAGCGCCATCCACAACGGAATCGTGGGCAGCGTCGTGATCACCTCGATGACCCGCTGGATGGCCTCATCCACGATGCCACCGAAGAAGCCGGAGATGCCGCCCAGGGTCAATCCCAGGACAAAACTGACGGCGATTCCGACCAGGCCGACGCTCAGTGAGATGCGCCCACCATAGAAAATGCGCGACATCTCATCGCGCCCGATGGAGTCTGTCCCCATGACGAAGAGCGGCATGTCATCCGTGCCGGTGCCAAAGAGATGGAGGTCGGCATCGAATAGTCCCCAGAACTTGTAGGGGTCGCCGCGCACAAACAGCTTGATCGGGTAGATGGCGTTGGGGTCTTCCTCGTAGAACGGGCGGAACGTGACCGGGTCGCGCTTCATCACCATCCCATAGACGAAGGGCAGGCGAAACTTGCCCTCCTGATCGCGGATGTGGATCGCCGTGGGCGGGAAGGAAAGGTATTGCTTAAAACGTCGTAAAGGATCGTGCGGGCTGACAAACTCGGCAAAGATGACAATGAAATACATGATACCCAGAACCACCATCGCCATCTGCGCCAGCTTGTGCCGCCGGAATTTCCACCACACGAGCTGCCACTGCCCCGCCCGGTAGAATTCCTCCTCCTCCCCGGCCTTGATCTGTGGGCGCTCTTTGCGCCCAAACCACTTTTTCAGCAAGTTGGATGCGCTCATGCCCCCTCCACTCCGCCGAACCGGATGCGGGGATCCGAGACGGCCAGCAGGACGTCGGATAAGATCGCGCTGATCGCGGTCAAGAATCCGGTGATCAAGATGTAGGCGCCGGCCATGTACATATCCTGATTCCGCAGCGAGGAATACAGCGCCGGCCCGGCCGTCTGTAGATTGAGCACGATTTCGACCATCAGCCCGCCGGAAAAGAGCCACGGCAACAGCCACATCACACCGCTCAAAATCGGATTGATCGCCAGCCGCGAGGGATAGCGCACGATGACCTGAAATTCAGACAGCCCCTTCGCGCGCGCCACCGTTACGTACTGCTTGCGCAGCTCGTCCAGCATCATCGCCCGCATCGTGCGGATCGTGCCGGCCACACCGCCGGTGCCGAGGAGGATAATGGGCAGCCAGAGATGGCTCAACAGGTCCAGGAACTTACCCCAACTCCACGGCAACACCAGGTATTCCTGCGAGAACAACCCGCCGGCCCGAATGTCAAATTTGGTGAGGGCCACATACATAATGATCATCGCCAGGAAGAAAGCGGGGACGGCCAGACCGATGAAGGTGATGAAAGTCACGATATAGTCGGTAATCGAGTACTGCTTGACCGCCACATAGACGCCGATGGGAATCGCCACCGTCCAGGTAAAGATGTGGGCGAACAGGGCGATGGCAAAGGTGTATCCCATGCGCTCCATAATAACCTCGGTCACCGGCTTTTCAAACGTGAAAGAATAACCAAAGTCAAATTTGGTGATGATATTGGTGATCCAGAGAAAATACCGCTGGTACATCGGCTTATCCATCCCATACTGCCGTATCAGGGCTTGAGCCTGGACTTCATCCACCTCTACCCCGCTGTTCCGAAGACGTTGGATTTGCAACGTCACAATGTCCCCTGGGGGAAGTTGAATGATGATAAAGGCCAGCACTGAAATCAACAGCAATTGGGGGACTGCCCGGACAATACGCTGAAAGATATATCCAAGCATACGGGTTCACCTCCTACAAAATCGGGAACGCGGGCGTCTCGCCCGCCGGCGGGCGAGACGCCCGCGTTCCATTCTGACATTTAGGCCAAAACCGGGCTGCTGGTTCCGGCCAGCAGCCCGGTTGGCGTGACGATGAGGGCGCTACGCCCGCTCGCCGCCTTCGTAGTAGAAGGCGCACGGATGATAGGAGTTGACGCCGTAGGTATCCCAACCAAAGGGCACTTTAGGCCGCGGCATGTTGCGCAAATTCTTGTTGTAGAGGATGGGGCACGGACTTTCGAGCACCATACCGATGGCTAAGGGCGTATCGGCCAGATAATCAAAAATCTTCTGCCCAATCGCCACACGCTCGTCGTCATCAACGACCAGTTTCATTTCATCCACCCAGGCAAACAGTTGCTGGATTTCTTCCGGCGGCGTGATGAGACCTTCCGCTTCCTTGTCCTCGGCGGTGTACCAGTCTTGCCAGGCCCGTGAAACGCCGCCCTGTTGACCGTCGGCCACGGGCACGTACCACTGCATCTGGATCGGCAGGAGCATGTCGGTGCAGCGGTCGGCGTGCCAGATACCGCACTCGACCTCGTTGGCCGTCATGCGCTCGCTATACAACTGCTCATCAATTTGCTTGACCGTCGCATCAATCCCGATCTCGCGCCAGTACGTGATGATCATCTCGCAGAACTCGGCGACCGAGGCGCCTACCCGGATACCCGCCTGCTCGATCATATAGCTCAAAGGCTTGCCATCGGGCCGCAGGCGGATGCCGTCGCTGCCCTTCGTCAGCCCCATTTCGTCTAGCAATTGATTCGCCAGATCGGGATCGTACTGCGCCCACGCCGTGCCGTACTTCTCCTTGTAGTACTTGGAGTTGGGCATCGGCGCCATCTGCCCCATGCGGGCCAGGCCGAAGAAGAGGCTCTGGTTGATTTCCTCCCGGTCAATGGCGACCGAGAGCGCGCGGGTCCAGTTGGGGTGGTTGACGATCTCTTCCAACACCGGATCGTTGGGGAGCGTGCGGCGGGGGTAGAGCGTGTAGCGGTCGGTCATACAGGAGAGGTAATCGCCCACCACGTACTTGCCCTTGTCCTCGTTTTCCTTGTACAGGGGGTACTTGGCGACGGTCACGTCGTGCATCCCCAGCCAGTCCAATTCGGCGCCGATCAGCTTCAGTTCCATCGTCTGCGTGTCGGCCATGTAATCCAGGCGCAGCGTGTCAATGTAGGGGAGCTGATTGCCGGCCAGGTCCACTTTCCAGTAGTAGGGGTTGCGCTCGAAGATGATGAGGCCATCTCCTAGATATTGCTTCGGAATCCAGGCCCCCAGTGTGGGGAAGCCCTCGGCCCAATCCGGGAACTGCCAGGTGTTCAAACCCCACTGGCTGCAGAAACGATTGATCACCTGCTGCCACGTCTCCATCGCCCACTCTTCCATCAATTTCTTGATGGCGGCCTCGCCGGCGTAATCCTGGTGGTAATTCTTCAGGAAATGCGCGGGCATGAATGGGCCTTCCTGCGGATAGCCGCCCATATTACGGGTGAGCATGTGGGGGAAGAGACCGAAGGTGTAGTCAAACGTGCAGCGGAACGTATAGTCATCGAGGATTTCGAGGACGCACCGCTTGCTCTGGATGCCGTTGAAGGGGTTGGAGACCCACCCCAGGCCCTCGACCGTGGCCCAGTCGTTCCACCAGAAGTCAACGTCGGCGGTGGTCAGCGGTTCCCCGTCCGACCAGCGCATCCCCTTGCGCATGTGGATCGTATACACCTTGCCATCATCGGAGCCTTCCCAGCTCTCGATCATGTTGGGGACGAGCGTGCGGAAGTCCGCGTCCGAATATTGCATCATCCGGTCGGACATCCAGTCGTAGGTATCGGTGGACCAGACAGTGTCGAAGTGGATCTGGCGCACTTCGCCGCCGTAGACGCCGATGGCGTCGCGCCCGCCGACCACGAAGGGATTCATCGGCAGACGTTCCTCCACGGGGGGCAGCGTCCCGGCAGCCACGAGCGCTTCCAGCATAGGCGGCTCGCCACGACCCTCCGGCACTTCAACTTCGACGACCTTCTCGACCTCCACGGTCTTCTCAACCACTTTTTCAACCTCCACGGTCTTCTCGACCACCTTCTCGACCTCAACGGTCTCCTTGATGATCTGCGGGGTCGGGGTAGCGCAGGCCGTCGCCACCGCGCCGACTGCCGCAGCCGTGGTCAGATGCAAGAACTCACGGCGTGACAATTTTCGCAACTTCATAGCTTTCCTCCTTCTTAAAAATGTGGTGAATAAAATTCTCGCACAGGGTGTTGGGCGCCCCGTGTTTCAACCTGTAGCAATCCACTCATGCCGATCTCAGTTTATACTGTAGCACGCCCCGGCCTAAAAGTCTTCTACTTTTCGGACAGATTTTGATACTTTTAGGACAAACCAGAGGGGATGAGTGTTTTTTGCAGCGGCTTCCCCGCTGCAAAAAACACCGCTATCTAAAGATCGAACTGTAGCCGCATTAGATAGCGCTCGGACTTAATTTCCATCTGTTCAGCGCGCAACTCGGTGCTGCAATAGGGATTTTCGTAATGCTTGAAGCCCGCCAGCGGCTGTTCCGCGCCGTTGCGCAGCAGCGGCCCTGTCCACCCAAAAGTCAACGTCTCGTGACGCAGGGTAGTACAGTTGATCGAAAGATCGTCAAACGTCACCGGCAGCGCGAGGATTTTCTCCTGGAAAGCTTCAAACTCCCCATCCACAGCGACGCGCCCCATGGCGCACAACCAGACGTTGCGCAGCCCCGGCGAGCGCAGCTCGCGGTAGGCCCCCGGCTCCTGCGTCTTCAACGTGAACCCCTGCGCGGCAGTGAGCGCCAGATACCCCTCGCCCTGCTGCGCGAAGGCCCACGGATGGCCGCCCGCGTCCTCCCGTATGGCATAAGCATCGAAAGCCTGCGTCGGGAAGTAGGCGTGTGTGTAGCCCATCCAGTCGTCGTCCGGCAGGCGATACACGGCGATGAGCACATCCTTCCACTGCGCCACGCGCGGCAGCACGCCGTTCCCGCGCCAAAAGCCGGGAACGTGGGCCTCCGTCGTCCCCACACACGCGGGATGGTTCGTGAAGACGCGAGCGCCCGGCCCCAGCGTGGCCTGCCAGACGTGCTCGCGCGTCCCCGGCGCGCCGGGGCGGTAGTCCTGCGCCGAACCCATCAGGTAATCCGGCGTCCGGTACGTGACTTTGTTGACGCTTTTTCCGTCAGATAAAAGATGCTGCTCGCAGTCCCACAGCTCATCCGGCGGCGTCGTGGCGATTTCCTCCATCAATGGCGGCAGCTCGTAGTCCTCCATACACGCCAGACTCGTGGCGGCGGCGATGTGCGGATTGAGGATTCCCACCCCCCACAGCAGCCGCGTGACGCCGGCCGTGGGCGACAACTCGCCGCCCAGCAGGCTTGCCGCGTCCGCGCGGCCCTGCGTCCCGCCCAGCACGCCGCGATGGCTGTTGAGCGCGAGCGTGAACAGCAGTTTGTCCATCACCACCGTTGCCATCTCCCAGACAGGCTCGCTCTCGACCAGGTCCATCAAGTGCGCCAGCGCTGTCAATTCGACCTCGAAGGCCGGGGCCGAGTCCCACTCGCCGAATCCGCCCATGGCCCGCGCGTGCAGCCAATCCAGCGTCCGCTGCTCACCTCGGTCGGCGTGCCATTGCCCCGTCTGTCCGCTGTGCGTGAACGGGTGTTCGGGATACAGCCGCCCGGCCAGAAGCTCGCACGTGCGGAAAAGAAGCTGTTCGCTCTCCGGCGCGCCGTCCGGCGCACCGTAGGCAAAAGCGAGGATGCCGGCTTCAAGCGGAGCTTTGAGCGCCTCCGGGAAAGTCGGCGCGTCGCCCCAGCGGAGGCGCATCCCCAGCAGTCCGAGCAAGTCCAGGGCGCTGCCGACCTCGCGGCGGGTCACGCGCTCCACGGCCTGAAGGAGCGTCTTGACCTCGAGGTCTTTCCACAAGCCCAGGCGCATCTTCGCCATCTCGCCGAAGAGCGCGCCCTCGCAGCGGGCGGCGTGTTGCAGTGCGGCGGCGCGCCGTTGCGCGCGCGTCTCCTCCGGCGTCTCCGCGTAGCGCGCCAGCCCCAACCCCCACACCGGGAGCGTGCGGCGCACCCGGATGTTCTTGTCGAAGTAAGGCTCAATCCGGGGCATCATGACGATGTGCAGCGGCCCTTGCGGCGCCTGGTGCGCGGAGACGAGCGGCGACTTGTCGCCGGAGGCCGCCACCGCGAGCGATTCCGCGTAAATGCGGCCCGCCGGGGTTTGCAAGCGGATTAAAATATCTTCAGGGCCACCCTCGCGCTCCGGCCAGTGGACGGTGACGAACTCGTCCCAGACAAACACATCGCGGTCGAGGGTGGCGCCGGCGAAGAGACCCTCAAGCTTATTGCGGTAGTCCACGTCTTCGATGAGGGTGGGAATCTGCACGCGCGCGTCGTCGGGCGCGTCGGCCACCCGCAGGGCAATAGCGTGAGGACACGCCCCCACGCCGACTTGTTCAAAGCGCACCAGGATAGCGTTGGCGCCTTCCGTCAGGTTGGCCGTGAAGGTCACATGGTGGAAACCAAACGCGGCGTGACGATAGCAATGGGTATCGTTGATCCACACGTCCGCCGGGCCGTAAGTCGTCAAAATCAGTGTCGCCGGCCCCGCTTGAGCGGCCACAATCTGCGTATAAGCCCAGGCGCGCGCGTACTGCGGGGCGGCATAGAAGGCCGTGCAATCCACGAAATGATCGTCGCCGCACGCCGTAAACGCCCAGCGGCTTTGGTAATCGTCAAGGACGAAATCCGCCTCCGAGAGCGGCCCCGGCTCCATCGGCTGGCGGGTGACGCCAGAGGTTTCGGTGTAGTGCTGTTGGGAAATTTTTAGTTTAGTATCTGACTCCAGGGGAGTGTCAAGGGCGATGGTTTGGGGGCCGACCACCAACCACGGGTGGATGTACCCGTCGTGCAACGCATAAGGGATATAAGAAACTGGCATCTAAAGAGGCGCTCCTTGTATAGGATAGTCGAAAGTCCAAAGTCGTATAGTCGTGTAGTTCTGTAGTGACTGTGGCAAGTCCTGTTGATGAAACGTCAGGTGTGTATGGTGAGGTCATCCCGTTTCACGCATCACGTTTCACACACCGGCATTTCTTGGGAAAGGCTCAAATCCACGCCAACATCGGCCAACGCCGTACAGAAATCATCATAGAGGATGGGCTTGCGGAGGTAGAGGGCGGCGGCGCCTTCGTCCAGGTCGTATTCCGTCTCATCCGTCCACGAGCAGAGGATGATGGGAATGGCCGCCGTCAGGGGGGCGGCCTTGAACGCCGCCAGAATTGCCAGCCCGCGCTCGCCGGGGAAGTCCAGCTCGACGATCACCACCGTCGGGGTCTCACGCAGCGCCAGCGCCACGATGTCTTCGGCAAAATGCGCCAAAACGACAGGGCGTGCTATTTTCTGTGCGTAACGCTGCATTAAATATCTAAAACTTGTATCGTCGCCCACGACCATCAGGGGTGATAGCAATGAGGCCATACCCACCTCTCGCGCACTCAGTACCTCAATTCCCCTTTACTTTAGCCGTTTATGGCGAAAAAGTCTTTCACTTTTCGGACGACTTCTGGTACTTTTCGGACAAATCCTGACTCTCCTGAAAAAAGGAGGACGTTTCACGCAAAGGCGCAAAGGCGCAAAGATTTTTAAGATTGGACTAAGAATCTATCCGAAAATTCGTTTTGGCCCACGATTTGCGCCTAAAGGCGCGGTTTGAAGGGTATTTTTTTCGTGGGCGGGCGTAGCCCGCCCACGAAAAAATACCTTCCTGAAAGCGGCTTTAGCCGCAAGACCCGGCGCAGCGGCACAACGCCGCTATAATTTTCGGATAGGTTCTAAATCTTATAACGTAACCCACGATTTTCAATGAAGAATAGGAAGATTGATTTACATTTTTCTTGGCGGCTTTGCGCCTTTGCGTGAGATGTTTAGTTTCTTCAGTGGAGTCAGCCCTCGTTTCCGGCGTCGCCGCATTGATAGGCGCGCGGCGAGATGCCCATTTCTTCGCGGAAAACGCGCGTGAAGTAGCCGCCGCTGGAGAACCCCACCGCCAGCGCCACCTCGGTGACATTCATATCGCCGGCGGCCAACAGCGTCTTCGCCTGCTTGATCCGGTACCGGTTGAGGTAGGTCATCGGCGTGACGCCCACTTCCTGCTGGAAACATCGGGTCAGGTGCCGCTCACTCAGGCCGACGTGGGCGGCAATCTCGCTGCGCGATAGCGGCTCCATATAGTGGGTGTGGATGTAAGCCATCGCCCTGTAGACCAGCCGCTGGACTTCCAACACGGTTTTGCGGCGACGAGCCAGCACCGCCTCGATGTGCTGCAGGGTCTCTTCAGTGCTAAACAGTCCCTTGCTCAAGATGCTGACCGTCCCCTGATTGAGCCGCGCCATGTCCTCCTCGGTCAAAACCTGCGCGGTGAGGATGACGACGGGGATATTTTGCGTGGCGGGGTCAGCGCGCATGGCATCCAGGACGCCGAAGCCGTCCAGTTCCGGCATCATCAAGTCCAGCAGGACGAGGTCGGGATGTTCCTGGCGGATAAGGGTCAGGGCTTCCCGCCCATTGGTCGCCTTGAGTATCTGACAGTGGGGCGACTGCGTCCGCACCACGCGCGCGTGAACGTCTAAAATGTCGGCGTCGTCCTCAACGATCAGAATTTTCTGGGTTTCCGGGGCGTTCGGTTGAGACTCCAACAATCCCTGACCGAGCAAGACTTCGGCCAGTTGCGCCTTTCCCAACGGCTTCATCAGGAAGTCAATGTGCAGTAGCGCACCCTTGTCGCCCTCCTCGCCCAACGTGTAGCATAGCACCGGCACGTCGCGCGTGTGGGGATTCTCCCGTAGCATACTCAGGATGCGCCAGCCGTGCGCGGCGGTGATGGCCTGATCCAGCACCACCACGTCGGGCGGGCCGCCGGACAACAGCATCGGCCAATCCGCGTCGCCGGCGACGACGTGCATCACGATTTCGATATCCTGATGCGCGAGGCGCTCGCGGAGACGCTGCCCCTGGGTCACATCCTGAACGCACAGCAGCACACGCTGCGATGGCACCACGCCTTCGGCGGGGCCGTCGGTCAGGGAGACGCGCGCCAGGAGCGGCAACGTGAAGAAGAACTCCGAGCCGCCCCCCTCCTCCCCGGAAGAACGGACGGCAATCGCGCCCTGGTGCAGCTCCACCAGCAGCTTGCAGATCGCCAGCCCCAACCCCAGGCCGCCGTACCCGCGCGCGGTGGTGCGCTCCGACTGGCGGAACTCGTCGAAGATCAACGCCTGTTCTTCGGGCAGGATGCCCAGGCCGGTGTCGCGCACCGTGACCGTCAGCGCGTTGTCGTCCGCGCACACAAGCAAGTTCACCGCGCCCTGTGTGGTGAATTTGATGGCGTTATTGAGCAGGTTCAGCGCCACCTGCCGCAGCCGCATCCGATCCCCCCAGATACGGGGCAGGCTCGTGGGGATTTCGACATGCCATCCCAGCCCCTTATCCTGCGCCAGTTGGCGGGCGATCACCGTGACCGGCTCCAGCACCTCAGCCATGTCCAACGGCTCGTAACTTAACTGAAGTTGCCCCACCTCGATGCGGGTCAGGTCCAGCACGTCGCGGATCAGGCCGTCCAGGTGTTGCGCGTTGACGTAAATGCGCTCCAGGTCTTCGTGCCGGCTGCCGTTCAACGCTGCGTCGGGACCGGCTTCGCGCAGCAGCAGGTCGCTCAGGCCGGAGATGAGGTTCAGGGGCGTGCGCAGTTCGTGGCTGACCATCGAGAGGAAGCGGCTCTTGAGGCGGTTGGCGTCCTCGGCCATCTGCCGACGCTCTTCCGCCAGACGGCGGGCCTCCACGGCCTCGCGGTACAGGCTGATGCTCCGCAGCGCCGCCGCCAACTGGCGCACCACGTCGGCGCACGGCTCCAGGTTGCCGGAATCGAAGGCGACGAAGCCGGACGCGCCCGCCTGGACGCGCAGGGGCAGCAGCGCCAGGCTGAAAGGCTGGTCGTCGGGATACAAACCTGCCGGGGGGAATTGCCGGCTGGGGAAGCGCCGGGGCGCCGGCTCCCGCGCCGTTCGACTCCGCTCACAGCAAGCCGGCGCCGCCTGCACCACACTCCAGGCCGCCGGATCGTCGTCCTCCGGCTCATAAAAGGCCACCACGGCGTGTTGGATGCCAATCTTGGGCAGGCTATCCGGCAGCACCGCCCATATCTCGGCTTCGTCTTGCGCGGCGAGGAAGCGGGCCGTCATGCGCCCCATCTGGTCGGCGCTGTCAATCTGGTGGAGCAAATGGCGCGTGTGCTGCTCGTGCGTGATTTCCCCGATCACGAGTCTGGCCCGCTCAAAAATGTCCCCCACGTAGGAGTACGCGAGCGGATCGGCCAGGGTATCCGCCAGCGACCGGGCGTTGTTCTTGAGCAGCGAGAGGGACTGCTGCCAGGCGTGCAGGTCGTCGCCGGAGGCCATCACCCGTTGCAGGACTTGCTGCAGGGCCAGGTGCAGGGGCATCCCATCGTGCTGGGCTAAGCTCGTTACAAACGCTTCCACCAATTCCCGGCACAGGATTTCCACTTCATCCAGGGCCAGGTGCGGCACGTGAATCCCCATAGCGTCCGTTAAATCTTGCGTGACGGCGGCGATAGTCTCCTCGCGGCTGCGCGCGCCGGAAGCAGATACAACTTCCGACTCTGCCGCGCGCTGCATGGGAACGCCGATCAGGCAGCCGCACGACTCGCGGACGACCAACCGGGTAGGAATCTGGACGATCTGCTGGCCCGTCGCCCGCCCTTCGATATACGCGAGCAGCAGTTCCACGGCCTGATAGCCTTCCTCAAAAGCCGGATAGCGGATGGTGGTCAACGGGGGAACGTGTGCGGTGGCTTCGAGCCGGTCGTCGAAGCCGACCACGGCGACATCCTGGGGGATGCGCTTCCCGGCCTGGCGAAGCACTTGCATTGCGCCGAGCGCGGAGAGGTCATTGCTGGCGACGAGGGCGGTGAAGGGCGCGCCGGCGGCTAAAATCTCCTCCATCGCCTGCCGCCCGCCGCCGGTGCTGTGATTCCCATACGCCATCAGGTGGGGATCGATCTCCAGGCCGTAGTTCTGCATAGTGGCATAATAAGCGTTCATCCGACGCGCGCTGTCCCCGTCGCCGTCCCGTTGGTAGCCGGCGATGAAGGCGATCCGCCGGTGCCCGTGCGCCACCAGGTGCGTCACCGCCTGGCGGATGCCGCCCTCGTTGTCGGCCATCACCGTCGGCCCTTTCTCCCCCGCGCCGACGAACACCACCGGATATTGCTCGGCAACGAGGCGCTGGAGGTAACTCGCCATGGGTTCCGCCGTGAACCTCCCCACGACGATCAGGCCATCCACATTCCAGGGACCGACGGGGATAAAATCAATATCGGGTAAGGGTACCGCCCATGCTTGCCGCGGATTCCCCTGACCGATGCCGGCATCTACACTACAGGAAAGCAAAAGGTTGCAGCCCCGCGCGTGGGCTGCGGCGCAAGTTCCGTTATAAACCGGGCCAAGGAAGGTGTCGAGCGTTCCAGTATACACTCGCCAACCGGCCAAGACACCCAGTGTGGGCCGCGTCCGTTTAAGTGGTTGCATAGCGCATTTCACCTTTCCTTAAAAAGACTAGCACCATCAGGGTATTTGACAAGTTGCCCTGTTCGGCGCTCCAGTGCCGGTGCGAGGATGGATTCTTTGAGTGAGGTGTAAGTCCACGGTGCCAACAGCCGGATGTCGGGCGGTCAACTTTCCAGCGCGTCGCAAGGCTGCAACGACCGGCACCTCCGATAGTCCAGGCCCTTCTCAGGATCGCATATAACTTAAAACGGCTAACGAACAACTTGGGGGGTGTTCGTTAGCCGTTTATTAGATGCGCTTATGCCAGTGTTTTAGCTCCCCGGGTAAGACTCGAACTTACAACCAACCGGTTAACAGCCGGTCGCTCTGCCAATTGAGCTACCGAGGATTGCTCTCTGTACTTCCAGGAACACTGTTATTATACGTCAAAGCGCAAAGTCGTCAAGTCATTTCTGACGCATCGGGAACCTCTATCCCCTGCTTTCAAAGGCTGTCTTTGTTCAGAACTTATGCAAGTGCTTGAAGATTCACCGCAGGGCACACAAAGATCGTAGAGATTTTTTACCGTTCCTTGGCGTTCTTGGCGGTGAAGTAGCGCCATCCTTGCGTAAGTCCTATGGCGTCAAGGGATAGCAAAAGGGCATAGATCATCACGTTCATAGACGGGGTTGGCGTAGCCGAAACTGTTCAAAAAATCGAGGACGGTTTGGGTTTCCGGTGCGTCCAGGGCTGCCTGACAAGCATACGCCATATTCTGATTTTCTTCAAAGCTGGCCTGGAAGCGTTGCGCCAATGTCGTCACCGGTGAACCGGCCTGACCGGGGGGAAAGTCGTTGATGAGTTGCGTGTGGTGAATCTGCGCCGTGTCGGCATCCCCGGCGCGTGTGGCCTGCACCAACAGCCGCCAGTGCGCCAGCGCATTAAACCACAACCGCTCTTCTTCCCGACTGAGAAACGCATCCCAGGCCAGTAATTCATTGTCGGTCAGCACTTGGTGATAGGCTTGCGTGGCGCGCGCATCGTTCCCGGAAAACAGCGCTTCGTCGCCGTCACGAAATGCGTGATAGCGATACACCGCCGGGCCAATCGCGGCACCGGTGACCGTGATGACTTGACCATTCCAGGCCAAGGTTGTGGTAAGGGGCCGTTGCGGACCGGCGCCCACAGAGCCTATGCCGAAACTGGAAACAGCAATTTGCTCGGCTTCGAGATAAAACGTGGCATAGGGCGACATAAAATCGGTCCCCATCCGCTCGACAAAGTCCGCGTTATTCCAGGCCCAAACGTGCAGTGTGTCCCAGCAAGTATGCGCTCCACAAGTTGTCTCACTGAAGACCAGCTCCGCAATCCCATCAGCGGTCAAATCTCGCGCACCGATCAAGTTGAGACTGAACCATTCACCTGGATGATAGGTATAGCGCGTATGCACTGTTCCCTCCTGGCAGGTGTACAGGATCAGGGCGGCTTCGGAGTCAGGAGGGGCGAGGGTCGGATTGATTAACGAAACCGCCATATCTACCACACCATCTCCCGTTACGTCGGCTTGCGTCATAACAGCGCCATTGGGGGGAAGTGCCTGCCATCCACCCAGGATCGCCGGAAGTTGCGCCGGATCGCCGCCATCCGCCAGGTAGCCGCGCAGGGCCTCCCCATAGGCAGAAAATTCCGCCGGGAGGGTGGGTGTTGGCGCGGCGCGGCGCGGGGGGCAAGGCCCTGACGTCGCCGTTAGCGCCGGTTGCTGCGGGGCGTGGGGCGTGGGCGCGGTGATGACAGTCGGTGTGAACTTGGGGAGCAAGGGCGCCGGCAGAGTGGTCGGTGGGCTGCAACTTACCAGCCCTCCCAAGAGACAAAGTCCTCCGATGATTCGGAGATTCCATAACCACCTATGACTCATACCTTCAAATCCCAACCCAGAAACTTTAAGAAATGCAATGTGTAACTGCCTTTCAATTTCCAGTTGTTTTCAAAAGAACACGCCTGTAGTATAACCGCCCCCTCTGGAAGTGCAACTTTTCAACGAAGGGGCATTGCCGCATTTTCAAACATGTCTATAATAGAGTTAGATTATTAGCCAGGAGGCGCGTTCAATGAAAGGAGTTGTCCCTATCACAGACATGAGTCATGATTCTATGGGGATGCTACTAGAGCAGTATTTGGAGACGAAGCGGTGCCGGCGCGGTGATATTGTGCGAGGCGTAGTTGTATCTGCGTCAGAAAAAGCCATTCTGATTGATGTGGGGGGAAAATGCGACGCAGTCGTACATCCGCGCGAGTTAGAGCAGATGGCTCCACAGGAGTTGCTTGCCTTGAAAGCTGGGCAACCCGTCAATGTTTACATCATCGAAGACAGTGATGACAATGATGTGATTTCCGTCTCATTGGCGCGCGCCGCTCAACAGAATGATTGGGATCGCGCGCGGCAGTTGATGCGCGATAACGAGATGGTGATTCTGCCGGTTATTGATGTTAACAAAGGTGGCGTCATTGTGCGATTGGGACAATTGCGTGGATTTGTTCCTGGATCACAGTTAATTTCATGGCGTAGCCAGCAGAATGACAACGACCCGGAACATCGCTGGAACGCGCTGCTCGGGGAGCGCTTGAAATTGCGAGTCATCGAGGTCACGTCGGAACGCAATCGTCTGATTCTGTCCGAACGCACCCCTGGCGATAGCAAGTCCGGCAAACGGAAGGCCTTGGAACAATTGGAGATAGGTAGCATCCATCGTGGTACGGTGAGTAACATTGTCGCGTTTGGAGCTTTTGTGAACGTCAATGGCGTGGATGGTCTGCTGCACATTTCCGAATTGTCGTGGAAACGGGTGAATCACCCTAAAGAAGTGGTCCACGTCGGTCAGGAACTGGATGTCTATATCTTGGATGTGGAACTCGAAAAGGGCCGCCTGGGATTAAGCCTTAAGCGGATCACGCCTGATCCGTGGGACAATATCACCTCTATGTATCAGGAAGGGCAATTAGTGGAGGTGAAGATCGTTAATTTAACGACGTTTGGGGCGTTCGCTGCGTTTGTGGATACGCCAGAGATTGAGGGACTGATTCATATCTCGGAGTTGAGCGCGCAAACTATTGCACATCCTGGCGAATCTGTTAAAGTAGGGATGGTTTACCCCGTACGCATTATTTCGCTGCAACCCCAAGAGCGCCGCATCGCCTTTAGTCTTAAGCAAGCGCAGGAGCCGCCGTCCCCTGTTATCGCGGGGGCGCCGGTAGTGGAATCAGCACCTACAACAGAATCGTCAACGACCCTAGACTCGGCATCTGTACCGGACGCGCCGCCGGCGCCGGAAACATTGCCGGTGGAGGTAGAGCCGGTGGTGACGGAACCACTGCCAGTATTAGAAATGCCGCTTGTCTTGGATATGAAGTCTGACGTCAGCTCGGTTTGATGTTATCCCAGGAGCGTTCGATGCTCCAACAGATTGCTTGCCCTAATTGTCGTACCCCCCTTGACTTGCGGCAAAGCGCCGCAGGCGCGTATGTCCATTGCGCAGCCTGCGGCGGCGAATTTTTGCTGACCGGCCACGTCTGTCCCCGTTGCGGCACTTACGAAGCCCACGAAACGGCCTTTTGCCGGCAGTGTGGGATGCCGTTGAGCCGGCGGTGTCCGCAGTGTCAAACTCTCAATTGGATTGGGGATGAATATTGCCGGCAGTGTGGCGCCGCCCTCGATATTCTTGAAATCATTGTCCACCGCCACAACGAAAGTACCCAACAACGTCTCTACACTCATCTGGAAGACGCACCGCGCCTCAAAGCGGAAGAAGAAGCTGCGATGCAAGTGCGTCGGGAGCGCATGATGGAGCAAGATCGGCAACGGCAAATCGCAATTCAGCGGCGGATTGAGGAACGGCGTGCGCGTGATAAGAAACTGCTGAACGGTATGTTGGTCGCTGCCGCGGTGATCGTGCTGATTCTCATCGCAATTGGCCTGATCAGTGTGCTGCTTTAGGAGCAAGACGATGTTGAAAGAGGCTACCTTAGTCCGCCCGCTCCAGGAGATGGCGGTGCAATGTCGTGTCTGCGAACATTACTGCGCGCTGGAACCCGGCGCGTGGGGCAAGTGTGGCGTCCGCACCAACCGCGAGGGCAAGCTCTATTCAGTGGTGTATGGCCGCTCGGTGGCCGCCCACGTGGATCCCATCGAGAAAAAACCCCTGTTTCACTTCCTCCCCGGCAGTGACGCTCTCTCCATTGGCACGTATGGCTGTAACATGCGTTGTCGGTGGTGCCAGAACTGGCAGATTTCCCAGGTGCGAGAGGTGGATTGGGAACACGACAACTTAGGGGAGGCCCTTTCCCCAGAGATGTTGGTAGACCTGGCTGTGAAACGGCGCATCGCCTCCATCGCCTACACGTACAACGAGCCGACCGTCTTCTTTGAGTACACCTATGACACGGCGAAACTGGCCCACGAACGCGGCATCAAAAACGTCTACGTCTCCAACGGCTTTATGTCGCCGGACACACTGGAAGCCATCGGCCCATACCTGGACGGCATCAACGTGGACTTGAAGGGCTTCACTGACGAATTGTATCGCACGTACACCGGCACCCGCATCGAGCCGGTCAAGCGCAACATTGCGACCATCGCGCGGGACACTGACATCTGGATTGAGATCACGACGCTGGTAGTCCCCGGTTTAAATGATTCGGATGCAGAACTGCGCGCCATGGCCGAGTGGCTGGCGTCCGTTGACCCGGACATGCCGTGGCACGTCAGCGCATTTCACCCGGATTACCAGATGCACGACCGCTCCCGCACCCCCACCCAGACGCTCAAGCGCGCTTACGAGATCGGCAAAGCCGCCGGACTGCGGCATATCTACGTCGGCAACGTTCCCGATCCAGAACATGAAAGCACGTATTGTCCCGCCTGTCACACCCTGCTCGTCCAGCGGTACGGTTTTTCGGCCAAGCCGCACTGGAAGACGTCCGGCGTCTGTCATCAATGCAGCGCCGTCATCCCCGGTGTCTGGCAATGAGATAGCCATCAGTGGAGGTGTGCTATGAAAAATGAAGCCATCCGCCCCCCCGCCGTGGCGGGAACCTTCTATCCGGGCTTGCCGGATAAACTACGGAAGGATATTGAAACGTACCTGGATGCCGCCACGCCGCCCGCGCTGGAGAACGTGCGCGCGGTGCTGGTCCCCCACGCCGGATACATGTACTCCGGCGGCGTCGCAGCCTTTGCGTACAAACTGCTCGCGCAGCAACCCGCCCCGCCCCGCCGCGTCTATCTGCTGGGACCGGCGCACCGCGTGCCTTTCCACGGCGTCGCCATGACGAGCTATTCAGCGTTCAAGACCCCCCTGGGCGACTATCCCCTGGATACCGCCCAGATCGCGCGCCTGGCCGAATCGGGCGGCGTCTTTAATACCCAGAACGCGCCCCACGGGCCGGAACACTGCCTGGAAGTGCAAGTTCCCTTCTTGCAGACTATTTGCCCGGCAGCGTCGTTGGTGCCGATGCTGTTCGGGCAGGTGAACCCGATCACCGTGGGGCAACAGTTGGCCGCATTCGTGGAGTCGAACGACCTGATTGTGGTCAGCTCGGACCTCAGCCACTTTCATTCCAACGAAAAAGCGCACACTCTCGACCACCAGTTCCTTGACGCCCTGCTGTGTGGCGACCAGAAGGGAGTCGCCGACGGTGAAGCGTGCGGACAGGCCCCCGCGCTGGCTCTGATGACGATTGCGGCGGCGCGCGGCTGGCAGCCGCGCCTGCTGGACTATCGCACGTCCGGTGATGTCACCGGCGGCACGTGGGAAGTCGTCGGGTATGGGGCGGTGGCGTATACCGGGTAGCCGGCAGACGGTAGATAGGGGGGATCCAAACAGAATGACAACCCAACCATTGAATATAGAAGAACAGCATTATTTACTCTCCCTGGCGCGCAGCGTCATCGAGGACTCCGCGCGCGGGGCGCGGTCATCGTCCATGCCCGATCCGCCTTCGGCGCGACTGCGCGAGCCAGGCGCGGCCTTCGTCACCCTGCACACGCGCGGCGGGGATTTGCGCGGTTGCATCGGTTCTTTGATGGCGCATCGTTCGCTGATGGAAGACGTCCGGCACAACGCCCTGTCCGCCGCCTTCGAGGACCCGCGCTTCTCGCCGGTGCAGGCCCGCGAGCTGTTCAACCTTGTTGTCGAGGTGTCGGTGCTGAGCGCGCCGGAGCCGCTGGACTTCGACGGGCCGGACGACCTGCTCCGCAAGCTGCGCCCCAATGTGGACGGCGTGCTGATCGAACGCGGCTGGAATCGCGCCACATTTTTGCCGCAAGTGTGGGAGCAAATTCCCGATCCGGAAGAATTTCTCGGCCATCTGTGCCGCAAAGCCGGCCTGCCCGCCAACGCCTGGCGCTGGCCCGACCTGCAAGTCTCCACGTATCAGGTGGAGATGTTTGAGGAAGAAGTGTAGAATTGCCCCTTTGTGGCTTCAGCGGATCGGCGAAAAGGCGAATCAGCGAGAAAGTGAGAAATGTATACCTTTTCCCGACCTGCAACCTCCAATGGATCTGTGCGTAGTAAGAAGTAGGTTCGTGATTAAGCACAATCTTATGGAGGATAAAGAAACAATGAATACGGAAAATGAATTCTACAGTTCGCCATCCCCAGAGCGGGAAGTTTTACCGGCGCCCAATCCCACACCTGTTCAACCGCTTTCGCCGGCGGATGAACGCACCTGGGCGATGCTCGCGCACTTGAGCGTGCTCCTGAATCTGGTGACGGGGTTCCTCGGCGTCGGCGCGGCGCTCGTCGTCTACCTGGTTTACAAAGACCGCTCGCGTTACGTGGCCTACCAGGCAATGCAGGCTTTTCTGATGCAGCTCATCTTCTGGGCCGGCGGCGGCCTGCTGATCGGCGTGATGTGGGCCATCGTGGGGGCGCTCAGTGCCATTCTCATCGGCATCCTGCTGATCCCGTTCGCGCTCGTGTTGACGTTTGTGTTATTGCTGTTCCCGGTGGTCGCCGTCATCTACGGCATCGTCGGCGGGATTCGTTGTTCCAACGGGGAGGATTTCCGTTATTGGCTGATCAGCGATTGGGCGCTCCACTTGATGTAACCCCGCGCGTCGCCTGCTCGCTGATGGGGACGCCGATCCACGACGTGACCCTGGCGGAAACGGTGGCGTACATCGCCCGGTGGATTGAAATCGGGGGCATCCACCAGATCGCCACCGTCAACCCCGAATTCTTGATGCAGGCGCGCAAAGACGCGGCTTTTAGGGCGGCTCTAAACAGAGCCGCCCTTTGCCTTCCTGATGGCTACGGCGTGCTGTGGGCTGCCCGCCTACGCGGGAAACGCCTCCGTGAGCGTGTCCCCGGCTCCGACCTCGTGCCGCGTCTCTCGGCGGAGGCGGCGCAGCGCGGCTGGCGCGTCTTCTACCTGGGGGCTGCGCCCGGCGTCGCCGAGAAAGCCGCCGCCATCCTGACCGTGCGGCATCCAGGGCTGACCGTGGCGGGCTGTTACGCCGGCTCTCCGTCGCCGGATGAAGAAGACGCCATCGTGGCGCGGATTCAGACGTCCCAGGCGGATTTGCTCTTCGTGGCTTACGGGGCGCCGCGTCAAGACCTCTGGCTCCAACGCAACCTGGCGCGCACCGGCGCGAAGGTGGGTATGGGCGTCGGCGGTTCGTTCGACTTCATCGCCGGCGTGCGCAAGCGCGCCCCGCGTTGGATTCAACGCATCGGCCTGGAATGGTTCCACCGCCTGCTCGCCGAACCGTGGCGCTGGCGGCGACAGTTGGCCCTGCCGCACTTCGCCCTGTTGGCGCTGCTCCACCTGGATCAACCGGTCAGTAAAACGTGAAACGTGAAACGTAAAGTCTACACAATGAAAGCCTTACGTTTTATGTTTCACGTTTTACGTTTCTATTTGTCAATCCCCTTCATTCTGACTATAATCTGAAACGTATCTAAACCCCATAACAATCAGGAGGGACACCATGCCAATCATTCGCAAAGAAGAAGCCGGCGTCGAAAAAGCCAAATTTACGGTGGGCGTCAACATCGTCTTGACCGGCAGCAAGAAGCTCACCAGTGAACAGCAGGAAGCGTTGATGACCGTGGATAAGGTGCGCGTTCTCATCGTGGACGCCGCCGACCCGGAAAACGTGTTGGTGGATGATACCGCCTCTGCCCGCGAGTTCGCCACCGGCTCCGTGGGCTACGGGCTGAACATCCGCGAGGCGCAGTTTAAGAAGTAAAGAGCGTTAGACCTTGCGTTATCTCTCAATCTACTTGTCTGAAACGTAAAACGTGAAACGTGATGCCTTCACGTTTCACGTTTTACGTTTCATAGCATTGTGTGGAGGGAGCCATGTTTAATCCAAAGATGTATCTGAACACACGCCCGGATGGCGTGGGCGTGTTGCAAGTGGTGGGGGAAGAAACGACCGGCGGGCCGCAGTTCGTCCCCCTCAAACGCACGGAACTGCGCGGCGACATCATCGGGCCGCTGGCTGCGCTCACCGTGACCCATACCTACGGCTATCGCCGCGAGGTCTGCGACAAGGTGCTGGAAGCCGTCTACCGCTTCCCTCTGCCCGGCGACGCGGCTGTGACCGGGGCGCGTGTCCGCTTCGGCGACGTGGAAATCATCGCGCAGTTGAAGGAACGCGCGCAGGCCGAAACCGAGTATCAAGAAGCCGTCCAGCAGGGGAAACAGGCGGCCCTGCTCACCCGCGAAGCGCCGGACGTGTTCACGCTGCGCGTCGCCGGGATTCAGCCGGACGAGGAGGTGCTGGTGACGACCACCTACGTCCAACTCGCCCGCCCCCACGGCGACCAGGCCGGGTGGCTGCTGCGCGTTCCGCTGACCACTGCGCCGCGCTACGTCCGCCAGGACGACCTGGAGACGCGCCACGCGCAGGGCCAGCCGCTCGCCCTGCTGCGCGACCCCGGCCATCGCTTCGCGCTCGATCTGCGGCTGCGCGACGTGGGCGACATCGCCAGCCCGACGCACCGCCTGGACATCCTGCTGGACGAGCGCGCGCACGACCGCCGCATCCAATTGCGCGACGGCGAAGTGATCCCGGATCGGGACTTCGTCCTGACCTGGACGCCCGCCCAATCCCCCGACCGCCCGACGTTGAGCGTGCTGCTCCACACCGACCAGGCCGCCGGGCAGACGTATTTCCTGGCATTGGTCGCGCCGCCGTCGGAATATCAGCAGGGCAGCGGCAAACCGCGCGAAATCGCCCTGCTGGTCGATCATTCCGGCTCGATGAATGGCGCGAAGTGGCAGGCGGCGGATTGGACGGTCAACAATTTCCTGGGGCGGCTGAATCCGCACGACAGTTTCGCGCTCGGCCTGTTCCACAACACGACCAAGTGGTTCAAGCCGGGCCCGACGGCGGCGACGGAAGCCAATCTGCGGGCGGCGGCGGAGTTCCTGGACAGGAACCGCGACAGCGGCGGCACCGAGTTGGGTGTGGCGCTGGAGCAGGCGTTGAAACTCAAGCGTGGCGCGGCGAAGGACGGCGCGCACCACGTCTTGATCGTCACCGACGCCCAGGTGAGCGACGCCGGGCGGCTGTTCCGCCTGGCCGACGCCGAAGCAACGCAAAAGCTGCGCCGCCGGATCAGCATCCTGTGCATTGACGCCGCCCCTAACAGCTTCCTGGCGCAGGAGTTGGCCGAGCGCGGCGGCGGCGTGGCCTACTTCCTCACCAGCAGCCCCGACGAAGAGGACGTCACCACGGCGTTGAGCGACGTGTTGGCGGATTGGGACGAGCCGATCCTGGTGGGGATGCAATTGACGCTCAACTGCGCGCGCGGCGAAGCGTCCGGCTATCCGGCCGCCGAGTCTCACGGGCAAACCGTCATAGACCTGGGCGACTTGCCGTGCGGCCGCGCCGTCTGGGTGGTCGGGCGCGTGCCGGCCGGCGATGGGCTGACTTTCAGCCTGACCTCAGCTTCCAGGGAAATGCCCGTCGCCATCCCGCCGGTCGCTCTGACGGAGGCGGAGGGCGGCGCGGCGCTCAAGGCGCTCTTCGGCGCGCGGCGGCTGTTGGGATTGGAATATTTGATGCACGCGCGCTACGAGGAAAAGCAGCTTCAGGCGCAACTGCGGCGTATGGGGTACGATCCCGCCGCCGTGATGCAGCGCGGCGACAGTGTGTACGCCGAAAACGTCTATAAAGCTGCGGTGGAAGCGCTCAAGCCGCTGCTGGTGCAGGAATCGCTGGCCTACGGGATTGCGTGTTCCGAAACGGCCTTTATTGCCGTGCGCAC
>JAKQHY010000163.1 GCA_029555965.1 Chloroflexota bacterium | reverse complement strand
ATCGGCATAGACATCACCCACCTGGCCATTGGCCTGATCGAAAAACGGCTGAAAGACGCCTTCCCCGGCCTCGTTTACGAGGTGCATGGCACCCCGAAAGATATGGAAGGCGCGCGCGACCTGGCGGCCCGCGACAAGTATCAGTTCCAATGGTGGGCATGTTCGCTGGTCAACGCACAGCCCTACCAGGGGAAGAAAAAGGGCGCGGATACCGGCATTGACGGCCTGATTTACTTCCAGGACGACGCCAAAGGCAACGTCAAGAAAATCATCGTCTCGGTCAAGGGCGGGGCGAGCATCAACCGCGCGATGGTCGCCGATTTGAAGAACACGGTGGAGCGTGAAAAAGCGCACTTGGGCTTCCTGGTCACGCTGACGCCCCCCACCCAACCGATGGTGGCCGAAGCCGCCAGCGCCGGCTACTACGAATCCCCACACAGCGGCGCGTTCCCCAAAATCCAGATTTTGACCATTGACGGTCTGCTCACCGGCGCAGAAGCGCCCAGGTATCCCGACCTCTCGCGGGGCAGCGTGACCTTTAAGAAAGCGCAAGTCGAAAAGCCGACCGGCGAACAACCCTCGTTGCTTTCAGACACAGACTAGGAGACCCCCCTATGCAGATCATAGATTTGCCCACCGCTAACCCGGCCATCATCCAGCAAGCCGCCGCGTTGCTCGTGACAGCTTTCAAAGTCCACGCGCCCAACGCCTGGCCGGATATGGAATCGGCGTTGGAAGAAGTCCACGAGGCGTTGGCGCCGGAAAAGGTCTGCCGCGTAGCCCTCAATGATCAAGGAGACGTGCTGGGCTGGGTCGGCGCCATCCCCCAATACGCAACCACCGCCTGGGAATTGCACCCCCTGGTAGTAGCGCCGGCGCAACAAGGCCAGGGGATCGGGCGCGCGTTGGTGGCGGATTTGGAAGAGCAGGTGCGGGCGCGGGGCGGATTAACGCTCTACCTGGGCACGGATGACGAAGACTTCAGAACCTCGTTGAGTCAGGTGGACCTGTACGAAAACCCCTGGGAACACATCGCCCACATCCGCAACCTCAACCACCATCCCTATGAATTCTACCAAAAGATGGGCTACACCATCGTCGGCGTCCTTCCCGATGCCAACGGCTGGAACAAGCCGGATATTTGGATGGCGAAGCGGGTGGGCAAGAAATGAAACGTGAAACGTGAAACGTGATGTTTTCACGTTTCACGTTTCACGTTTTACGCAAAGGAGCGTAAAACGTGACAATCAAACCCCAAGTTCTCATTCTCCAGGCCACCGGCACGAACCGCGACCCGGACGCGGCGGCGGCGATCGAATTAGCGGGCGGCGTCCCCACAATTCTGCATATCAACGCACTGCACGCCCATCCTGCACGCTTGCACGACCACTAGATGCTCGTGCTGCCGGGCGGCTTCTCCTACGGCGACGCGCTCGGCGTGGGGCGTCTGCTGGCGGCGGATATGCGCTGGCTCTTCCAGGAGGAGCTGGCGCGCTTTGTGGAGGCGAGCAAGCCAGTGATCGGCATCTGCAATGGCTTCCAGGCGCTCGTCAAGAGCGGGTGGCTGCCGGGACCGCCAGGAGAGGCGCGGGCAACGCTCACGCGCAACGCCTCCAATCGCTTTGAGTGCCGGTGGGTGTGGCTGGACCCGCATCCCGAAAGCGTGTGCGTCTTCACACGCGGTCTGACCGAACGGATTTACTGCCCGGTCGCGCACGGCGAGGGGCGCTTCGTCCCCCGCGACGACGCGGCGCTGGCGGATTTGCGCGCCCACGGGCAGATCGCCGTCACGTACACCACCAGCGACGGCATCGCGCCAGAGTATCCCGCCAACCCCAACGGCTCCACCGCCGACATCGCCGGGGTGTGCAACGCGCAGGGCACCGTCTTCGGCCTGATGCCCCACCCCGAAGACCACATTTTCCCGGAACAGCATCCCCGCTATACGCGCGGAGAACGCGGGAATCTGGGATTAACGTTGTTTAGCCAAGGGCTGCAGTATGCGGCGCGACTGTAGGAGAATTTCTTTTTCTATCAGCAGATTGAGCAGATTAAGCAGATTTTTTGTCAGTAACCAAACCCAATCTGCTCAATCTGCTTAATCTGCTGACAAAAATTCACAAAAGGACGCTCATGCAAAGCATCTCTAAAATCCAACTGTCACATCCGCAAATTCAATCAATAATCAGCCATCACTTTGGGCACGAAACTCACGTGCAAGCCATTCAGGAGTTGACCGAAGGCTACTTCGCCACCGCCTATCGCCTCGATTTAGCGGATGGACGCGCCTGGGTATTAAAAGTGTCGCCGCCGCCGCACGTGCGCGTGCTGCGCTACGAGTACGACATCATGGCCGCGGAAGTCGCCGCGATGCGCCTGGTGCGCGCGCGCACTGCGGCGCCGGTAGCGGAGATTTACTGCTACGACGCCTCACGCGCGCTGCTGGATAACGAATTCTTCATTATGGCGTGTCTGCCGGGCCAACCGCTGCACAAAGTCCGCAAGGAGTTGGCGCCGGACGTGCAGCAGCGCGTCAACCGGCAGATCGGCGGATACCTGCGAGAAATCAACAGCATCGAAGGCACAGCCTTTGGCTACGGTTCCGAAAACACGCCGCGCTTCGCTCAGTGGCGCGACGCCTTCGACGCCATGCTCCAGACCGTGCTGCAAGATGGTGAAGATATGGCCGTTGAACTGCCGCTCTCGTATGCCGAAATTCACGACCTGGCCCGCCGCCACTACGCGGCGCTGGATGAAGTCACGACGCCGCGCCTCGTCCATTGGGATTTGTGGGATGGCAACATCTTCTTCGATGGGGAAATGCAGGCCATCACCGGCATCATTGACCACGAGCGCGCGCTGTGGGGCGACCCGCTGATGGAGGTCAACTTCACCGGGTACGATCCCCAGAGCGATTTCGCCGCAGGCTACGGGGCGCCGATGTTGGATACACCGCCGCAGCGCACCCGGCGCGCGCTCTACAGTCTCTACCTGTTTCTGATCATGGTCATCGAGTGCTATTACCGGAAGTACCCAACCAACGGTCAAGAGTTATGGGCGCGCGAGCAGTTGGCAAAGACGATCAACGACCTGAACAACGGCACGCATCCGCATGTCGCTATGTTCAGCGTACCTTAAACCCGCAACCGTACCCTATTGACATCGGCTTCAATATCGCGTAAAATCTGGACAGACTAGACAGGAGGTGTTGATATGACCATCCATACCTGGCAATTACAAGAAGCAAAAAACAAATTCAGTGAAGTTGTGAACAATGCCTTGAGCGCCGGGCCACAATTAATCACCAAACACGGCGTAGAAGCTGTTGTCTTGGTCTCTTACGAGGAATACAAACGTTTGACGGTGGCGCAAAAGAGTCTATCAGCCTTCTTCCACGATTCACCGTTAGCAGAAGTAGAGCTGGACTTGCACCGCGATGCTAGCGAAGCGCGGCAGGAGCCGGGTCTATGAACTACTTGCTGGATACGTGCGTGATTTCTGAATTGGTTGCCAAACAGCCTAATTCCCAGGTCATTGCCTGGATTGATAGTGTTGAAGAAGTACGACTACACTTGAGCGTTATTACTCTGGGCGAAATCCGCAAAGGTATTGAAAAATTGCCGGATTCGGAGCGGAAAACACGTTTAGAAATATGGCTCAATGAGGAACTGCCCCGGCGTTTTACCGACAGAATCATCCTTATAGACACGGCGGTAATGCTCCAATGGGGACAATTCGCCGGATCGCTTGAGAAAGCAGGTAAACCGGTATCGGCTATGGACAGTTTGATTGCAGCGATTGCGCTATACCACCACTTAATCCTGGTGACGCGCAATGAGGCCGACTTTGAGAACACCGGGGTAAAAATCTTCAATCCCTGGAAGTAACCATCCATCCTGTTCACATCCGAACTTTTGGAGGTAAAATGCTTAACATTGAATCTTACATCCCACTCGCTCTGAAATCCGTGGATGTCGCCTGGCCCTACGCCCACACGCGCGGCAAAGTGCGCGACTCCTTCGCGCTGCCCGACCAACGCCGCCTGTTCGTGACGACGGATCGGCTCTCGGCCTTCGACCGCATCCTCACTGCTGTGCCGTTCAAGGGGCAGGTGCTCAACCAACTGAGCGCGTTCTGGTTCGAGCAAACCCGCGACATTATCCCCAACCACGTCCTGGACGTGCCCGATCCCAACGTGCTGCTGGCGGCGGAGTGCGAGCCGTTCCCCATCGAGGTCATCGTGCGCGGCTACATCAGCGGCGTGACCAAGACGGCGCTGTGGTATCGCTACAGCCTGGGCGAGCGCAGCATCTACGGCTACGACTTCCCCGACGGCTTGCAGAAGAATGATGCGCTGCCCGCGCCCATCATCACGCCGACAACGAAGGGGGAGACCGACGAGCGCATCACCTGCGCCGAGGTGGTGGAGCGCGGCCTGCTCGACGCGGCAACGTGGGAGCAGGTGCAGGCGGCGGCGCTGGCGATTTTCATGCGCGGGCAAGAAATCGCGCAGCAGGGCGGCCTGATCCTGGTGGACACGAAGTATGAGTTCGGGCGCGCGCCGGATGGTCGGGTGATGCTGATTGACGAAGTCCACACGCCCGACAGCAGCCGCTTCTGGGTGGCCGACACCTACGAAGCGCGGCGCGCCGCCGGGGAAGAGCCGGACAACTTCGACAAGGAATTTCTGCGCCTGTGGTACGCCGAGCGCGGCTATCGCGGGGATGGCGAACCGCCCGCCGCTACGGACGACCTCATCGCGCAGGTCAGCCGGCGCTACATCGCGTGCTACGAAAAGCTCACTGGCAGAGCCTTTGAGCCAGGCACGTATCCAGCGGAAACGCGCGTCAGCCAAATGCTACATTCCTTTTTGTAAAAAGCTGGTCGCCATTCAAGCGGCACCTTTCCGTTAAATCCGTTCAATCCGTTGACACTATCAAGGGGGGGGCACACAATGAATCCATACATTGGCAAAACACTGGGAAATTATCAAATCATCGAACAGATCGGCCAGGGCGGAATGGCAACCGTCTTTAAAGCGTACCAGCCCTCGATGGACCGCTACGTGGCCCTGAAAGTTCTGCCAAGCCACCTCACACAAGATAAAACCTTTGTGGAACGGTTCACCCAGGAAGCGCGGATGTTGGCGAAACTAGAACACCCGCACATTCTGCCGGTGTACGATTACGGCGAGCAGGAGGGCATCACGTATCTGGTGATGCGTTACATCGAAGCAGGCACGCTGCACGACCTGATCACGCAGCGGGGAACGTTGAACCTGCACGAAGTGGCGCGCATCATAGGACAGGTGGGACGCGCGCTTGGCTATGCCCATGATCGCGGCATCATCCACCGCGACATCAAGCCGAGCAATGTACTCATTGACCCACAGGGCAACACCTTCCTCACTGACTTTGGCATCGCCAAAATGGTCGCCGGAACGTCAAACTTCACCGGAACCGGCAACATCATCGGAACCCCTGCCTACATGGCCCCAGAGCAGGGATTGGGCAAGCCCCTCGACGCGCGCTGCGACATCTACGCGCTCGGCGTTATGCTTTACGAGATGGTGGTGGGCCAGGTGCCCTTTCAGGCAGAGACGCCGCTGGCCGTGATGATGAAACACGTCCATGAGCCGTTGCCGCTGCCGCGAAGTCTACGCCCGGACGTGCCGGAAATGCTGGAGCGCGTTATCCTCAAAGCGCTGGCAAAATCGCCCGACGACCGCTTCCAGACGGCGGCGCAAATGGTGGAAACGTTGAGCCGTGCGGCCGAGGGACTCCCCACCGATATAAGCCTGCCCGTTATCCCCGGCGGCGCCACCGAGGTCTTTGCCGGACCGACGCCCGCCCTGATACAGACGCCGCCCTACACACCGGCGCCGCAATCTGACAGCGAGGCGCGCACTGAATCACTGTCGGCGCTGCCCGCCACGCCCGCGCCGTTCCCACCATCCAAGGAGCAGGTTCCCCCGGAGTTGCGGCTCACACCGCCGCCCCCGCCCCAAGCCCCGGTGCAGGCGGCGACGCGCAAACGGGCCTTCCCGTGGCCGTACATTGTAGGCGGCGGAATCGCTTTAATCATCCTGGTCATCGCTATCTTGACGTGGGGATCAATCCCGGCGGATGAGGATGAAGAGCCGCTGCCTGAAACACCGGTCGCCACCGCCCAGCCTGACG
Source organism: Chloroflexota bacterium (assembly GCA_029555965.1). Taxonomy (GTDB): domain Bacteria; phylum Chloroflexota; class Anaerolineae; order B4-G1; family SLSP01; genus JAKQHY01. The sequence continues at coordinate 6,616 of JAKQHY010000163.1, read as the reverse complement.
CCACCGCCTTGCCTGACGCCACTGCTTTGCCTGACGCCACGGCCTTGCCTGACGCTACCGCAGTCCCGCTCCCCTTCAGCGCTGAAGCGCTGCTGGACAATCAAGACGCTGCCTGCCGCGTCGAAGCGGGGAGTTGGACCCCATGCAATGGGGAAGACTGCGGCGGCCTCCCTTACGGCGAGGACTTTCTCTATGCCAATGCCAACTGTGAAGAATGTCGGGTGAGCTGCAATTTTCGCTTGCCCATAGGCGGCCTGTACGATGTCTGGATATGGTGGCCGCGCGGCGAAGATCGCGCGACCGATACGCCATTCACATTGACCTATGGAGATAGCGAAACAACGATTGCGGTGAATCAACGTGATTGGGGCAATACCTGGTATCCGCTGGCAGCCGTGTCATTGACCGTGGATTCCGAATTCAGCGTAATCGCCGGCAGCGGCACTAACGGATACGCTAACTTTGATGCTGTGCAACTGACCCCGGCGACCGGCTGGCGCACCTACATGAACCAAAACCTCTTGCACACCGTGGCGCTCCAGGGGGATGGCGTCTGGGGCGGCGGGCCAGCCGGCTTGGTGCGTTGGGAGCCGAAGCGCCAGCTTTACAGAGTTTTCACCTTAGCGGACGGGTTGCCCAACAACAAGGTCAATGCACTGCTGGTGGAAGATGACCAACGGCTGTGGGTAGCGACCGATTCAGGCATCGCCGTTTTCAACGGCAAAACATGGTTCACCTTCGATGAAAGCGTTGGCATCGAACCGGCGCAGACAAACACGCTTTTCCAGGATGAAGATGGCGGGATTTGGGCCGGCATGGCCTTTGCCGATCCGACGCTGGCCTATTACGATGGCAGCGAATGGCGCGCCGCGCCCTCGACGCCCCTTCCTGAAAGCTTCTTAACCTACCCCCAGATTCTGGTCAACGACGAAGATGCCGGCCTTTTCGTCGCCCGATCACATCAAGGATTATCGCACTTCGATGGCAAAACCTGGCGCCATTATACAGAGGAGAATGGTCTGCCGAACAACAACATTACCGGGATGCAAATCGCAGACGAGAATGTGCTGTACCTGACCTTCGCAAGAGGCGCTGCCTGGATGGATGTAAGAGGCGGCAAGTTTACCCCTTTGTCCGAGTTGGACGGCGTCGCCTTGTACACCGTTTACAAGGCCCAAGATGATCGGCTATGGTTCGGCGGCGATAAAACTATCATTGTGTATGATTCCGATGATGATAGCTGGGCGTTCTTCACTGCCGAGGCGTATCCAGAGTTAGCCTGGTCCGTGTACGCCATCGCCGAAGAGGATGGCGTCATGTGGTTCGCCACCGAAGGCGGCGGACTGTTGCGCTATGCCGGCGAAAATTTTGAGACCTGGAGCGTTCCGGCGACGTTGCGCAGCAACATCGTGTACGCCGTCGTTCAGGACAACACCGGGGGGATCTGGTTCACACACGACAGCACCTATCTGACCCGGCACAGCCCCGCGGAGGGCACCTGGCAAGTGTTTGGAGAGGCCGAGGGCATCCCCAACCTCGCCAGCCATCCCGGGGTGGATAGCCAGGGTCGCGTATGGCTCGGCGGTTACGGGGAATTGCGTTGGTACGACGGCGAGGGGTGGCGCATCACCAAACCGGAAGCGTTGAACAATGTAATGATTAAGGACATCACATTTGCCGCGGATGACGTTATGTGGGTACAAAGTTACGAGAAACTGTGGCGTTATGACCCACGCGACGACAGTTGGACGATCTTCACCGCAGACGATCACCCTTCTATCGCCCACATCAATGGGGTCTACGCGGCGCCAGATGGGATGTTCTGGATAGCTGGCGATAGCGGATTGGCCTACTATAATGGGAGCAACTGGCAAACCGAAATCCCTGACAAAAGGGCGATCTCGTTCAGAGCCGTAAGCGGAAACCCCAACGGCGATATATGGGCGGCCGCCGGCGTTAACCTCTATCGCCGGACCGCCGCCGGTTGGGAAAACTACGAGTGGGCCAGCGCCGGCATCAATGGACTCCAGGGGGCAGCCGATGGCACCGTATGGGCCTGGAGCGCCGCCCTGGGACACTTCGATCCGGCAAATGAGACCTGGAAGATTTTTACCTCTGCCGACGGTCTTGCGGATGGCCTTATTTCAGACATCTGGATTACACCGGAAGGAGTCGTGTGGGTAGGCTCAAACAACGGCGCCAGCCGGTATGTGCCATAGAAACGTATTTCGTAGGGCGTATTCCGTAACGGACTACGAAATACGCCCTACGCTCAACCCAAGGACTTGCCATGACAATCAACTACATCACCGGCAGCACGGAATTATTGGACGCCGTCGGCCCGTTGTGGGAAAAGCTCAACGCCCAACACGCCGCCCACTCTCTGCATTTTGCGGAGGATTACGCCGCGCACGTCTACGCCGGGCGCAAAGCCTACTTTCTGGACAAAGCTCAATCCGGTTTGCTGCGCGTAGAGCTAGCGCAAGACACCGCTACCGGCCAAACCGTTGGCTATTGCGTCAGTCTCGTGACTGAGGAAGCCGGCGCGATCGAATCCATTTTCATCGAAGCCGACTATCGCCGGCAGGGCATTGGCGACGCCTTCATGCGGCACGCGTTAGATTGGATGGACGGGCACAACGTCTCCATGAAGCGCGTAGTAGTGGCGGTGGGCAATGAGCAGGCGTTCGGATTTTATGAACGGTATGGGTTTCGACCGAGGCATATCGTCTTACAACAACAGACTTACGCAAAAGGATGAAATTTTACCGCAGAGCACGCAGAGATCGCAAAGATTTTATCATTTCTCGGCGTCCTCAGCGGTCTCTGCGGTGAAAAAAGAGTCCTACTGGCGTAAGTCCTAAACAAGTATAAAGGAGCAACTATGCTTGCCATCTTAATTTTAGGTTCCCCCGCCGACCGCGACTTCGCGGCCAAAATCACGTCCGCGCTCGACGACTTCGGCATCCCCCACGTCACGCGCATTGCATCAGCGCACAAAGTCCCGCGCTATCTGCTGGACTTGCTGGCCGGCTACGAAGCCGACCCGCAGCCGAAAGTCTACATCACGGTGGCGGGTCGCAGCAACGCGCTGAGCGGCATGGTGGACGCTGCCGTCGCCGCGCCCGTCGTCGCCTGCCCACCCTACTCGGAGAAGTTCGGCGGCGCGGATTTGTACTCGTCGCTGCGGACGCCGTCGGGCGTTGCGCCCGCCGTGGTGCTGGAGCCGGACAACGCAGCCTTGCTCGCCGCCAAAATCCTCGGCGTCGGCGACGCGGCGTTACGCGAGAAGGTGCTGATGTACCAGGAGCAGCAGCGGCAACGGTTGTATGCGGCGGACAAGGCATAGGGCAATGATTGCATTACGAGGCGCCAAAACCATCCTCCGCACGTTGGAGCGCGAGCACTGCCGCGAGTTGTGGGAAGCCTACGAGCCAACCGGCCCGCTCCCTACCGAGCCGCTGAATCCCGGCCTCTCCGTCGAGGGGGCAGATAAATGGTTCGAGGAGATGCAGGCCAAACAGGGCAAGGAGCACGTCTACCTCGGCATCTTCACACTCGAAGGCCGTCCGATAGGGGGCATTCAACTCGCCAACCTGGATTGGCAGCAGCGCACGGCCACACTGGGCGTCGGCATTGACCGGTCGGCAGACCGAGGGCAAGGCTACGGCCTGGACGCCACGCGGACGCTGCTGCGCTACGGCTTCGCGTACCTCGATCTCTACCGCGTGAGTGCGACCACGGCCGAGTACAACCTCGCCATGCAGAAAATCTTGGAAAAGTGTCACTTTGTCCAGGAAGGCCGGGAACGCCAGGCCATCTACTGCGGCGGGCGCCGTTGGGATCGGTTGCTGTACGGTCTGCTGCGCGACGAATTCCCAACCCCCGACGAAAGCGCCCCCAACGGTTCCGGTAGTCTTTAACCCACTTCCGTTGAATCCGTTAAATCCGTTGAGAAATTATCTTCAAGGAAAAAACTATGCTGGAAACCAAACTGAAAGAAGCCTGCGGCATCTGCGGCCTCTACGCCCCCGGCGTGGACGTGGCCCGGATGACGTTCTTTGCGCTGTACGCCCTGCAACATCGCGGGCAAGAAAGCGCGGGAATTTGCACCAGCGAGCGCGGCCTGGCCCGTATCCACAAGGGGATGGGCCTCGTCTCGCAGGTCTTCAACGAGGACAACCTGCACCTGCTGCGCGGCGACCTCGCCATCGGCCACACGCGCTACTCGACCACCGGCGGCGTCAAACTGCTGAACGCGCAGCCCTACCTCATCGAGACGGCGCTTGGCCCGCTGGCGATTGCCCACAACGGCAACCTCACCAACACCTCCGCGCTGCGCCGCGACCTGCTGCAACGCGGCGTCGGCCTCACCTCCTCGTCGGATAGCGAAGTCATCACGCAGATGCTCGCGGGGGCGGCCGGCGACACCTGGGACGCGCGCATTGCCGACTTCATGCAGCGGGCGCAGGGCGCCTACGCCCTCACCATCCTCACCCGCGACGCGGTCTACGCCGTGCGCGACCGCTGGGGCTTCCGCCCGCTCTCCCTGGGCCGGCTCGGCGACAACGGCTGGATTGTCGCGTCGGAATCGTGCGCCTTCGGCACCATCGGCGCGACATTTGAGCGCGAGCTGCGGCCCGGCGAGATCGTCCGCCTGGATGCAAACGGCGTCGCCACGTGGCAGACGCCCGCCGCCGAGCGCGCCTCCCTCTGCATTTTCGAGTACGTCTACTTCGCCCGCCCCGATTCCGTGATGGAAGGGCGCTCCATCCACAACGTGCGCCGCAAGATGGGCCGCCAGCTTGCTCGCGAACACCCCGCCGAAGCGGACATCGTCATCGGCGTGCCGGACTCGGCCACGGCGCACGCCATCGGCTACGCCTACGAATCCGGCATCCCCTTTGGCGAGGCGCTCATCAAAAACCGCTACATCGGGCGGACGTTCATCCAGCCGGATCAGCGGATGCGCGATTTGGGCGTCGCCATCAAATACAACCCGCTGCCCGACCTGAAGGGCGAGCGCGTGGTGCTGGTGGACGACTCCATCGTACGCGGCACCACCAGCGGCCCCATCGTCGCGCTGCTGCGGCAGGCCGGCGCGAAGGAAGTCCACATGCGCGTCGCCTCGCCGCCGATCCGCTATCCCTGTTTCATGGGCGTGGACATGGCGCGGCAAGAACAGCTCATCGCTGCCAATATGAACGTAGACGAAATCGCCGCCCACATCGGCGTGGACAGCCTGGGCTACCTGTCCATTGAAGGTCTACGCAGCGTCGTCCCCTTTGACGGCACGGCGCACTGCCAGGCGTGCTTCAACGGCGACTATCCAGTAGTGGTGGATGAGTCGTTTAAGAAGGGAATGTTTGAATAAGGTAGACAGTAGACGGTAGACGGTAGACAGGGCCGTCTACCGTCTACTGTCTACCGTCTACTTGAAAAGGAGAGGATTATGCGAATTCTAGTCATCGGCTCAGGGGGACGGGAGCACGCGCTGGCGTGGAAACTGGCGCAGTCGCCGCAGGTGACGGACGTCTTCGTCGCGCCGGGCAACGGCGGAACGGTGGGCGGGAAGCTGCTTCCGGTCGCCATTGCGGCGGACGATAGCTTCGCGCTGATCGAATTTGCGCAGAAACACACGGTTGATCTGGCCGTCGTCGGGCCGGAAGCGCCGCTGGTGGCGGGCCTCGTGGATGCGTTCCAGGTCGCGGGCGTACCGGCCTTCGGCCCGTCGGCAGCCGCCGCGCAATTGGAAGGCTCCAAAGTCTTCGCCAAGCGCGTGATGATGGAAGAAGGCATCCCAACCGCGCCGGGCGCCGCGTTCACGAATTACGAGGCAGCGCTGGCCTACCTGCGGCAGCTCGACGGCCCGGTGGTCGTCAAAGCTGACGGGCTGGCGGCGGGCAAGGGCGTCCTCGTGTGCGACACCCTCGCCGAGGCCGAGGCTGCGCTCCGCCAGATTATGGTGGAGCGCGCGTTTGGCGCAGCCGGCGATCAAGTGCTCATCGAGACGCGGTTGGACGGCGAAGAAGCCTCGCTGCTGGCATTCTGCGATGGGACGACAGTGATTCCGATGCTGCCTGCCCGCGATTACAAGCGCGCGCTCGACGGCGACCGCGGCCTCAACACCGGCGGGATGGGCGGCTATTGCCCCTCGCCGCACCTCCCGCCGGAGAGGGTGGACGAAGCCACCCGCCGCGTGCTGCAACCCGTGGTGGATGGAATGCGGCGGCGCGGGACGCCCTACGTCGGCGTGCTCTACGCCGGGCTAATGCTCACCGCCCAAGGCCCACGCGTCCTCGAATTCAACTGCCGCTTCGGCGACCCGGAAACGCAACTGCTGATGCCCCTGCTCGACACCGATCTGGTGGACATCATGCTCGCCTGCATCGCAGGCCGCTTGCGCGAAACGCCCATCGCCTGGAAGCCCCTTACCAGCGTCGGCGTCGTGCTGGCCTCCGGCGGCTACCCTGGTGACTACGCGAAGGGGAAGCGGATCAGCGAGTCAGCGGATCGGCGGATCAGCGATTCTCCCCCTCTCCCCCTCTCCCCCTCCCCCCCTCCCCCTTCCCCATCTACCGTCTACCGTCTACCGTCTACCGTCACCTTCCACGCC
>JAKQHY010000196.1 GCA_029555965.1 Chloroflexota bacterium | reverse complement strand
AGCGCCGACCTGCCGGCGCGCATGTCGGCGTTGGAGGGGGTGGAAGATCCGATGCTCAAATGGCACTTTGACAACTACATCCCCTATGGTCGCCAGCGCATGGAGGCCAATGGCGGCAAAGCGTTGGAAGTTGTCACCGCGTTAGAACTGGTCTTGCAGAAACTCTTCCTGCCGACACCGCCCCAAGAGGCAGTGCAAGAATTTTGCAGCACGGTGGAAGCGCTAGACTGGGCGTAGTACAAGTTAGGTGATTGGGTAATTGGGTGATTAAGGTTCAACAAATCACCCAATTACCCAATCACCTACTCATCCTATGAAATTCGCTGTTTCGAGCGAGGATACTGCTAATGCGCTATGCAAGGCTGGAGAAATTGTGGGGCTATCTGTTCATTGCGCCCTTTCTGGCTTTCTTTGCCGTCTTCACCCTGGTGCCCTATGGCATGGTGATCTGGTTGAGTTTCGTCGATTGGCATCCGCGCGGGGTGACAGAGTTTATTGGTTTTCAAAATTATCTGGATGTCATCACCATGAGTGCGGCGCAGAAGGCATTGCTCAATTCGTTCTATTATGCGCTGATCGTGGTGCCAATTTCGACAGCGCTCTCTTTGTTCACAGCCATTCTGATTGTCTCCTTGCGCAGCCGCGCCCTGCGGAGCTTTTTCCAGGCGATGTTCTATCTCCCTGGCGTCATCTCTGGGTTGGCCGTGGCGATTATCTGGCGCTTTGTCTTTGACTTTCATGTGGGCGTGCTCAACTATTTTCTGTCGTTGGTAGGGGTCGAAGCGGTCAACTGGTTAGGCAATATCTACACGGCGCTTCCCTCTCTGGCCGGCATGGCGATCCTGGCCGGCAATGGCGTCGCTATCATTATCTTTTGCGCCGCGCTCTTGAGCATTCCCACCGATCTCTATGACGCCGCCGCGGTCGATGGCGCCAATTTCTGGCGGCGCCAGTGGGCTGTGACCTTTCCTTTGCTCACGCCTGCGCTGCTCTATGTGTTGGTCGTCTCTACCCTGGGCGCCTTACAGGTCTTTGTGCCGGTCTATGTCTTGACCCGCGGCGGCCCCGTCAACAGCACGATGACCGCCGGTTATTACATTTACAACCAACTGGTCTTTTTCCAAAATGCCGGCACGGCCGCCGCGGCTGGGCTGCTGCTGCTTATTGCCACCGTTGGCTTGACGGTCTTTCAGTTTCGCCGCTTTTCGCAGGTGGTGGAGTTTTAGGAGTCTTGCGGAATTCAGGGGTTGGTTAGGTGGTTAGTTAGGTGGTTAGTTGGTTAGTTGGTTGTTCACCTAACCAACCAACCAACCCTTTGAGATCTTGTTGAACCAATTTTAGGAGTTTTGCATGGTTGTCAGCGAACAATCGCTCAAATCCGTTCGCCAACGTCGGCCCGTTGGGGTGACGCGCCTGCGGCTGATCTTGTTCCCCGAAGGGGGCGCTAGTGTGCTGCGCTATGTCGCGCTTTTGCTCATTCTGCTGCTGGCTGTGGTTTCGCTCTTTCCCCTCTATTGGGCGGTGATCACCAGTTTCAAAGACCCGCAAGATGTAGCGACGGTGCCGCCTTCCTTTCTGGTAGAACGATTGGCGCTCACGAATTATAGTGACTTGATTCGTGGCACCGGGGTGGCCAATGCGCCTGTCGTGCGCTGGTTTTGGAACAGCGTCTTTACGAGTCTCGTCTCTACAACGGGCGTCGTGTTGCTGACGTCGCTCGCCGGCTACAGTTTTGCCCGCAAGCGTTTCCCCGGTCGCGATCTGATCTTCTGGCTGATCATCAGCACCATGCTCGTGCCGGGCTGGTCCACGATTATTGCCACCTACGTGCTGACGCTCAGAATGGGGCTGCACGACACCTATTGGGCGCTGATTTTACCGGGGATGGCGTCGCCCTTTGCCGTCTTTCTCTTTCGTCAATTTGCCATTACCTTGCCCGAAGAACTCTTTCAGGCCGCCAAGATCGATGGCGCCAGCGAGGTGCAACTCTGGTGGCGCATTGCCTTGCCCCTGGCACGGCCCGTCCTGGCGACCCTGGCGATCTTCACCTTTGTCGGCCACTGGAATGATTTTCTCTGGCCGCTGTTGGTGCTGAACAAACAACAGATCTACACCCTGCCGGTGGGCGTCTCGATTATCATGTATCAGATTCAGGGCGCCGGTCCCTCCTATGGCATTGGCATGGCCGCCGCTATTTTGATGTCGATTCTGCCCATTGTCGCGTTTTTGCTCATGCAAAAGCAGATGATTGAAGGCATTACAATCGGTTCGTTAAAGGGTTAATTCTGACCCTTTGAGCTTTTGTGGGGTAACAACTATTGGAGTTTGATAGTCGGCTACAAGCATTAAAAAATAATCG
>JAKQHY010000136.1 GCA_029555965.1 Chloroflexota bacterium | reverse complement strand
GTGGGGTGTCTTTGGTGTCGCAGGTGAGGCCCCCTATCGCGTGACCTGGACCATCCCCACGTTGCCGGCCAACGAGATCGCCGTGTTGACCTACCAGGCGTATCCCCTGACCGGCACGGAAGGACTGACGCTGACCAACATGGCGGTCGGCGTGAGCGCGAGCGCCGGCCCGGTGACGGCGACGGCCAGCATCCGGGTCTATCGGCCTAACCGGCTATACCTGCCGCTCATCATGCGTGGCTATCCGCCGCTGGTTACACCGGTCGAGCCGGTATTACACCCCCTGGCCGACGCGCCGGCGCAATGCCTGGGTGCAGCGGCAGTGGTCGTAGGGGACATTTACCAAGATGACTTTGCCACGGCGAATGACAACGACTGGTATCAGTTCACGGCGACGGCGTCAGGCTATATCCTGGAAACGAGCGCCCTCGGCGCGCGCGCGGACACGCTCCTGTACCTGTATGCCCCCGCCGATTGCGTGAATCCTATCGCCGCGAACGACGACATCAGTTACCCCGGCAATCGCGCCTCGCGGATCGTCGCGGCGCTGCCGCCGGGCATGTACTACGCGATGGTGCGCAATTGGGATTGGCAGGTGTACGGCGTGGACACGGGGTATCGGCTCACGGTGGAAGTGGACGGGCCGCTCTCCGGCGACGGGGTCCGCCTGGCGCCCGCGCCGGTCGGCAATATCAAACCCACGCCGCCACCCACGCCCACCATCGGAGACGCACGATGAACCGGCGCCGGATGACCATCCTCGTAGCGGCGACCGTAGGGGGGCTATTGCTTTGCTGCACCCTGGCATGCGTCGTGGGCGTCTTGACCGGCGTCATTCGGCCGTATGGGAACACTGACATAGCGCGCGGCTATGCCCCGGCCACACCGGCGGTAGCCAGCGCTGCTACTCCGCGTCGTCCGGTGCCCACTGTCGCTGAGGCCACCCCGCAACTGGCGGCCGGCGCTCCAGCATCGCCCACCGCTACGCCCGCGTATCCCACGGCGCAACAGGGCGAGATCGTCCTGACGGTGCGCAATCTCAGCCCGCGCGTCATCTGTGAGGTGGTGGTATCGCCTACTGAAAGCGGAACGTGGGGGGAGCGCAATTTGTTGCTCGCGCCCCTGGCAGCGGCGGATTCCATCACGGTCCGCTTCGCCGCAACCGAGTTGTACGATGTGTTGCTGGTGGGCTGCGATGAAACCCCTATGGGCAGTTTCGCGGAACTCGCTACTGGCCAGAGCTACACGCTGAACGTGGGCGAGGTGGGTGATGAAGCGCAAATCCGGCTGGTTAATCAAGGCCCGGTGGATGTCTGTGTCGTCATCATTGTGCCGGCCGGAATGGATATAACTAATGCGCACACCGCCGATCTGCTTGGCCGCAGTGAAGTGGTCGCCGCTGGGGACGCGCGCTGGCTGTTCGTCCCACCGGGGACGAAGGATATGCTGGCGCTGGATTGCGACGGCAACACCCTTTCCCAACGGCAAGGCCGGGAACTGGCCGCCCAGGGATATACCTGGTACGTGCCGGATGCGGATAGTCACACGCCGGCGGCAACAACCCGCCCGGCCGTCGGGGACAGCCAGAGGCGGGGGCCGGGCCATCCGGCCCCGCTGCCTCAGAAGGAGACGCCGCCTCCGACGCCAGTGAAACCTACGCCACCCCCCACGCCGGGCTTACCAGAGCCCACCGCGCCGTCCACCGCCGTACCGGCTACGACCGCGCCGCACCCGGCCGCACCTACCAGCAATGAACCGCCCCCTACGCCGACCACGCCGGTAGTGATTTTACTACCAGAAACGGGTTATGGGACGACGGGTGGGGACATCCGCGATCCCTGGCTGCTGCTGGCGCCCATCGGGTTACTGGGCCTGGGGCTGGTGTTGAGCGGTCTGGGCGGCATTTTACGCCTGCACCCGTACTGCTGGCTTGGTTTCCACGAGTGGGTCGCGCAACCGGACGGGCGGCGCCGTGAGGGGCAATATGTGGATGTGCCGCATACCTGCCTGGCTTGCGGGCGCCACCGGACGTTCCGGCTGCGCGCGCCGGCGGACAGCCAGGAAGGGTCTGAGGACGAATGAGCTGCCACCAGCGGCTAGACAGGTAGGGACCAGGATGAAGGCACATCGTTGGTTATGTAGTTTAGGACTGTTGATCGTGTGTAATGTAGGGTTGCCGGTGGGCGCCCAAAAAGGTACGCCGCCGCCGACCCCCGCGCCAGCTACGGTGGCGCCGATTTACCCGACGGCGGAGCCGAAGCCCACAGACGTGCCGGTGGAAAAGCCCCCGGCGCTGCCCACGCCGACACCGGAGCCGCCCACCGCCACGCCAGAACCGCCGACTATGACGCCGGCGCCCTTGCCTGTTCCGGTGGCGCTGGACACGACTACCCCGGCGCCGCCGCCAGATACGGCTACACCAGAGTCGCCGACCGCCGCCCCGCTGAAAGCCACACCGGAACCACTGTTGGCTTTACCTACCGCGACGGCGACGCTGACCGTCACAGAAGTGATCACGGCTACCACAGTGATCACGCGCCCGCATCCGGTACAAGTCGTCGTCCAGCAGGTCCAGGAACGCATCGCGGCCCTTCCCGTCTGGGCGCAAGCCGGCGGGGCGCTCGTCGGCGCGCTGTTATGCGTCGGAGGTCTGGGACTGTCATGGCGTCTCGTCCACTACACGCGCCAGGATTTGGCGCTGAAACGGCGCCAACTGACGGAAGATGAATCGGCGCGCGTGGCGGCGCAACGGCGCGAGGTAGAGGGGCGGTTAGCGGCCGATGCCCAGGCCTGGCGACTGCTTCTGGCCCAAATCATCACCGATACCCTGGGTACGGCGGTACGCCTTGTCCCGAACGTGGCTGCCACTCTGAGCACCGATCCCCCGGAGTTCCGCGTGACCGATGTAGTAACGCAGACCGTCTATCAGTTCACCCCGACCGCGCCGGGCAAGCAGCTGGCGGCGGGGGAAAAGGTCTATCCCCTGACCGATCCCCAAACGCGGGTCGAAGTGTTAGCCGTGTGGAATCATCTGGTACAACAGCAACTCAACGGCGTCGCACCGGCGATTCCCCGGCAGGCGCCCTGGACGTTGCACTATCTCCCCCCTGCTACATCACCCACATTGAAGGTACGGTAAAGGTATGAGAATGGAACGCCAGGTTTTACAGCCACCATGGATCGAGGTTAGCGAGGTCACGCCCCTGGCACAGGTATTCGGCCCGGAGTGGCGCGCTACGCCGCCCCCACCCCGGTCAGATGTCCGCTGGCGCGTGGTGTTTGGCTATGACACCCTGGCGAGCCGGGTGATCAACTATGTGGTCAATCTGGCGAACGCGCAGACGCTGACGACATTAGGGGCGCTGGCAGAGGCGCTGCGCGCCACGTATTTCGCTGACCTGCGGTTCGGCAAAGGCATCGGGGCGCTCGGCACGGCGTATCTGTTGACGGCATTGGAGATCATTCCGCCGTCGTCGCCGCCGGCTACCGCCGCCACCGCCGGCGCCCTCCGCCGGGCGGCGCGGCAGTTACGGGTCGTAGCCGCCAGCGTCCAGGAGCAGGTTACGCCGGATACCCTGGCGGCGTTGGAGCGCATCCAGCAAACCTTGCGCGAGCTATGTACTCCTGCGGTCTAAAAGTTAGAAAAACAGGTTCAGTAGATGCATAAGTTAGAAAAACAGGTTCGGCAGGTTCAGCAGGTTCACGGGTTAGAAAAACAGGTTCAGCAGGTATCAGGACATATACGTGGGTTTCCCCTGGTATTTAACCGGGGGACTGATATGGGAAGGCCGCAGTGAATAGTGCCGGTGATCCAGGGTCAGAAAAAGGGTAAAAACACATGGGGATAACGGAACGAGGCACGGGTAAAAACCACGGGAACGGGAAAGCCGGGCGCGTGAGGGAAGCCGGAACGGTACGACTGATTCGCTTCCTAGTAGCGTTGGCGGGTGGCGATCCGCGCCAATGCCAGTTACCGCCGTTGAAACGGCCCTTGCGGGTGACGGTGCAGCGGGGAGATACGGACGAATTACGGTACATCGTCATTGCGCCGGCAGGCCGCGCCGTAGCGGGGAACTTTGTGCATATTGCCGGACCGGTGGTTGCGGTGAACGCTACTACGGTGCAAGTGCAGGGGAATAAGGGGACTGTACCGGTGTCCGTGACGTTGGCCGGCGCTGGGAACGTGCCACAGTTGGGACAATGGTTGACGGGTTGCGGGCAGTTGCAGGGACAAGCCATCGTCATTGGACAGTGGGAGGTCAAGGATGTTTAACCAGGTGTTTTTGATCGGCCGCATCGGGCGGTTGGAGGTGCGCCCGGTGAGTGAGAGCGGGCGGCAGCAGACCCGCGCACGGCTGGCAACGGTGCGCAAGTGGCGCGATTTGGCCGGGGCGCTACAAGACAAGACCACCTGGCATACGGTGGTGGGATGGGAAGCGAACGCCGCGTTGCTGGCCGAAGTGCAGGTAGGTGACACCGTATTCATCGCCGGGTACATTGACAATGACGACGGCGGCGCGACGTTTCACAGTTCCGTCGTCGCGCAGAAAGTACTGCGACTCGGCGGCAAAGCGGCGGAGCTGGATAGACAACGCCTGGCCGAGCAAGTAGCGACCATGGACGTGGCGACGCAGAACTGGCTACGGGAATTGCTACAAGTGTCGGAGAACTGAGGGAGCGCATAGCGCCGCTGCGGCCAGTCGCCCTGACCCGGCACAACGCCCTGGTGATTGCTCGCGCCTCACCGGGAGTCGCTCGGCCTGGACTGCCCGGTATCCGCCTCGGCCCGGCACAACGCCCCGAACCTGGTGGTTACCCCCGACTAGCCCGGGAGTCATCCGGCCTGACTACCCGGTATCCGCCGCGGCCCGGCACAACGACCCCGCGGCTTGTCCCGGTAGGGGGGCTACGGCGGTACGCCGGCAGGCAAGCCGGGGCGATGATAGCCAACAAAAAAGAGAAGTCCGGGTGACTTCTCCTTTGGAACGGCGACCGCTCCCGGTAAGCTCTCATACCAGGCCGCTAGCCCTGGAAACGTGCTCCGCGCGGGTGATCTAACTAAACTATAACACGGAGATGAAAATGCGCAACTGGCTCATCGCCCTCATTGCCGGGCTGCTCTTGATTGTCCCACCGCTCGTCGGCTACGCCACTGCGCCCTGCGACGCATTGACGGCGCAGCCCCTGGTATTGTCCCCGTATCGGCTGGCGCAACAACAGTATCTGGCCCGCGCTGCCGCCGCGTTAACCGAAATGGCGGCCATCGCGCCAGAACTCCATACCCTCGCGGCGCAAACCGCACCGGTCAGCAGCGCGGAGGCGTTTCGCCGCGCCGGGCGCGCGACCGACCTCGCCACCCGGTTGGAACAAATCACCCTGCCGGACCCGCCCACCGTCTATACTATGTTAGGGGAACGGTTGGCCCAGGTGCGTGATACCTACATTCTGGCTGCCGAAGATCTGCTGGCCTACCTGGGCAACCATGACCTGGCGCAACTCCAGGCCGCCGGCGAGGCGTTGACCCTGGCGGATACCGTACGCGCCGAATTGGAGGAGGCCGTCGTTGGCCTGCACTATCCATTATGCCGCGAGGTATGGCGCAATGAGTGAAGCATTTGCCGAAAATGCCATCATCCAACTGCTGCGGGCGCAACTGGCGCACGACCAGGAGCAATTGGCCACCGCCACTTATCGGCAGAAACGCGCCGAAGAACTGCTGGGCAAATACCTGACCACGCTCTTTTCGGTGACCTGGGGGCAGGCGACCGCCGCCCGCGCCGACGTCCTGCGCTATGCCGAAGAAATGTTAGGGACGCTATCCACTGCCCGCTCGCCCGCGCCGGACACGGCTGCCGCCATGACGGTGCTGCGCCAATGCCTGGAAATTTTCGGCATAACCTCCGCACCCGATGCCGCGCCCTCTGCCGTGATCGCGCTGGCCCAGCAGCACTTACCAACTATCACGCAGCAGTGGTCTACGCGGGCAAACAGGGAAGCGGCGGGCACCGCACCGGAGTCCGCACCAACGATCACACCGGACGTTGCGGACGCCAGCGCCGTACTGCGTGCATACCTGACAGCCCTGAATGTGCCGTTCTCTGGCGCAGCCAGTCTGGCCCACCTGGCGGAACTGGCCCGGCAACAATTGCCACGGCTGAATCAACAGGTGGCCGCAGCCCCGCCACCGGTGGCGCTCCCTACGCCGCCGTCACCCGCCGTCGTGACACCCCCGCCGGTCGTGACGCCGGTGAACAATCCCCTGGTATCCCTATCTGACCCCACCCTGCCGGATGCCGCCATCGAAGCCTGGCGCATCATTGGGCGGGAACCCGCTTGGGAAAAAGCCGAGCCAGCCTTTGTGCAAGCCACCGGCCACTCGCCGGCAATGTTCCGGGATATGGTGGAAGTGCTAATGCAGCAGCATCTGTTAGGCTTGTACAAGGCGCCGGTCACCCCGCGGCACGCGGGGTTTTGCAATCCCCGGCTATTACAGATCGGAGCTGCCGGCGCCGCGCAGTATCGCGCGCGTTTCGGGTGTGATCCGGTCCCCCTCAAAGAGTTCCTGGGCAAATACCACGTTACGGAGGCCTCCGCGCTTACCTGGTGGTTGATCCGCGCCACCCGCAATGTCATCCTCAATGGGCAGCTACTGCCGGAGAACCCCTTTACTATCGAGGTGTTTGATCTGGCTGAAGGTATCCCGGACGGCTATCAGCGTGAATATGGCGAATGCCGGAATCCCGACAAGGCGGGTGATGAGAAATGCAGTGTACCGGATTTGTTCGTAGAGTTGCAGGCGCGCGGCGGGCCAATGACCCGGCTGTGCATAGAGTGCGAGCGCGGGCGGTATGCGAATCAGGCATTGAAGCAAAAGCTGCGCTGGACCATGCACAACTACGGCCAGGCCGGGTTCGCCGGGGTGTACTATGTCGCGCCGGCCGCGCCGGAAGCCCGGCTGTTACAACGCGCGTTGGGCAAATTGGCTGCCGACTTGCGGCAGACGCCGACGCTGGTGGAGAAGGGAATGTTAGCGATCTTCACCTTTGATGCACTGGTAGATCATTGGCTGCCGTCGCCGGCGATGGTGGATCGCTGGGAAAGCGGCGTCCCGGCGGAGGAAATCCCGGCCACCGCCGCGCGTGCGATGTGCCGGCTCAAGCATCGGCAACGCGGCGGGAATGCCCAACCGTTACCTGTGGGAGAAAACTGATGGAAACCTGGATCACACGCATTGCGTTACTGTGGTTGGATGGTAGTGTGTTGTTGCTGGTGGCGTTGGTGTCCGGCGGCCCGTATGCGTTGGCGCTGGCCGGCGCGCTGCTGCTGGCGGATTGGCCGCGGTACAAGCGTGGCGGCGGCGCCACGGTATCCCGTGCCTCCCAGCCGTCCCGCTTTACCCTCCGCTAAAAGTGGAACGCTGCCCGACTTTTGCGGCAGGCCCCGACCACCTTTAGCGGCCAGGCGCCGCGCACTACAGATGCCCCGGTGGCCGCCAACCCGTGACGCCACATTACGGTACTCCCCTACAGATACGGTGGATAATTCCGCTGACCTCTACCCCCTCCTCATTGCGCTCAAATAACAGCTCAAAAGGCCTGAATCTGGCCTGACGCGGCCGGCGACGGGCAAAAACTGTCAGCGGGGATGTTTCTGCCTATCAGTCCCGCCCAATCAGCCGACTTCTCTGAGGAACCTGAATCCGCCGGATGCGGGGGAGTTGCCGGAACTGCTGCCGGCCCCGCCGCCCGTACCCACCCCACCGCCGGGTGGTGGCGGCGGCGGGCCGGGGCCGGGGCCGGGACCGTGTTCGTGCTGTCCGCCGATACCGTAAATAACTATGACGCCGGCCAGAGCATTAGCCCTGGCCGGCGTTGTTTTACTCTGCCACACTACCTTGCTGCCTTGCTGTGTCTACCATGTCATGGTGACCATACAGGACGTCAGGTTTAAAGAAGTCAGGCTTACTCGCGCAGCACTAAAGGCAGATAGATACGGTGTTGCGCTGTTTGCACCGTGACCACCTTTTGGGTCGTTACCGGGATGCCACCGCAGTTTTGCGTGGTCAAGGTGATAGTGTATGTCCCCGGTGCGCTCCATTGATAGATGGCGACTGAGTTACCTTGTTCATTGTAGGGTATGGGTGACCAGGTATAGGTAATAGGTTGGGTGGCGTTGAGCGGGCTGGGGATGGCAACGAACGAGTATAGAGTATCCATGTAAAAAGTGGACATACCACCCTCTGCTGGTTGAATGTCAACTCCGATCATCGGGTGCGCGCACGAAGGTGTACTGCTCATAATGGTGATACTGTGCGTCCCCGTGGTCATTCCCGGCTTATTCAACGCCGTCACAGTGAGCATCTGGGTTCCGGCTACACCCCACGTAAAACTAAGGATACTGCGGGTATTTAACGTTGCGGCATGGGTAATCGGCGTTTGCCCGGTTACTTGCCAGAGGTAGGTGATAGGAAGCGTCGCTGTGACCGACGACACATCCGCCGTGAATGTGTAGGCGGTATGAGTGAGGCCCAGGGTTGGGCCGCTAAGGGTCACGTTGAGCAGAGGGCTGGCAAGGGCGTGTTCGCTGCTATCGCTGCCATAGAGTGCCGAGAGGTTGCCCGCGTTATCCTGGAATTGGACGTAAACGATGTCACTTTGAAGCGTCCGGGTGACGGTATCGCTAAACGGCTGCCAGGTGGCGTTTTCCAGGGTGTCCTCGCCTAATCGCATAGCGGCCACGCCACTGTTGTCGTCGCTGGCTTCCAGGTGCAGTGTCACCACTGCTGTGGGGTTAAGTCGTTGCAGCGTGACGCCGGCGATACGCACACTGCCCTGCGGTGCGACGGGATCGTAAACAATGTCATCCTGGAATGGCCCGTAGACGGCAGCTTGCGCATCCTTGAACCAGGCGTAGACAATACGCGGCATCACATAGGCGCCGTAGGTGGAGATGGTCCAGGTATGCGTGAGCTGGTAGGTCGTCCAACCGGCATCCGCGTAGCCGCCGTCATTGCTCAAACGCACTTGCGTCACATCCGGCGCCCAGGTATTAACGGTGACGTCGGGATCGTGGGTGTAGAGCGCGCCGTCGTTGATGCTGACACCAAAGCTGCCGGGCTGCGGAATGGATGTAGGGCCGGGAGTGGGAATAGGCATAGGTGTAGGAGGGGGCGGGGTGGGTTCGACGGGCGTTGTCATCGGCACAGTCCCGGTGATCTGCGCCCAAAAACCCGAAGAAAGCGTGAAACTGGTGCTGGTGAAGGCATTGTTACCCGACGCAGCCGGCTGCCCGGCGGTGTCGCCCAGGCGGAAGCTGCTGCTGCCCCGCAAATTGCCACCGGAGGCGACGACCCACTGCGTGACAGTATAGTTGGTGGTGACGGAGTGGGTGATGGGGCGGCAGCCATCCAGCGCAGCCAAGAATCCACTGCGTGCGGTGTGGCCGGCGCTGCTGTTGGCCGTCGCCCCGGTAGCCCAGGACTGCCCGATGGCGGAAACGAGATGGAAGCTGACTGAGGTAAGCTCCCCCGAGCCGCCAATGTCTACTACGGCATCACAGATGCGGAAGCTGGCCGAGTGGGGCGCCACCGGGTAGAAGTCGAGGGTGATACTGTCGCTGGCGACGCTGGATGCATTGCCGGCGCGGTCGCGCACCTGAGCATAAAGCGTATGCGCGCGGCGGTCGAGCGCGGGCAGTCTCCATGGCTTACTGCTGCTATAGGCTTCCCAGGCCGTCCATTCCAGACCATTGTTGGAGAAGCGCATCTGATCCACACCACTGCCGGCATCGGCGACCGTCAAATCCAGCCACACATTGACCTGATTAGTAGTTTCCCCGCCACCATTGATAACGAGCGTAACGGTGGGCGGCGCGCCGTCATAGCGCACGCCAAAGGAGGCGCGGCCCGATTCGTGGTTGAGTGAGTCGCGGGCAGTGAGGTTGAAGTACATACTGGCGACGCTGCCCGCCGGAGCAATCACGCCGGGCGCAAAAGTGGTCGTAGTCGTCACGGTGGCTGGGACGCCGGAAGCTGAAGTTCCCCAGTAGTAGCGATAGTCCTTGACACCGGAAACGCTGTCACTGGAAGTCCAGGAAAATGTCGGGGTGTAGCAGGTATTCTGCCAGCCGTTGTTGGGAATGCCGCTGCATCCCGGCCCACTGATCGTGATCTGTGGGATGGTAGGCGGGTTGATGTCTACGGAGAAGAGGTAGTAAGGCGCATCGGAGCCGCCGTCCACCGGATTGGTGTTGCCGGCATTATCCTTGCTGGTGACGGCAAAACGGTGCTGACCTTCGGGCAGAGCACCGGGAACGTTGAATGTCGTTACATTGCCGGCCCACCAATCATTGCCCCCGCTACCGTCCGGTGTGTGGTCATCTACGGCAACATAATAGCCGGCAAAGCCAGAATCGCTATCTGTAGCGGCATTCCAGGCGAACGCAGGGGTTGTATCGCCAGTGTAGGGGCCAGTCCAGCCGCTAGGACGCACATCAGAGGCTGCGATAGGAGGGGTTTTATCAATTTTAACGCTGGTAGATTTCGGAGTCTCCTCGGCGGCAAACTTATCTCTTGAATAGTATTCGATCAGGTGAGTTCCGGCGCTACTCAGCACAAAAGGCGCGTTATAAACTTGCCAGTCCCCACTATCAACGCGATATCTTGTCCAGGCTACTGGTTCATCCGCGGTTAAGGTGACGATAACATCCGTAGCATACCAGCCATTGTAACCGCTTGACCCGCTGAGAGTAACGGTTGTTACTGGAGGAATCGTGTAAACATAACCAGCAATGGTACTATCAATGGCACATTCACCATACCCAACTTTGAAGTACCCATCGCCATTCCAATCACTGCCCCAACTGTTACGCACCAGCCAGTAATTCCCACTATCGTTATAACCTACCACCACCACTGCATGATTGGTCCCTGAATCATCATTACAATGATAAACTCGATTGCTATCAAAATACCCCCCATAGTCTGAATCAATTCCCATTGAGACGTAAGTGGGTCCGTAAGTAACCACAGTTTCTTTGAGCGAGGCTATATCAGGTTGAAAGGCCCTGAAACTATCAATGTGGGTAAGTCTTTCAGTCCAACCTGCACATTTGCTACAAGCCACGTCCGATGCTTGATATGGGAAGCAAGCTTCATCTACAACACCGTCTTCGGCGATGTAATGAAGGGCAGAAGGCGTCCAACCGCCACCACATCCTCCAGCGCCGGAGCAGGATACTATATCTTGTTCGGCCAAATTCAAATCAAGGTCGGGATTGGAGAAAATGATATTGTGATGTGCTTCTGTTACACCTACTGCTGCAAAAGCCCAACAACTTCCGCATATGTTACCCTGATTTTTGACCCCTGTGAGCCAGTTGGAGCCATTATAGTTGCGCCAATCGAAGGAAGGTGGCGCTGTAATAGCAGAGGGCAGTCTGTCCAAAGGCGTTGGGGATAAAGGGCTAACGGATACAGTATTTGCTTGCGAAGAAGTTGCATGAGCTGCCAAGTTAGTTAATTGGGAGATCGACCCGATTTCTTTCCCATCCTGGGTTATACATACCGCATAAGTCGCCGCAAATGTATCAGCGCCATCATCGCGCGTTTCCGTGTGGTAGCCTGCTTCGGCGCAATACGTATAGGCTTCTCCGCAAGTGCCAGCATAGAAATTCCATTCATTGCATGTATTCCCGTCCGGTAATTGGCATAAACCGTATTGTGACCCGTCTGGCATGGTCACCACCTCATGGTTGTACCCCATAACCTCTGCACAATACACCGCAGCGGGATCCTTCATCATGAGCAGTTGATCCTGAATATCCGGTAGATCCACCGGAGAAGTTGCAGTTATCTGCACAGTAGCAGTTCTCAAGCTGAGTAGAACTATGCCCAGCGCCAATGACCTTAACCAAAGTTTGAGGGTAAAGTTCATTGCAAATACCTCCTCTGTCTGGTTTCCGCTCGTAGCTTCAATTGTTCAGCGACAAGCCGGCCTGTTATCTGATGCCTGAAGTAAGGCGTGTCTCATCTAATATTTCCCCGAATAATCAAAACTTCCGCACCATTGCCTTGACCACACCCCGCTCGCCGGCGAAGTCGGCCAATGCCTGGGCAATGACGGTGCCGGGTGCAGGGTCATCTATAGCGACAGCATAGCCAGGCACATCAGAGGCGACCAGCAAATCTCCGCGTTGTACCGGCCCAAGCACCTTGATGACCTCCGCACCGATGACGATGGGCTTGCCGTTTTCATCTGCGACGGCCTGCACCAGAGGATCGCCAGATTGCGCGCAAAGTTCAAGACGGTTGTTGCCCCAGCAAAGCACATCTCCTTCGGAGAAGCGAGCAATGCGTTCGGCGGCGAATTCGGCAGGAGTTTGCAGGTTGTTTTCAATCATTGCGCCTTGAGAAACATTGCCAATCACAGATAAGTTTCCACTTTCATCAAGGGTAAGCAAACCTTGTACTGGTGGCTCTAACCTGCTATTGTCGTGATAGATTTTGAACACAGCATTGGTCTGGTTGTTGTCCGTATCGAGGAAAACATACAAGTCATTTGCGCTTCTCACTCTCATTCGTCCGTAGTAATTTGCTATAACGAAATTTTGAGCATTCGCACTTTCAATAGCTAATGTATTGGTCAAAGTAAAAGAATGCAAATCTAGATCCTCGTCAATATTCAACTTTGCCGCCCCGATGCTGCTGTCCGGCACCGTCAACGCCACGCTCGCCTGCATTGCGTAAGGCGCAGCACGCAACAGTTCGCGAGGCATGAGCGTCTCGCCGTCCACCGTGATCTCGAGCCACACGTCGCCAGAGAGGATGCTCGTGGGGATGCCGCCGGCCGTCTGGCTGCCGAGTCCTATGCTGAACAGGCCTTCGCTCACGGGCACGGTGGGATGCGATTCCGGCCCCCAGAGGACGCTGCCGTCCGTCGCGGCATCATATAGCGCAAATTGCATCGCTACGGTGTCATTGATGGGATTGCCCGCACTATCGGCCAGACGGCCCTGATAGTTGATGGTCGGCGCGGCGGGCCAGGCGGGTGCGGCGTTGCGCATCGGGAGCGGGAGCGCGCCGACGGACTGCGCAAAAAGGAAAGCCACCAGCAAAAGCAGCGTCCCGCCGTTGGGGGTCAGCCAATGTAGCAGGCGGCCCAGCATGTGGCGGGTGGGTAAAGGGATACTCAGGGTAAAGTGTTTGGTCTCGTTCATTGCAAAATCATCCTTAACAATCGGTTAATGAATCAGAGATGGTTTAGGGGGTGATACTGCCGATAGCGATCCAATGCACACCACATGCCGTGCCATCACGTTTGGCAACTTGGAATTGATTTTGATTGAGATGGTGTGCTATCAAGTTAGCATAACCGGCGGACCCCTCGATTTGTGTAATGATTACAAGCGGCGTTGATGTAAAAGCCTGATCAAATGCTATGGTAATGTTGGTTTGGTCGGAAGGCATCCACACACTACCGCTCTGAATAACTGCGCCATCGTTTAGCCCACGCCACAGGGTAGTGTCTCCCAACTTTTCTTTCGTAATCGCCCCATCTGGCACCGTCAATGCCATCCCAGCAATCGGCACGGAGCGAATCAACTCGCGCGGACTCAGCATCTCTCCGCCCACCGTAATTTCGAGATAGCGGTCGCCGTTCCATGCACTTGTCGGGATGCCGCCCGCCGTCTGGCTGCCCAATCCCACACTGAATAGACCGTCGCTCACGGGGATCGCTGTGTGCGCTTCCGGGCCCCAGATCAGTGTGCCGCCGGTTGCCGCATCATAGAGGGCGAAACTCATCCCATAGGTGCCATCCAGGGGGGTGCCCGCGTTATCCGCCAGCCGGCCCTGGTAATTCACCGTCGTCGCGCTCGGGCCAGGGGCGTTGGGCACGGCAGCGGGGCGCGCCCACAGGGATTGCGTCGCAATCAGCAACGCAACTAGGAGCAATGTGCCACCGTTGGGAAAAAACCAACGCAGCACCCCACCCAAACGGCGGGGTTGTTGGGGCACCGCAGGCGGATTTACCTGACGCGACTCCCACCACTCACCTAAGACCAAAAGCAAATTCTTGCGAGTTTCCATTTCAAGGCCTCCTTAAATGTAATAACATCCGTCTCGCAACTCATTCGCACCAAATGATTGCGCTACGTTCGTAAGTCCACCAATCATAGTTACAAACTGAATAGCTGCTTCCATGGTATTGCCAGACGTTGTAACTGTCGTCAGGAGTCCCATTACCCCACATATGAATATCATTTGCGGACTGCCGCGACCCAACGTAATACCAACCATCATAGAAACAGCCATTGCCGCGCTGGATCGTATAGTGTGCTTGTAGCTCTTCCACGCGCGAATAAGTGCGCCCGATTGTTTGACAGAATCGGGCATAATTCCCATTAAAAACGACATCTGCCATCCATTCCGATGGAGTTGCCAAAGCTCCGTGAAAATAGTAAGGTTGCTTCCCCAATTTTTCTTGTGTGATACTTCCGTCCGGCACAGTGAGGGCCATTCCCGCAATCGGCACGGATCTGATCAACTCACGCGGACTCAGTGTCTCCCCGCCCACGGTGATTTCAAGGTAGCGGTCGCCATTCCACGCGCTAGTAGGGATACCGCCGGCCGTCTGGCTGCCCAGTCCCACGCTGAACAGGCCGTCGCTCACAGGAACGGCGTCGTGAATTTCCGGTCCCCAGATCAGTGCGCCGTCAGTTGCCGCGTCATAAAGCGAGAAACGCATTGCGTAGCTGCCATCCAGTGGCGCGCCAGCGTTATCCGCCAGGCGGCCCTGGTAGTTCACGGTGGTCGCGCTGGGGCCGGGGGCGCTTGGGGCGGCTTGCGGGCGCGCCCACAGGGATTGAGTCATCAGCAAAATGGCGACGATGAGCAGTGTCCCGCCATTAGGCGTCAGCCAGCGCAACATGCGAACCAGGCGGCTGGCACTCTTTGGCGCAGATACGATCACTTGCACACTCTGCTGCTCGGCGCGGTAAGCATCCCAGGCTTCACCCAAACGAGTTAACTGACTTTTGTTCGTATTCATTTCAATATCCTTCTGTTGTTACTGCGTATATTGGATAATGTTTTGCAAAACACAGCTAATGAGACTTCTTGCTCGTTACTCTTTACTCGGTACTCCCCTACAGATAGGGTGGATAATTCCGCTGACCTCTGGCGGCCCCGATGTGTTTGTAAGCTGCTGATTCGAACTTACCACTCCCACTGTTCAGCGTGAGTCATGGCACAGTCAACACTCCTACCTGTCCCCAACTGAAACCGTTACTGCTGCCATCGAGATCGGCGTAAGTCCACGCGTTGTGGGGATTGCCGATGTCCCAATTGCCGTTGAAGCGGATAGTGTAGGAGTAGACGCCACTCACGGTCGGGGTAATGACGCTGGCGAAATAGTCGCGATTACTCAGATCACCGAAGTAGGTCAACGGCGTCCACGTCCAGGTAGTGAATGTGGTACTCGTACCATAGCCGACTTCCGCGACAAAGGTGGTATTGGGTAATGAAGTCACTTCCGCCAGCGTAACGTGCGCTGTGATGAGTGCAGTGGGAACGCCGACCACGCCATTAAGTATTGCCGGTCCAACTAGACGCGCGTTGTCCGGTGTAACAAGGCGGTAGTCATTATAGACAATAGCAACGGTGGGCGTGACGGTACGAGTGTAAGTGTTGAGCAAGGCCAAGTTGTCATCCACTGCATAACGATAATTCAGCGGCGTCTCCCCGGTGCTAACAGTGGCGGAGTACACGCCTCCCGCGTCAGTGAGTACAATTGGCTCGCTCATCCAATCTCCCTGCAAAGTAACCGTAGCTGTGGTCGGGATGACGCCTTCCAGATCGTGGTAACGGAAAGTGACAGAGATGGGCTGTGTCAACAGCGCAACGTTGTTGTATTCTTCCACTTCGGTGATGACATGCTGCGGGTCGGCGATAGCGAAGAGGCGGTTAGCGCGGTGGTCGAGCGTCGTGACCAGTTGTACGTCGCCGTCGCTATCCACCAGCAAGCTGGCGACCGTCCAGGTGTAGAGCGCGGTCGCGCTGGGGGTGATAACCGGCCCTTCATAGAGAACGACAGGCGTATTGGCTGCGTCCGCCGTGCCCCAGTTGCGCACGGTGACGGTGACAGGGCCACCAGATTCCGTGAGGCTGGCCTGCACATCGCCGGAGTAGATGACTAAGTCCGGCCATACCTTGACCGGGAAATAGTCCCAGTTATCCTCCTCGTTGACCTCAAAGATAGTATCTGCACTATCCACAACGGCGTAGTAGGTGTAGTCGCTCGATGTCCAGCCCGTAATGTTCCAGGTGGTGGTGATGGCTTGCAAGCCAGAAGGTGCGAGTTCGGTAATCACGGCAGAATGTTGGATTGTACCAGTAATAGCGTCAGCGCGGAACTCCACCAGGACATTAGTGGCCGTGACCGGGCCGTTATTGGCGATGACAGCTACAGGCACGACATTGTGCTGGTCGTAATAGTAGGTTCTGACACTGGCAACGGCGACATCCGGGGTGACAGTGGTAAGCGTGAGCGTATTGTTGGTCTCCAGGCTTTCGGTGATAACACCATCCGGGTCAATTACGGCATAGAGCGTGTGCGGCTGCACTGGTATGGCAGGAACCGTCCATGGAATATTGACTTGCGCAGTCGCGCCACCCACTAACGCGCCCGCGATAGTGCGCCTGGCAATGAGTGTTCCACCTGTACCTGGATTGCCATCGTAAAGTGCAACAATGGGACTAACGGCAGCCCAGTCACCCGCGTTTTGCACGGTGACAGTGATGTTCACGCTATCGCCAGGCCCTGGGTTCTCTGAAGACTGGGGCAACGCAAGATCACTCACAGTTAAGTCTGTGTCGGGGGTGTAGTGGAGGAGGTAAAGGTCGGTGGAATCATACTGGGTCACGCCTGTAATAGTGAGAGTTGGCGAGATGACCATATCGGTCTCTATCAGATTGTCTTGCAGATAGGCCACTATCAATTGCCCATTGGGATCGAAAGCTACAGCAAGCTCGCGCTCTACTGCTGCATTAGCAGTGAGTTGTGTTCTCATACTCCAAGTTGCAGCTTCTGCATCGTAAAGAGCGTGATAAAGGTCTTGCCCTGCATCTGAGTGAGCGCGCCAGAGTAACATCAAGTTGTCCTTATCATCTAAGGCCACAGCAAAATTCAGCATTCCTAGACCACCACCTTCAATGTCTGTGAGTGTAGGTGCTGCTGTCCAATCGTCGTACAAGACCGCCAGGCGGGTATCCTGCATCCACACCAGCCTACGCTCACCAGTAACGGTATATAACACTGTAGGATTTTCATCCGCTACAGAATTGTCAGTGATCTGAGTCAAAGTACCCCAACTCGCGTCATCCCACTCGATCGCGAAGAGTTCAATATCTGCGTGTGTCGTTTGGTCGCCATCCTGATCACGATTTAACACTACTATGGCATTTGTAGCATCAGCATACGCAACAGAGTATGTCAGGAGATCATCAATTACTTCTGTAATGACCCCTGTAGTCCAGGCTGCATTATCCCATACTGCATAGTTTAGTGAGTCTGGATGCTCCGGGGAGCCAAGCAATTCACCGTCTACATTGCTACGCCAGACAACCATCACCTGACCACTGCCATTACTTGCCAGTTGTGGAACATGGTCGAAGATTGCATTGTCGGTCAAGAGAGATGGTGAAGTCCAGGTATGTGTGTTAAAGTCGAAAGTGGCGTAAACTAACTCAATCTTGTTGGTAAGCGTCATATCCAATGTCGCCGTCATCGGCACTGCCGGATCGTTAATGCGTTCCCAAACGGCCATTGCTTGTGTGTCATTTAGCATCACGACTTGCGGATTGAACTCAGACATTGTATCGGTAGTAACACTGACAGGTATAGACCAGGTCGTACCGTCCCACCAACTTGAGAGGATTTCCTTACTCTGGCTTTCGGGGAGAGAAATATCATCGTGGGTCCAAAGAAGAAGAGCTTGATCGTTGTGCAATACCAAAGCGGGATTAGCATTAGCGTAAAGGTTGGTCACTAATGGTGTGATCGTGCTTCCCGAGGGCGTTGCTGGGCGATGAGAGGCGGTAAGTGACATACTACCATCGTCAAAATTCGCGTAAAGTTGTCGAGTACCATAATCTTGTGGCTCTATATGCCAATCTTCAATGGGCCACTCAAGCAGCGTTACCGAAGTTGAGTTCAGATCATCCAATGCAGGGGATAAAGGCTGACGCTTTGCTACTGGCCAATAAGAATATTCCCATGTTTTTTCCCAGGCTGTACCCTTAAGGAAACCAAAAGCTTCGTAGCGTACCCCTAAGAATAAACTTCCCTTGAATTCCTTGAGGTAATCTGGGTCGGGGGGAAATTGCAGGGTGGCTTCGGCGCTTCCGCCTCCATAACCTTCAACTTTTGCCAATCCCTTGAGTATCTCTCCGGCTAATATCACCTCCAGTTTCACACCACTGCCTCCCTCAAGAGAAGGCCATGTTACCGAGTCCGCTTCAGGTCGGAGCTCAAAGCCTGCTTTAAATTTATTCGTAATTTCAACAATGGATTGCAAATACACATCCACGAGGTAGTCTAAAGGAATGCCTTGCGCACCAGTACGTACCAGAGAAAGTTTCGGCCCCTCAATTTTTACTTTTGTGTCCGCACCCATATATCCTGCCACACCTACGCGCCATTCATGGTCGAAGTCTAATTCACTTTCAATAAAGGGAGTAAACTCTGCTTCAACTCCTGCGACTGAGAACTTCAAGTCCTCCAAAGAAGTTTTGAAGGAACCTTTTCTATCTGAGCGAATCGTTAATTCGACACCAAGCTTGGCCGGATCTGGTGGTTTGCTTTCTTCGAAGAAGGGCACTCCAGTTACTGATCCCACCGCAATTTCAAAAGGATCGGGTGGAAATGCCAAGCTCATTTTTGCTTCTGAGTAATCAGGATGACGCACGACTTCGATTTTAGCCTCATTGAATTCCAATTTCCACATCCACTGTGGTGCAGCGAAACGGAATACATCTACAGTAAACGGTTTGGATTCTGTGCCGTCCAACAGCATTGCGATGACTTCCACCTTATTCATTCCGGCTTTGAAATCTTCCGTATAAAGATTGTGTTGGGCGCCTGTTTCATCGCCAGCTTCGGCATAAGTGCGGTTTTTAGTTTTGAACTTCACAATCCCTGGCGTTCCTTGTCCTGATTCCGCACCATTCCAGTCAACTCTTACTGTAAATTGTTCCACTCCTCCAATAAACACAAAAAAATTGTGCTCAGACTGTACAGATTCGATATATGGTACACCTGGTTCCGCCGGTTCAGTATTTCGTAACGGATCAGCCGGGCGCGCAGCAGCTACAACCTGCTGCATTCTGACAAGGTTCTGGTAGGCAATCCATGCTGCCTTCCCCGTCCACGGATCAAAGTCCACGTCATCGCTGACCGCATCCCCCATCCCGCCAGGGTTGGAAGGATGCGTTGGACCGGAATCGTGTCCCCACCAGTTGTTGGTGGCGTCGAGGCGACGGCTGTCACTGTGAGTGTAGGACAAACCATATCCATTACTGGCAATATTATTATTGTGACAGGTGAAATCCCCTAAAGGATGATCGTTGTCTGTATATATGGAGAGGCCAGAATATGTATTATTTTGCATTGTAGAACGTTCAATCACGACGTCCGGCGGGGCATATCCGACAGGTAAATCTGCTGGCGCGATGTAGAGACCTCCATTTTCCGACCACTCCACCACACTGTCTTGCACAGTAATGCTGCCTGTAGCTTCAATACTAGCAGCAGTGTACTCACCACCACCCCCATAACGCACGATGGTGTGCTGAAAATTGATGCGGCTAGTAATCCCACCATAAATGTAAGCCCAATCCCCTGCATACGGCAGTGTCGTCGCTCCATCACTATTCGTGTCGCCACCATAACTATCATCGCGAATACTGGTAAAGACTGCCGGTTGCGCCGCCGTGCCCAAACTGTTCAAAGTGGCGCCGGTTTGCAATTCCAGGCTACCATAATAGCTTGGGAATTTCACTACTGCCCCGGCTGGTATTGTGAAGGTTTGACCAGAGCTAAGATACACACGCTCTGCGACAAAATGATTGTAGCCGGCAAAGTTGGTCCACGTTCCTTCCGTGAGATCGCCCCACACGCCAACAGTCTGATATCGCACATCACTGAAGTCATTGCCACTGTAAGTAGGGACATACTGCGGGTATCCATCTGAGATGCCGACCGCCATCGCGTAACCTCGCACGATATTATTGATCAATTGTGGTGTGCTGTTTGCAACTTCAATACCAACGTCGGCATAGCCACTACTGCTGTCTCGCGTGATCAGATTGCCACTAATGACCCCACTACTCCCAAACGCATCTGCAACCACGATACCACCACTAAGTTTCACCTCATAATCAGCGTTATTACCACCATTATCCTCCAGTCTGTTGTTCACTATCTCAAAAGCCGTTACTCCCCCAAGAGCAATACCCCAACCGAAGCCATAGTAATCCCAGTATGATTGTCTCGCAATCACGTTGTCACGAATCACCAAACTCTCCGGCTGATCGTCGTAACCATAAATGTTAATACCCACACCATCATTATCCTGAATCGTAGAACGCTCAATAAGAATGTCTGGGGTATATCCGCTTGCCGGCTCGATGATGATGCCATCTTCTCCCGACCACTCTACTACACTGTCTTGCAATGTAAGATCGCCATACACACGGATACTGGCGTTGTCGTAAGTGTAGAGGGATGCGCCACCATAGCGTACAATGGTATGATAAAACTCAATATGGCTGTTTTCATCTCCACGGATTTCCCCCCAATCCGTTGGTGCAGGCAGTGTCGCCATTCCATCGTTATTTGTATCACCGCCATAACTATCATCACGGATACTGGTAAAGACCACCGGTTGCGCCATCGTACCCGAACTGTGCAACGTCGCACTAGTTCGTAAATCCAAACTGCCATTGTAAAACTTCACTACTGTGCCGGCCGGCACTGTGAAGGTCTGACCTGCACTGAGATATGCATCCCCCCCAATGAAATGATTATAACCAGAGAAGTTGGTCCAGGTTCCTTCCGTGATATCCCCCCACACACCGACAGTCTGATATTGCACATCACTGAAGTCGTTGCCATTGTAAGTTGGTACGAATTGCGGGTAGCCACCGGAAATACCGACCGCCATCGCGTAACCCTGCACGATGTTGTTGATCAATTGTGGTGTGCCATATGCAACCTCAATGCCAACATCGGCATAACCACCACTACTATCCCGCATAATCAGGTTGCCGCTAATGACCCCACTATTCCCCAACACATCTGCAACTGCAATGCCACCGCTGTGTATCAAATAATAGGTGTCATTACCACCATTGTCCTCCAGAGTATTGTTCACTATCTCAAAAGCTGCTACTCCAGTAAGCGCAATGCCCCAACCGTAACAATAGTAATCGCAAGCTGAGTGTCTGGCTATCACATTGTCACGAATCACCAAACTCCCCGGCTGGTTGTTGTAACCAAAGATGTTAATACCCACGCCGCCATTATCCTGAATCGTAGAACGCTCAATGAGAATGTCTGGCGGTTGTTCACTCGTAGGTTGAATGTAAATGCCATCCTCTCCAGCCCATTCCACTACACTATCCCGTAGTGTGAGATCACCTGGTGCATAAATACTGCCATACCCTCCCCCATAACGCACAGTAGTATATTGCAAATCTATATGGCTGTTAACTCTACCGGAGATTCCATACCACTCTCCTGCATAGGGCAATGTCGCTTCCCCATCTCCATTTGTATCACCTGCATACGTGTCATCCTGGTAAGAGGTAAAGACCACTGGTTGCGCCACTGTGCCTTGTGCAATCAATTGCCCATCGGTCCCGATGTTCAAGCTATGATATTGCAACTTGACGACAACCCCCGGTTCGAGCATCAACACATTACCATCACCTATGTATACATCACAATCAATGATCAGGTAGGGGCTGTGCGCTGACGTGAGAATCAGATTTTCGTAAATATATCCGCCATTGATAGTACAGAGATCACTGACCGCGACCTCATCCATCGCCGCTACGCCATCCGGGCCATAAATGTTATTGCTTTCATCCGTTTCCTGATTGGTGTTCAATGTGTCTACTTGCGCATAGAACGGATAGGTAAGCGGTTGTGTCAGGACAACGGAGGTTGTCAATGTGGTAACCTGCCCCACGGCCAGGCTGGGTACCATCCAGTAGCCGTCGCCGGTTTCGCCAGGGATCGGCGCTTCAAGGGGATCGCGGTACCAATCTACGCGAAACGAGCTCCCGGTTGCCAGATACCCCCGATTCTTAACCACTACTTGCAAAGTGGCGGCCTGATTGACGCGCGGGAACTCCGGATCGGTGGTAATGCGCACTACCATCAAATCGGGTTTGGGGACGTCCGCCGTAACGATGACCGGTCCGGTGATGTTGTTGGCTTCGTCGCGTTCGGCCACCGCGCCAATGCCGCCGCTGGCGGTATCTACCTGGGCATAAAAGGTATGGTCGCCGGGCACGGTAACCGTGACCAGGGTGGTCAACGTCACGACTTCGCCGGCGCGCAATCCATTCTGTTCCCAATACCCGTTCCCTAGTGTGGTCGAAATGGGAACCGCGCCTGGATTGCGATACCAATCCACACGGAAGGTCTCAGAAGTGTTGTTGTCACCCTGATTTTTTATTCCCACTTGTAAGATAAACCCGTAGCCAATCGTAGGGGTGGTGGGATCGGTCGCGATAGTCTGCACCACCAGATCCGGCATCGGTGTATGCACAGAGAGGATGTGAGGCCCACTGATATTGTTGGCCTCATTACTTTCAGAGATCACCTGACCCGTATCTACTTGTGTGTAGAGCGTGTGCGATCCGCCTTCAGTAAAGATAATCTCACGGGTAAGAATGGCCGAAGCACCTATAGCCAACCCTACCTGTTGCCAGGTGTGCCCGCCGGCCTCACCCGGCGCTGGAGGTAAGGCAGGATCAATATAAGCATTCACCTGGAATGTGTCGGTGATGTTGGCAATCCCTTGATTCTTGACTTGCACCGTTAGTGTACACGGTTGATTGAGCGTAGGCGTCAGCGGATCGGTAGCTATGTTTTGGACAATCAAATCGGCTAATGCCGTTTGCGCTGTAACCGTCATCGGGCCGGCTATGTTGTTGGTTTCATCGCTTTCCGCCACAGAGCCGAACGTATCCACTTGCGCCCACAGCGCATGGTCGCCCGGCGTGTTAAACCCCCCGTAATTGTAAACGAGCGTCTCTGAGGCGCCTGGCGCCAGGCTATTCTTAGCCCAAACATAATCCCCTAACTGCCCCGATACAGGCGGTGTAGCCGGGTCCACGTAAAGGTAGGTATAAAACGTGCCGCTGGCTGCTATACTACCCTGGTTGCGAATGGTCACAGAAACAGTCACAGGCTGGGTTGCGGTAGGATTCTCAGGAGAAACCTGAATTGCGTCCACCACCAGATCAACACCAGCACTCAGTGCATTCACCGTAACCGGATGCGTAGCCAGCAATGGCCCGCCACAAGGATTCGTTCCAGTTAAGGCCGCCATATATGTTCCCGGAGCAGAATAGGTATAGGTAGGTTGTACAGGCGTTCCACCTTGAACACCAGCGCCGCCAAAATTCCAGGTGTAGGTCAGCGGACGGGTAGCCCCAGCCGGCGTCGCGCTGGCAGCAAAGTGCATGGCCTGCCCTACATCTACCGGACTGTCCGAAGTGAAGTCTACGCCACTGATTGGAACACATACCCCCACATCCACAACGCTAACGGTGTCGGTGAAGGTTGCACTCCCACACCCATTGGCAATTGTCAACGTCACAGGATGCGTCCCTGTTGTGGCAAAAGTATAAGCCACCATCATAAAATCCCCAGCAGTGGGGCCCGCACCGAAGTCCCAGGTGTAGGTTAAAGGGCCAGTAGCATTAACGGGTGTCACGGTAGCTGTGAAGTGCATTGGCTGCCCCAATTCTACTGGCCCGTCGGAAACGAAAAATGCTTCCGTCACCGCCACACATCCCCCCGTCACCTGTAGCGTCGCCTGTGCCTGATGGCTCTTGCCGCCACCACTGCCGTTAACGGTCAAGAGATGGTCACCAGCAGGTGTATCTGTAGTGGTGGTCACGGTCAGTACAGCGTTTCCGGTCGGTGTGACCTGGGTGGCGCTCCATTGTGCGGTTGCGCCAGTGGGAAGGTCAGAAACGGAAAGAGTCACGGGCGCAGTAAAGCCATTCGTTGCCGTCAATACCACCGCATAGGTCACGGCATCGCCTGGGGCCACACTACGCGTGACTGGTGTAATCATCAGAACGAAGTCTGGTTGTGGCTGTCCCTGCACAATGATTCGGCCAGTGATATCCACGGCGCCACCCAAGTAATAGGGATAGTCTCCCATTGTACTGAAGGTATGTGTGAAGCGTTCACCGGGTGCGATATCACCGCTGCCCCAGTTGGTTGCTTGCGCGGCAGATGGGGCGGTGCCGGTCAACTTCATACTTCCTTGATTGCGCAGCACCAGGGGCAGGTAGATGAAATAGGGTGTTCCCCCGATAATGCGCTGCACCTGAGCTGTCTGATTGATCCATTCAACCGTATCTCCGGGTTGTATGGTGACCTGCGCCGGGTCGAAGCCTGTCGCGGTGATTGCCACCGTCGCCACGGCCTGAAGTAGCGCGTGGGCGGTTGTAGCCGGCGCGACAGCCGTGACGGGCCTTGCCGGTTGCGGTAAAAAAGACAACAACATCGTCAAAACCACTAAGAGATTTACGAAACGGTAACGCATTGTTGACCTCCGGGTTGGGTAAGATAGCGCCGACCTGGCAAAAATTGCCACTTCCAGTCGGGTAGGAATGAGTATAATCAAGGGACCACAAAAGGCAAATTTACATCACAAGATACATCGAAAGACACAAGGGAGCATACCACTTGCACGCAACAAAATATTTCATAGTATAGTTTAGCATTATTACGTGTATCTCCATGAACTCTACCACTTCTACCCAGTCATGTTATTCAAAAGGTAGCCACAGTCCGCCAGAACCCCCACTATTCCGCCCAATAAGGAGCAAAACCATGACTCTTCCCGATGAAGCCTGTCTTGAAGTGTTGATCGAACGTTGCCAACGGGAAACGGTGCAATATCGCCAACCGCAGCCTTCCCTGATAGGCTACTGCCTGGAGCTTTTCCGTCGCGCCATTGTTGAGGGGTCCCAAGCGGCGTGGCAGGCAGTTTACGAACAGTATCGTGGGCAGATGGCCCGCTGGGCCAGGGCGGATCCAGATAAGGCCGAGGATATTGTTCAGAGCGCGTTGGAAAAGTTCGTGCGACGGATGACGCCTGACCGGTTCACACGGTTTACTGGCGTAGCGCACATTCTGGCTTATCTCGAACGTTGTATCCGCTCGGTCCGGATTGACCGCCAACGGCAAGAAGCGCGGGAAAGTGCCGCTTGCGACTACTTGCAAACCGACTTCAGAGAAAACGATCCCGTGCGAATTGCCGATGAGCGCATAGAAAACACGGAATGTGCCAGGTATATCTATAGCCGCCTGCATGACGATCAGGAACGCGCCGTAGTGCGGCTGAATCTGGAGCTAGATCTCAAACCCGCCGAAATTGCCCGGCTCTATCCGCAGTTATTCCCTACGACGGCGGATGTTCACCGGATCCGGGAAAGAGTGATCCGTCGCCTGGCCGATGACCCGGTGCTGCAAAAATACCGGGATGACAACTGATCTCGGAAAACACTCCTGAAAAACGTTTCTCATGATAAGAGGCGAACTATGATGACATGTATTGATCCTTACGAACTGGAAGAAGGCGCTTTGAGCGCGTTTTTGGAGGATGGCGCCGACGCCCGCGTGGCGGCGCATCTGGCCCGCTGTCCCTATTGTGCGGCGCGCGTAGCGGCCTACCGGCTGACATTGGCGCGCTTGAAAACGCAACTTTACCGCCGCGCCTGTCCCCCCGCGGAGATACTGGCGCTCTATCAACTGGCCCTCGCCACGCCAGCCGAGCGGTTAACGATCGCCGCGCATGTGCGGGAATGTCCGCATTGCCGGCGCGAATTGGATGAATTGGCGCGAGACGCTGTGTCCCCCTCTTTGCTTGACCGCCTGCGGCAGGGAGTGGATGTGCTGGTTGCGGCTTTCGTACCTGCGCCGCGCCTGCAAGCGGCGCCGCAGCGCGGGGAAACGCCTCCCTTGCTCCGTTTCCGCGTGGGCGACCTGGAAATTCACCTCAGTCAACAGTCGGGACATGAGTTGGGGCAGCGCACGTTGTTGGGGCGTTTGTGGTCTATGACCACGGGCGCGCCGCCAGAGCCGGGGACGGAAGTCTGGTTATGGCGCGCGGACGAGGCCTGGGCGGCAGTCGTCGAAGCGGATGGGACGTTCACTTTTGACGATGTGGAACCGGGGCGGTATAGCCTCGGTTTGGAATGGCAGGGGGCCGCGGCGGCAATCCCGGAGGTAGAAATTGTATGAACTCGCCAGAACTATGGGAGTCCTTTTTGTCCTTGCCGACTGGCGCGGCGCAAGATGCATGGCTGGCGGCGCAACCGGCGCCCCTGCCCCTGGAATTTTTCGAGAAGTTGAAGACGCATACGGACGCCTTATTGCTGGAAACCCCGCAAACCGCTTTGCAGATTGCAGAGGCCGTCTGTCATGCGGCCTCTTTTGCAGCTACCCCGCTGGCCTCAGCCCTGGCCTGCTGGGCGCGGGGGAATGTTTATATCCACCTGGCGGAATATACGTCAGCCCTGACCGACTACACCCAGGCCATTCAGGTGTACCAGGCGCTGCCGGCGTCCTATCCCTTAGAAATTGCCCGGTTGCAGGTCAATATGATCACCCCTCTCAAAAACCTAGGACGCTATGCAGAGGCATTGACGCTGGCCGACGCCGCGCGAAATGGGTTGCAACCGTGGGGGGGCAGCCCCGCTATGGCGACATTGGAAATGAACGTCGGCAGTGTCTATCGCCTGCTGGGGCGTTACCCTGAAGCACTGGCCGCCTATGAACGCGGGCGGGCGACCTTTGCCGCTTTAGGGAACGCGACGCAGGTGGCGCAGATGGACGTCAACCGCGCGCGGACACTGGTCTGCATGGATCGGTTTACCGAGGCGGAGACGCTCTTCCAGGCGGCGCGGCAGGTCTTGAGCGCGCTGGATAAGCGTTTGTCGGTCGCGCGGATTGACCTGAATCTGGCGACGCTGCTCTCCCGGCAGGGATGTCACCGGCAGGCGTTGGAACTCTACCAACAAGCGCGCGCCGCTTTCACGGCGCTTGGCGATGAGACTGACGCCGCCGTGGCCGATCTTTACCGCACCTACGACACCCTGGCCCTTAACCTGTTGCCCGAAACTCTGGATTGGGCGGCTGCGGCCCAGGCGACGTTTGCACAGCGCGCTATGCCGCGCTATGCCGCGCTGGCGCTGGCCAACGGCGCGGTCGCGGCGCGCAAATTCGGCCGCTACCGGGAAGCGTTGGCGGCGCTGGATCAGGCGCGCGCTATTTTTAGCGACCTCGCGGCACCTTTAGAAGTAGCGCGGCTCGATTTGGAACGGGTCGGCTGTTTGCAGGCGTTGGGGGAAACGCCGACGGCGATTGCCGTTGCGACCGCCGCCGGCGGCGTCTTGGGCGACTTTCCTTTCCAGGCCGCGCAGGCGCAGTTGGCGCTGGCCGCCGCATTGTTGGCTGCGGGGCAGTGGGATGCCAGCGCCGCCGCATACACGGCCGCCGCCGTCGCGTTACAGGCAATGCCTTCCCTCGCCTGGCGCGCTCACGATGGATTGGGCCAGCTTGCGCAGGCGAGCGGCCGCCTGCCGGCCGCCTGTGCCCATTATGAGCAGGCCATTGCGTGTATTGAGACCGCCGAAGAGACGTTGGAGCTGGCCGAGTTTCGCGCCGGCTTCCTGGATGACAAACTGGCGGTGTACCGGCGGGCGGTGGAAGTAGCGCTGGCGCTGGCCGATCATGAGGCGGCTTTTGCACTGGTAGAACGCTCCAAAACTGGCGTATGGCGCGATGCGTTGAGTGCAGACGCCGGCGATCGATCAGAGACGGAATCCCTGGCCGAATTGCGGCGGCAATGGCACTGGTTGTACCAACGCCTGACCCGGCTGGAGGAAGAGCCGGAGACAGAAGCCAACCCGGCCCAGCGTCTCGAACAGCAACGCACGGCGGCCGCGCACTGGCAAGCCCTGCGCGGCGTAGAACAGGCGCTTATGCAGGCGCATCGGCAGGGCCATAGGGCCCTGGCGCGGCGCGCCGGACTTTCTCTGGAAGCGGCGCGCCAGCGAGTCCCCGCCCAAGGCGTGTTGCTCGACTACTATTGCGCGCCGGAGGCTCTTTACGTCTTCATCATCCAACATGCCGACGTCCAAGCGGTGACGCTGCCGGGGACGCTCCGCGATGTGGAGCGGCTGATTGGCCGGTGGCGGTTCAATCTGGACAGCGCGCGGCTGGGCCTGTTGGATGGCCGCCCGGTTTTGGGGCTGGCGGAGGAGGCCAATGGGGTATTGCGTGACTTATACCGGCTGCTGGTTGCGCCCCTGCGCTCCTACCTGCCGGCGGACGCCGCGGTATGGGTCATGCCCCATGCCGAATTATGGAAGGTTCCCTTTGCCGCATTACACGACGGCGCGCATTACTGGGTAGAGACGACGCCTCTGGCCTGTTTGCCGGGCCTGCTGCCTGCCGCGTCGCCGCAGCACGCGCCCGCGCCAACCGCCACTGCGCCGCTTGTGGTGGGCTATTCGGACCAGGGCCGCCTGACTCACGCGCTCTATGAGGCGCGGGCGGTAGCTGCGGTATTGGGGAATAGCACCCTGTTGTTGGAAGGCGATGCAACTCTGGCGCGCTTGCAGGCGCAAGTGTCAACCGCGTCCTTGTTGCACCTGGCAACCCATGGCGTCTTTCGCGCCGACGCTCCGTCATTTTCGGCGCTGCATCTGGCCGATGGCTCATTAACGGCGGAAACCCTGGAAACGTGGCGTTTGCCTGCGGTGGACCTGGTGACGTTGAGCGCGTGTGAAACGGGCGTCAGCCTGAACCGGGGCAGCGACTTGTTAGGACTGGCGCGCGGCTTTTGGCGCGCCGGCGCGCGGCGGTTGCTGGTAAGCCAATGGGCAGTGGACGACGTCTCCACCGCCGAATTGATGGTGTATTTCTACCGGGAATGGCGCGCGGGCCAGTCAGCGGCGCACGCCCTGCGCCTGGCCCAGATCGCCACGCTGCAAAAGTACCGGCATCCTTTTTATTGGGCCGGTTTTATGGTGATGGAAGTCATGTGATGAAAACTCATCTCGGAAAACGGCGACGCGGAGCGTTTCTATTTATGGAGCGCCGAGATAAGCTGATGTTGTGTCTGTGATAGGAGGCTAAACGTGAAAATGTCAGCAAGTACCCCCCGTTTCAGGTTGATCCTGGCCGTCATTCTGGCGGCGATTGGACTATGGGCCGGCGGTCTGCCGGTGACAGCTCAGACGGGGATTCCTTATCCCCCCTTACCCCTTGGTTGTTCCGCTATTCCTGGGGGAGCGACGCTCTGCGCGCTGGGATATGTGTACTATGACGCTGCGCCGGTCGCGGGGGCGGCAGTGACGATAGAGAGTCCTTACGGAATCTGGAACACGACAACGGCGGCTGGCCCCCTGAGCGCCTATTCTTATTACCAGGCCGACTTGGGCAGCGCCGATTTGCTGGCGTCGCCCGGCGACTGGATCACGGTTACCGTTGCTTACAACGGCAGCAGTGCCCAAACCGTCTACCAGGTAGCGCCAGGCGGACAGCAGGTGGATGGCGTGCTTTATAGCGCCTGGTGGGATGTTCACTATACGGCCAGGCGGTCCATCACCATCGCCAATCAAATGGGGCTGACCGTCCCGGCTGGGTATCCGGTCCATTTGCACTTTGATACCTCAACGTCTCCGACTGCGGCCGAATTATATGCTGATTCACTGGCAGCAATCAAAGGAGACGATGTGCGGGTAGTGTGCGCCACTGAACTCGACCGCCTCATGACTCATTTTTCAGCAACCACCATTGATATCTGGTTCGCCTTGCCGACTACGCTGCCAGGAGGCGGCACTATGACTGAGTGCGCCTTGTATTATGGCTACACCGGCAGCGTCAATCCGCCGGCAAACCCCGACAATGTATACCAGGCCGTCACGGCGGACGCCAACACGCAAATACTCTACCACTTTGCTGAAGGAACGGGGACAACAGCGGTGGATAGCGCCGGGAATTACCATGCGACATTGGGCGCCGGGGTGGAGCGGGTTGCGGGACGCTTTGGCTATGGCGTCCAAACCACCCAGGGAACCAGTGGGATTGTGTCGGTCAACACGAGTTCACTGAATCTGGCCAGCGGAATTACGCTGGAAGCCTGGGTCTATCGCACCAACTACAACGGCATCCTGGCCGGTAAGAGTTGCGGTGGCTGTGCCAGCGGCTGGACGCTGGTGTTTGGCCTGAACCAGAACAATAACAGCCAGTTGCAGTGGGAAGGGTTGGGAACCGGCCCGACTTACAGCGATTATGCTCCGGCTCCGGTTTTAAACGCCTGGCATCACCTCGCCGTCACTTACGACTATGCTGCGGTGCGTTTCTTTGTGGATGGGACATTGGTGCGGACTGTCAGCAAGAGCGGGCAAAATACCGATGCGAATACGCTATTGCGTATCGGCTCGTGGGATTCGGATATCGCCGATTTGAGCGGTATTATCAGCGAGTTTCGCATCTCGAATGTGGCGCGGACTTCTTTTCCCTATGCGCGGATAACGACCGACCCTGCTGTGAGTGTTGCAGGGGAAGGACAGTTGGTCACTCGCCCCATCGTCACTTTCAATACCGTTTATCCATCGCCGGCATCCCACGAAAGTGATGGGGTTACTTTTCGTGGGATGGCGTTTCCCGATGCAACCGGCGCTCCTATCGCTACGTATGTCTGGCGCTCTGGCGCTACGGTGTTGAGCACCCAGGCCAGTTTTACCCGCACAGCTTCCAGCTTTACCCCGGGCGCTCACATTATCTACTTCAAAGCTCGAGATGATACCCTCCCATGGTCTGAGGAAGTTTCCCGCACGCTGGTCATCAGCGCGCCCCAGGCCGCGCCGACGGCGACGATTGTCTCAATGACACCCAATCCGGCCATGTGGGGTCAGGATGGCATTACGTTTGCCGGCGCGGGGACGCCCAATGGCGACGCCGCGAGCATCGCGGCCTATCGCTGGTGGTCGTCGCTGAACGGCGAACTCTCTGCCCAGCCGGTTTTCTCCATGCCGACCGCCTCCCTGCTCACGGGAACGCACACGATTTCTTTCACCGTGCAGGATGACCTGGGACAATGGTCGCCGGCCGCCACACGTCCTTTGACCGTCGCGCCGGCGCTCGACACCACCTGGACGTTTATTTTGTACCTGGACGGCGACAACAACCTCCAGACAGAGTTCCAGCGCGCTAAGGTCAATCTGGAGGCGCTGGCGGCCAATCCCCAAATCCAGATTGTAGTGTTGCTGGACGGCCGGGGGCGCAACGACACCTGGCGCTATCTGATCCAACCAGAGGGCGTTTATACCGAAGGGGTAAACCGCTGGACATTGGGCGAACAGAATATGGGCGCGGCGCAGACATTGGTGAACTTTGTAAGCTGGGCGCGGAGCAACTATCCGGCGCAGCACTACTACCTGGCCGTCGCCAATCACGGGCGGGGAACGGAAGGGATTGCCTGGGACGACACGAACCATGATCACCTGGATACCGTTGAACTGCAAACGGCCCTGCGTACTGCCACCAACAACGGAGCAGCCAAACTGGACATCGTGCATTACGACGCCTGCCTGATGGCGATGCTGGAAAACGCCTACCAGATCCGCGCCTTTGCCGATTACCTGATCGCCT
The DNA here is from genome assembly GCA_029555965.1 of Chloroflexota bacterium. Taxonomy (GTDB): domain Bacteria; phylum Chloroflexota; class Anaerolineae; order B4-G1; family SLSP01; genus JAKQHY01. The sequence continues at coordinate 82,873 of JAKQHY010000136.1, read as the reverse complement.
CGGAAAACCTGGGGTGGAGTGCGTTTGCGTACGCTGCTTATGTGAGTCTGGCGACGAGCGCCGGTTCCCCAGGCGATCTGGCGGCCGGCATTGCCGCCGCCTACCATCAAGCAGTGGCAGATTACCCGGACACGATTTCAGTGCTTGACCTGCGCCAGGTCACGGCGGTCAAAAACGCCGCCAGCGCCCTGGGCAGCGCATTGAGAGACTATGTCCTGGCCCACGGGAGCGCGGCGCGTAACCTCCTGTTGGCGCTGCGCAACGACGAGATCCAGAAGTTCGATTCGCGCGGCTATTACGAGATCAATGCGCGGGATGAATACGTGGATTTGTATGACCTGGCATTGAAGCTACCGTCCCACATCACTGACACGGCTGTGATTTCGGCGGCCCAGGGCGTGCGTGACCGCATCGGCGGCGCCACGCCGCTGGTGATTGCTGAACATCATCGCAGTGGGGTGGCTTTCGATTTGCAAGGGTTTCCTCATTATTGGAATTTGGAAGGCGCGCACGGCGTATCCCTCTATTTTCCACCGGGCCCTGGCGGCTGGGGATACGCCGACTATATTGGGGGCGAGTTGTTTGATTTCACTGAAGATTCCACATGGGACGAGTTTTTGACGGCCTTTATGGCTCTGCTGCTGGCGGATGACCCCATCCAACCTACCCTGCCACCGATGTTGCCGCTCACTGCGCCAGAACCCCTGCCCCACGATTGTGAGGGGGTGACGCCACCGGGCGTTACGCCGCCCACCTGCTGCGTGTTTGGCTACGTGTACTTCGAGGGCTTTCCTGTGTTAAGCGCCACAGTGACGGTCGCCAGCGCCGGGGGCGCCCTCTCCCTAGCGACCGACTACGGCGCGGCCAGCGATTATCCTTACTATGGCGCCGACCTGAGTTCGGCGCCGGTGGACGTCATCCCCGGCGAATGGATCACCGTGACGGCCAGCTACGCCGGCCGCAGCGCCAGCGTCGCTTATCAGGTAGTGGCCGGCGGCCAGCACGTAGACGTGGTCTTGCCGACTCCCTGGCTCTGGGGCGATGGCAGCGACGGCGACGTGACCGTGACGGGGGTAACTTACAGCGACGACGTCCGGGCGGCCCTGAACGCGGACGCCCTGGCCGGGCAACCGGAGCTCCAGGTGGACGGCGCGGCCGGTTTCCAGCCGGGGCAAGAGGTACTCATCATTCAGATGCAAGGCTTGAGCGCCGGCGTCTATGAAACCGGCGTCATCGCCGCGGTTGACGCCGACATCCTGTCCCTGCAAACACCCTTACAGTCTTCGTACTACGCCGCTTTTGGAGAACGCGCGCAAGTGATCCGCATCCCCCATTATCGCCAGCTCACCATCGCCGACGGGGGACGCCTCACGGCGCATCCCTGGGCGCAGGGAACCGGCGGCGTCATCGTTTTCAGAGCTTACACGCTGACCGTGCAGGAAGGCGGCCGCCTGGATGCGAACGGCCAGGGGTTTGCCGGCGGCGCGGGCAATACCGACCTCGCTCAGTATGGTTGGACCGGCGAGAGCTATCTGGGCGCACCCCTTCAGCAGCGCCTGCCCAACGGCGGCGGCGGGGGCGGCGGCGGAGAGCTGGCGGCGGGCTCCGGCGGCGGCGGGGGCTACCTCGCTGGGGGCGCGGGAAGTTATAGGATGGATCCCTATGAGAGCGGCAGCGCCGGCCAAGACCCAGGCTCGGGTGATTTGCTCGCGGAATTCTATCTGGGGTCTGGCGGCGGAGGAGCGACGGCTTCCGGCGTAGCCGGCGGCGCCGGGGGGCGCGGCGGTGGCGCAATGTTGCTCTTTGCCGAAACGCTAACGCTCAGCGGCGTCATAGAGGCCAACGGCGACCCCGGCCTGGTGAATGGCAGTTTGGGCGGCGGTGGCGGCTCTGGCGGCGCGATCCGGCTGGTTGGCCGGCAAATCGCGCTGGGCACCGACCAACTATGCGCCCACGGCGGGAACGGCGGCTACGGCGCCGAAGGCCGCAACGGCGGCGCTGGCAGCGCCGGGCGTATTCGCCTCGAGTACTACGATACGCTAGAGGGTACGCCCTGTGCCTCCATGCCGACCAGCAGCGCAGCCTTTTTCGGCCGGCCGATTGCGACGATTCATTCTATCCTCCCCAACCCGGCAGAATGGGGACGGGATGCCCTCACCTTCCGCGGCAGCGGGGTGGATAGCGACGAAGGCGGCGCGCCGGCGGTCGCTTACCGCTGGCAATCCAGCCTGAACGGCGATATCGGCGCGCAGGCCACCTTCACCCTGCCGGCCGTCGCTCTGACGCCCGGAACGCACCTCATCTCGTTGACGGTGCAGGATAGGGTAGGGAACTGGTCCCCCACCGTTGCCCGTATCCTGGAAATTAGCGGGACGCTGATACCGCCCACGGCGACGATAACCAGCATCACGCCGAACCCGGCGCTGTGGGGTCGGGATGTCATCACGTTTGCCGGCGCGGGAACGCCCAATGGCAGCGCCACACGCATCACCGCATACCGTTGGGAATCGTCGTTGCAGGGGCTATTGTCCGAGCAGGTCACATTCACTATATCCGCCGCATCGCTCCTGACAGGCGTTCACACCATCTCCTTTACCGTGCAAGACGACCTGGGCGCCTGGACGACGCCGGTCACAGAAACCCTGGAGGTAACGCTGCTTCACATCCCGCCTACGGCGACGGTCTCAATGACACCCAATCCGGCGCGTCCAGACGATGTCATTACCTTTGTGGGTCAGGGAATACCCAACGGCAGCGCGACGCGCATCGTAACTTATCAGTGGTGGTCGTCACAAAATGGCCTGCTCTCCACCCAGAACGTCTTTACCCGGCCGGCAGCGGCCCTGACGCCAGGGACCCATGTTATCTCACTCACCGTTGAGGATGATTTGGGGCAGTGGGCGGCAGTCACAGACACGTTGGAAGTGAAAGTAGCCCTTCCACCCACAGCGACGATCACCGACATTACGCCCAACCCGGCGCGGTGGGGCCGGGATGTCATCACGTTTGCCGGCGCGGGAACGCCTAACGGCGAGGCGACGCACATTGTCGCGCATCAGTGGTGGTCGTCGTTGAATGGGCGATTGTCGGAGCAGGCCATCTTCTCCATATCGGCCGCGTCACTGCTGACAGGCACCCATACTATGTCGTTCACGGTGCAGGATGACTTGGGAAACTGGTCTGTGCCCGTCACAGAAACCCTGGTTGTGGATTGGTTACGCCTTTCACCCACCGCGACGATTACCTTAATGACGCCCAATCCGGCGCATCCCGGCGATGTGATCGCTTTTGCCGGCGGGGGAACACCCAATGGCAGCGCGGCGGAGATTGTCGCCTATCGGTGGGAATCGTCACTCAGTGGGCTGCTCTCAACGCGGGCGGCTTTCACCTTATCGGCGACTTCTCTGGTCAGTGGAACGGTGGTGTTGCCAGCCACGGCTTACTTGCCGTTGGGACGGCACATCATCTCTTTCACGGTGCAGGATAATTTGGGCGTCTGGTCCGACGCCGCTGTTCAGAGGTTGGAGATACGGCGGGAGTGCAAGGTGTATTTGCCGTTGGTGGTGAGGGAATAGGAGAAAGTTGAATATACTATCAGTCACAGTGAAAGGAGATGAAGAAATGAAACTATCAGTGCTTACCAATGTTTTTTGGCGTATTTTTGTTCACCGTTTATTATCTGTACTGATTGTTGGGTATTTGCTAGTTCCCAATGTTAACTCTGGCAAGATACCGACAGTGCAAGCATGGCAGGAAGTATCTCCTGAATGTAAGACTTATACAGATCAAGTTTATGGTTTTTCAATCTGCTATCCGGATAGATGGAACATCATTCCAGCAAATGAAGAACCAGCAAGTCAAACGCTTCTATTGCCTAAGCACTCCGGTGTTAACGGGACTTATGAAGCGATCATCGAATTTGGAGTTTTCATATTTGACCGTGATCCTTCAACCCCTCTGGAACAGTGGAGTGCCCTTTCTTCATCTTTGCGCAACTCGTTTGTCGAACAGTATCCAACCAAACTCAATCAAGAATCGGTTCTCGTTCAGAAATTTGATGCCTTGGAGTGGCCTACAATTCGCGTATATATCCCTAGAGGAAGTAAGGTTTATTTTGCTGATTTTGGGCCAGTAGGATCTTCTCTAGAACAGGATTTCTGGAAAATATTGGAAACATTTTCCTTTATTGCTCCGTATGATGTTACCCAGCCTATTCATCATCATATCTATACCGAAAAACCTCGTCTTGAATACCACATTACTTCTCCTCAAAGTGAACCGCCTTCTGATATGAGTTTACCTTTTGCTGGGGATACTCCGATAACTCAAGGACCAGGTGGAAGTTACAGTCACCATTGTCCTGGATCAGGTTACAACTATACAGTTGATTGCGAAGCCATAGATTTTTATTTATCTAATGGCACGCGTGTATATGCACCTGCTGACGGTATTTGGGTCTTCGAGCAACGTGCTGATGCTTATGGCAATACCGCGTATATTTTTCATGCCAATGGGACTGAAACCTGGCTTGCTCACCTGAGTTCAACATGGGGATATCAGGATGGCCTTGCAATAAGACAAGGTCACTGGGTCGGACGTTCAGGCCGAGGAGGAACAGGTGATCACCTTCATATGATGACTCTAACATGCGATCCATATCATCGCCCCGTCACAAATTGCACATCCCTGCCAATAGATTGGTTACAAGGGATAAAATGGAATAATCCAGATAATAAAGGCAACGGAGGAGGTATGGCCTATGGGCCACCAGCATTGTTCTGGGATACCAAAGATGCAACATCAGCTTCTGAGGTCTCTTATCTTTTTGCCCGCGGTTTTGAAAATTTGGATACTATACCTCTTGGCCAAGATACTGCCCGATTCCTTCGTATTGGCAAAGGGTGGATCGCATTATTGTACAAAGATTTGAACTACACTGGTAGTGTACGCCAATTTGACTATTCAGGAGAATTGGGCGACTTTTCCGGTCAAGTTTCTTCGATCAAAGTGAATTATTCTGCTTGTCCTGTATTGCAGACCGAAAGCCAATTCCGGCCTTTCTATGCCCCGCCCATGTGCGTGCCTCCTCCAACTTTTGTTAATGACGATGTCGCCTTTATTTCTCATGTAACCTACCCTGAGAATTCAGTAGTACCCCCCAACCAACTCCTGATCAAAACTTGGCGCGTCCGCAACACTGGCGTCACCTCCTGGGGCGGAGGCTACCAACTGGCCTTCGTCGGCGGGGAGCAGATGAACGCCCCCAGCGCGGTAGATATCCCCGCCACGCCGCCTGGTCAGGAAGTGGATCTGAGCATTGCCTTGACTGCCCCCGAAACCGGCGGGGAATACGCCGGTTACTGGCAATTACGCAACCCCCAGGGCACGTACTTCGGTCCCCGGCTGTGGGCGCAGATCAACGTGCAGGGCGCGGGGGCGCACATCCCTGTATTCACTGCGGACCCGCCTTCGCCGGCCGATACCGACCGCGTGCATGTCTATGCCCGTGTGGAAGGCCTCCCCAACTTCCGCGCTATACGACTTCTGGTTGACGGCGAGTCCAAGGGTGAAACGAGCGTGCTGAAACTTGACTATGACTGGAATTGGGACACGAGCGGCTACGCAGCCGGCGATCACAGCCTCGTAGTCGAAGTCGCCGACCAGACGGATACTTCGTGGAGCCGGCCGGAGCGCCGCAGCCTGATTTACACCTTGCAAGGGACGGCCGGCAGCGTCAACCACGCGCCCCAGCGTCCCAACCCTGCCAGCCCCTACGACTGGTACGTGTACTATTCCGGCAACACGGCGACGCTATGCGCGCAGGCCAACGGCGACCCCGACGGCGACGCCATCACCGGCTACTACTTCGACGTATTCGAGAGCGCCGAATTGTGGAACAGCGGGTGGGTGGGGGACAACTGCGTGACCACGAGCGCGTTAGGGCCATACAACTACCAGTGGCGGGTCAAGGTGCGCGACGCCGGCGGCGCAGAGAGCGATTGGAGCGACGCCTGGCATTTCACGCTGGTGAATCCCAGCTTGAGCATCACCGAGTTGTATTGCCAGCCATTGGATGGCAACAGCGAGCAGGTCAGAATCCGCGCCTGTACCGCCGGGCAAGGCGGCGTGGGTATCACGATGCGGGTGAAGGTGAACGACGCCAGCGATGGATCGGAGAATGGCGAGTGGCGCACCATCAAAGAATTGGGCGTGTACTGTTTCAACGAGACCGACGCGCCGGTTTGGAACACTCTGGACTACGGCGACGGGCCGCATCTGGTGCGGGTAGAGGCGCACGGGGCAGACGCTTCCTGGAACGGCGCGGCGGCCCGGCAAACAACCTGTACATTGCCGCACCGCCGGCCGGATAGCACAGCCCTTTTGTCCCCCGTCCCCCCATCGAGGGATATCCGCGAGGCCATCTACCTGAACACGCGCACACTGACCTTCCGCTGGGCGCCGACCCTGCGCGCCAGCAGCTACACCCTCCACATTGGCACGACGCCCTCGCCGCGAGAATCCGCCGCGCCGGTCTTCCGCCAGGAGTTTGACAGCAGTGTGACCGAACACACCATCACGCTCGATCAAGACTACCCCACGCTTTACTGGCAGGTTTCGACGACCAATGATGCGGGGAACAACGCCTCTGGGGATCAACTTTTCGGCATAGATGCAACATCCCCGACATGTGCGGTGCAGCCGCTTCCCGGCGTCGTTTACGAGAGCGTTTTCCAGGTCAGTTGGACCGGCACGGACGACTTGTCCGGCGTGCGCGCCTTTGATATTCAATACCGGGATTCCGGCCGCGACGATTGGCAGGACTGGCTAAACGACAGTCCGGCGGCCCCTCCCTATGCCTTGTTCACCGGTAAGCCGGGACACACCTACGCCTTCCGCTGCCGCGCTGCCGACAACGCCTTCAATACCGGCGACTATCCAGAGAACGCCGATACGGTCGTCACGGTAGACCCCACCGCGCGCCCGCCGGCGCCGTGGTGGAATGAGGCGTACACGCTCAAGCGGTACATCACGCTTCTGAATGGGATGCCCGCCGTCGCCGTGCCGGTCGGCTATCCGGTCCATCTGCACTTTGACGGCGGCACCAGCCCCACGGCGGCGGAACTTTACGCGGCGTCGCAGTCCACCCCCAGGTGCGATGACCTGCGCGTCGTTGTAAACGACACCACCGAACTGGATCGCGTGGTGCAGACCTGTTCCGACAGCGCCATAGACCTCTGGTTCCGCGCACAAGCCAGCATCCCCGGCGGCGCCTCCGATGGGACGACGCACCAACTGTACTACGGCAATCCCGCGCCGGGCGCGCCGCCAGGTAACCCCAACCAGGTCTGGTATCCCTACGCCGAGGGCGACACGGCCTACCTGTACTTCTTCCAGGAGGGCAGCGGCGCTACCGCGTATGACGCCAGCGGCAACGCCCGCGATTGCAGCATAGATTCCTCTGTGGAATGGGGAGAGGCCAAGTTCGGACATGGCCTGCGGTTCAACCGCCCTTATGGCGGCGATAGGCTCTCGTTGACGTGCGGCGCAGCCGTGCTGTCCGCTTTCACGATTGAATTCTGGTTCAACCCAGACCTGGATGGCGACGGGCGCATTGCCGGCCAGATCAAAGGGGGGGTGGGACTGAACTGGCTGCTGCAAAGTTTTGAAGGCCGAATTCGTCTTGATGTCTGGCCCTGTACGACATGCGGCTCGGCCGAAGTGCGGAGCAATTTCTACCTGCGCGATGCCCAATACGCCGGCAAATGGAACCACATTGCCGTCACTTTCAACGGCGGCAATGAGGTCAAGTTCTATATCAACGGCGCGTTGGATTCCACGAAGTATTTCCCATCGAGCGGATTGACCCAGCACAATATCCCCCTGGAGATTGGCTCGGTCGAGGGGGGGACGCAAATCAAGGCCAGCCTCGGCGCGTTCCGAATTTCCAACGGGGTCAAGACCGATTTCCCCTATGGCGCCTTCGCCGCCATTACCAGCGAGCCAACGCTGGCGGCTGGCGACCCTGTCGCGCGGCCCATCAGCGGCGCGGCTGACCTGGCCTTGCTCAGTGTGGACAGTTATCCCAGTCCCGCCGGCGGATTGCTGGTACAGGCCGTCGTCCAGAACCAGGGGAATCTGGACACGCGAAACGGCTTCTACACCGACCTGTATGTGGATCACCTGCCCACCGGCGGCGATACCACCCATAGCCTGCGCTTCTGGGTGAATGAACCGATTGCAGCCGGCGCGCTGCTCACCTTGACCACGACGCTAACTGACATCACACCGGCTGGAAACGCGCGCCATAGCGCGCTCGCGCCGGGCGCCGAAGTCACCGGCACGCTCTACACCCAGGCGGATTCCGGCAGCGCCATTATCGAACCGGATGACCAGAACAACATCTCGGCGGGAACCGAGATCTGCCTGGCGGCGGCCGACGCCTACGAAGGCGACGATACGACGGCAACCGCCACACCTTTCGTGCTAGATGTGGCGCAGGATCACAACTTTGACAAACTTTCCGACCAGGACTGGTTCCGCTTTGAGGCGCAGGCCGGAATCACCTATACCATCGCCACCTTTGACCTCGGCGGCGGCGCAGACACTTATCTGTATCTTTACGACACTGACGGCGCGACGCTCCTGGCCGCCAACGACGATTACAGCGACTCATTGGCGTCCTTCCTGGAATGGCGCGCGCCGCTCGCCGGGACGTATTACGTGCAGGCGCAGCACTGGAATCCCAATGTCGGCGGCTGTGGGACGCGCTATGCGTTGGTACTGCACGAAAAGCAATCCCCCCCACAACCGACGAGAGTTTACCTCCCCATGATCCTGCGCGCCTACATACCCGGAGTGACGCCCACGACGCTCACCGTGTATTCCAGCCCCTCTGACGGCGAAATTATGGCCCTCGAGTGCGCTTCCTGGGCCGAATGCCGGGATGCGACGCAGGGCAGCATGTCTGCCGATTATCCCCAGGCCACCATCGCCGCGACGTACTTTTCAGGAACCTACACTATCAAGCGGGTCTTCCTGTACTTTGATACCTCGGCCGTGCCAGCTTCGGCGACGATCCAGGCCGCAACGTTGCATTTCTACGCCGGACCTTACCTCAATGGGCCGGATCAACGTGTCCACGTTGTCCAATCCTACCAGAACGATCCCTTGAGCGATACCGACTTTGGCGCGCTGACGTTTACTTCCGGCGGCTTCGCCGATCTCGCGGCGGAGACCTGGATGGAAATCCCTTTGAACGCTGGTGGGCAAGCGTGGGTGGTGCCCGACGGCGTGACCCGACTCGCATTGATCCACAATCTGGACCTGACCAACAGCGCACCGACGGATGATAACAACGCGGTGGTATCGCTGACCGAAGATGGGGAACACCGGCCCTATTTAACGGTGGAATATGTGACGCCATAGGCTCCTTTTCTGCCGGGGAGCAACGGCACTCGCGTTGCTCCCCGGCAGAGTGATGGTTTTTGCTCGAGCAGTGACAATTATATTCAACGAATGGAGGGATACATGAACAAGCGACTGAAACAATTGAATGGAGTGCTGGTGCTGGTATTGCTTTTGAGCAACTTCTTACCCGGTATGTCTGCTGGCCTGCCGCGCGCCGCGTCGGCCTACGACCCGCCGCCCTCGGCTACGGTCGCGCCGCCGTTGACGCCGGCGGCTCCCACGGTGAACCGTCCGGTGGTGAAGACTCCGCCCGCGCCGGATGATCTGTCGCCGGAAGCGGAACGGGCGCGGGTGGAGCAAGCAGCGCAGGTTGTGTTGGACAAATATGCGGCTTACTACGGCCCGCGCTATCAAATGGCCGTGAGTGAAGTGGTTGTAAAAGACGACTGGGCTTACGCGGTAGCGACATCTTCAGACAGCGCAGACGAACCGCTGTATATATTGGCCAGCCGCGATCCTGGCGGGATTTGGCAAACGCAAATGCCGGACACTGGAGGCTCTTATCTGCAATGGCTCACGGAAATTCCGTCAATACTGCTGTCTGCAATAGAAAAGAACAACCTGCGCCGCGCCGCCGAGGATATAATGGCCCGACGACAAGCTGTAGCGCCTTTGCCGACGCAACAACCTGCGCCTATCTCCAAATCGCCAGTTGAGCCAACGCCGACGCCGACGCCGATGATTATGCAACCTGGTTATGACTCACCGGAACAGGCGATTGAGGCAGCGGTGAAGCAGTATCGCCAAAGCCTCGATATCGACGCCGAGGTATCCGGGGAAGTGATTGTGAATGGGAAATGGGCATATACTGAAGTCACATTGCAGGGCGAGGTTTCACGTTTAACTGCCTATCAGGGAATACATAAAAAGTGGTATATAGTGCCAGTTCCTGGCGATAGTACAATCTCTTCTAATGCAACTTGGATGGACACTCAACCCGTAAACAAGAATGAGGCTCCGGCTTCAACTGCGATGACCGTAACATCCCCGTTCGAGAATTTAAATGCTTTGATCCTTGTTGATCCTGATAGTGAATTGGCCAAGACTCTGGAAGAAAAAATACGAACTCTGGGTGGGGAAGCGGGTATTGTTTTTGCACCCGGAGCCGTATTGGCCGAGTTGTCACCAACTAACGATACCCGTTTACTAACAATGCCAGGTGTTCAGGCTGTTCATCGTACATTCTTCCCTGTAGAGAAAATAGAAACTTTGGAATCCACACAAAAACTCGCAGTTAGTGTCTGGAACCAATTGCTTACTCCATCGCCGAAAGTGCTTTCAGCGCCGGCGCCAGATTCTCCTCAATACAGCGATGCTCTCATAGCCCCAGATAGGGTCAATGGGGACATGCCATTAGCGCCATCAAATGTACAGACCAGTGAATTTATGTACGGTTCAGTACAAGTAGATATATTCCTGGTAGAAAGTAACGGTGCAACAGAGAATTGGACGTCCCAGATGCGCGATGAAGTTGTTAATCAGATTGCCGAGGGGCTGAATTGGTGGCGGACCACATCTATGACAGGAGGGAATCCCGCGGCTAAACTTATCTTTCATATCAATGTACACGATCCATGGAATGAACCCTCTATAGTTGCCACCACCTATGAACCAATTACTCTTTCTAGTGAAGATGAGGGGCTGTGGATTACAGAGATCATGAATAATTTGGGCTATAGTAGTGGTGGGTACTTTGAGAGAGTCCGGGCGTACGTCAACGATCGACGAATAACAATAGGGACAGACTGGGGGTTCGCAATTTTTGTCGTGAATAGCTTGAATGATCCGGATGGTGAGTTTAGCAATAACAACGGTGCATTTGCCTATGCTTACCCTAACGGACCGTTTATGGTTCAAACTTACGATAATGATGGTTGGACTATTGATAGGATGAAGATTGTCACAGCTCACGAAACTGGGCATATTTTTGGAGCCGCTGACGAATACGCTGGCAGCAATTGTAGAGATGATACGTATCACGGCTACTTACACGTACAGAATACCAATTGCGAAAATGGAAATCCGGCGACTGAAAACTCGATTATGCGTAGCTCTGACAATCAACAACTGGCATATTCTAACTATCAAGCGTCAACGCCGGTAAAAGGCCAGATCGGATGGCGCGATAGTGATGGAGATGGTTGGTATGATGTTATTGACACTCTACACAATAACTTAGTTCCTTATAACCCTAATCCTACAAAGGATAATAATTTAGTTTACAATAATCCCAATCAACGGGCATACGATACTCCTTATGAATATAGCCCTGGGAGCAGTTGGGCTGATTGGATATACATAGATGGACAGTATCAACCTGGAACTCCCCATTCGGCAGTGTCAATCAACCGGGTCAAGGATGTGTGGTTCAAAGTTGATGGAGGACCACCTTCTTTAACCACCAGTGTTACGCCTCCCTGGGGTGATGAAGAAGAATACTATGCATTTGCTGTAAATGGGTTAAGGCAAGGGACTCACGTCATTCAAACTTTTGTTACAAACAAGTGGAGTGACGGCGTTGCGCTCACCACGGATATTGTTACGGTTTTAGTCGGCGATCCCAATCCTACTCCCACACCTACTCCTTCTCCCACACCACCCACGCCTCCCCCATCCGGCGACTGGCAAATCAGCTACTTCAACAATCCTGATCTGATTGACCCTTCATGTCATCAGGAAGGTCTTACCGGCGCTTATGTCTTCAAAGATTGGGGGGACACTGCGCCGGGTGGCAGTTGCGGACAAGATAATTTCAGCGCCAGAGCGCGGCGCACGTTGTACTTCGACGCCGGCGACTACACATTCTATCTGTTCGCCGACGATCATGCCAGATTGCTGGTTAGCGGCAATGTGGTCGTTGACCAATGGCCTCCAGCTACAGCGCACGTTGAGTCCCGGCATCTATCTGCGGGTGACTATGAGGTGGTCGTTGAATACCGCGATACTGGAGGCCGTGGCGTGTTGGAGGCCTGGTGGACCGGCCCCAGTTTTCCAGCGATGCCCCAAGAACAACAAGTCGCCTCACAGTGGTATGGCGAATATTGGGCCAACCGCCATTGGTGGGAAAACCCTGTTTTTAGACGGAACGAGGGAACATCTTTGCCTTTTAACCATGATTGGGGGGATAGCGGCCCCGGTTATGGGTTACCGAGCGACCGGTTTGCCACCCGCTTCACTCGCACGGCTTATTTTGAATGTGGCCGCTACCGCTTTGAATTCAATGCTGACGATTATGCCGAGCTACGGGTAGACCCGACTTCGCCATTGTTATCCCTTAGCGGAAATGGCTCTCAGTCGGGGGAAGTGGATGTGCCGGCAGGAAATCACACAGTACAGGCCAGTCACAGAGAAGAAGACGGCGGTGCCAGTTTGTATATCAATTGGACATTGCTCACCCCGTGTGAGCCGCCGACCGCCACCCCAAGCCCCACTCCCACGCCAACACCCAAGCCGACCTCCACGGCGACGCCGACTCCCACCCCCACGCCTACCGCGACGGCGCAGCCTACCGCCACCCCCGTGCCGATGGATACCCCCACGCCCACCGACACACCGACTCCCAGTCCTACGCCCCCTGTCCCCGCCTGCACCGATCCTTACGAGCCAAACGATGCCATTGGGCAGGCGACGGCGATCTCTTACGGGCAAGTCATCGGCGATGCGCAAATCTGTTCTACCGGGGACGCAGATTACTATGTGTTCAATGGCTATGCTGGAAGCCGGATTGTGGTCAATATTGATGCGCAGGTGAACGGCTCTACCCTGGATTCTTACCTTGATCTTCTCGACGTAGATGGTTTGACTATCCTTGTCTCTAACGATGATGATGGCAGTAGTACAGATTCATATCTGGAGTACATCCTGCCCTATGGTGGCGCTTTCTATCTGAAAGTGCGCGATTATTGGGACAGAGGTGGCCCTGATTACTTCTACTCGCTATCGCTATCCTCTCTCCTGACCGTTGATCAGGCATCCATTACCGATGGCGTCGGTAATCCTAAAGATGCTTTCTATCCAGGCGAGACCATTGGATTGTGGACTACGGCGAACAACCATGCGATACAAGTCATCTCTACCACCTGGTCATGGGATACTCAAGATTCGCTGGGACAACGGGTTCTGGCTTTATACATGGCGGACTGGCCCCACGATTTACCGCCGGGCGCAGAAACCTGGGGGATTGTCGCTACGCTCCCGGAAGACCTGCCGGGCGGCGAGTACATTTTCTATGGACAGGCCGGGGCCGGCAACGATTGGGATCACAAATCACATACCTTTACCGTCAACGCGCCGCCCGATCTGGTTCCTTCTCGGGAAGGGGATTGGGACGCTATGCTAGTGCCGTCATCAGTCACCGATACGCACAGCCTGGATACTCTCTACGCCGGAGCGACGACCTATCTGGATTGGGGTGTGCGGAACAACAGCGGATTAGATATTACCGAGACGTTTTACGTTGATCTATACCTGGATGATGTGCGTTTCGTGCATTATCCCTTCAATGAGATCCTAGCTGGCAGTTCTATATACTTTCTGGATTGGTCAGAAAGTTTCTCTCAAGGTGGCTGGCACACCCTCAAAATCGTAGTGGAGCCAGAAAATACCGTCGCCGAAGCCGATGAAACCAACAACGTTTGGGAACAATCCTTCTACTGGGAATACAACTGCGCCGATCCCTGGGAGCCGAATGATACGCCGGATACGGCGACTGTCCTGACGTATGGTCAGGCTCTCAGCAATATGGATATATGTCCTCCCGGCGACGTGGATTACTATGTATTTAATGGCAAGCCGGGAGACATTGTGGCCGCTAATCTGGACGCCCAGATCAATGGCTCGGCACTGGATTCTTACCTTGAGCTGTTGGATAACGACGGCGTAACGTTGCTGGCATATAACGACGATCAGGACAGTCTTGACTCCTATATCACCCATACATTGTCTCATTCTGGCACTGTCTATTTAAAGGTGCGAGAATACAACGATCCCTATGAAGGCGATTTCACTTACTTCTACACCTTGTCCCTATCCGGCACATTGGCAACGGCCGCCCCCTACGCCGATGATATGGAAAACGGCATCAATGGCTGGACGGCCTCTGGACTCTGGCATCAAATAGATGCAAGTAATTCCTACTCTGCCAGTCACAGCGCGCCACACAGTTGGTGGTATGGTCAGGATGATACCGGTACTTATGACACCGGTGCGACTAACGCGGGCAGTTTAACTTCGCCCCCCGTTTATATCCCGGACGCTGGCTACTATTTGCGCTTCTGGTACGCCTACCAAACAGAATCCCAAAGTACGGCCTTTGATCAACGACTGGTGCAAATCTCGGCCGACGGCGGGCCATTCATCACTGTATTGCAACTTTACGACGATTTAATGGAGTCGTGGTGGCCGAGTCCGGCGATTGACCTTTCGGCTTACGCCGGTCAGACGATCCAGATTCGTTTCTACTTCGATACCCTCGACGAGTTCTACAACGCCTACCGCGGCTGGTACATAGACGACATAGACATCTCCACCACGCCGCCGCCCACTTGCGCCGATCCTTACGAACCCAATAACGCCTATGATCAGGCCAAGGCCATCGTCTATGGCGACAGCCCGGCGGCCGATATCTGTCCGAACGGCGACTACGACTTTTATCGTTTTACTGGCGCGGCCGGCGATCAAGTCGTTGTGGATATTGACGCCGAAACCAACGGCTCACAACTGGATTCTTACCTTTACCTGCTGGACAGCGACGGTACAACCATTCTGACTCTAAGCGACGATGACTACGTTTCTCACGACTCACACCTGGGATATGCTCTGCCGCACGATGGCGACTACTACCTCAAGATCAAAGCCTGGAACCATCCTGCGGTCGGCAGCCCTGATCATTTCTACACCCTGCACTTACGCACGGATGACGCCGATCCCACTGCCCAGATGGAGACGCCCCCGAATGGCGCTTATCTGGCGGCGACGGCGTCCATCAGCGTCACGGCCGCCGATGATCGCAGCGTCCAGCGCGTCGAATTTCTCTGGCATGATAACGACTGGGCCAATTCCGACTGGCAGTGGCTCGGCGTAGACTGGAACGGCAACGATGGCTGGAGTTTGGATTGGGACACGAGCGTTATCACTGAACAAAGTGACATTGCCCTCTATGTCTGGGCCTATGACTGGGTTGGACATTGGATTGGCGCGGCCTCGTGGAGCCTGACAGTGGATCGCACACCGCCAGGCACCGTGGTCAATGTCACCCAACCGTATGGCAATGCGCCGTTCCGCGACTTCTGGGTTAACTGGTGGGATAGTCAGGATAATCTGTCAGGCATCGCCGGTTATGATGTGCAATACCGCGACGGCGCGGATGGTACGTGGACCGACCTGTTGCTTGATACCACGGAAGTTTATACCCGTTTTGTGGGAACAGACGACCACACCTACTATTTCCGCGTCCGCGCCCGTGACTTTGCCGGCAACCAAAGTGACTACACCGAGGACGATGGCGATGCCCAGCATACCGTGGACATCTGCGACATCGCCCCTGACGACCACGAGACGGACGATGACGCCGCCCACGCCATCAACTGGTTTTTCACCAATGGCGTCTCCCAGACATATAACATTCATAGTGAAGGCAACCCAGACTGGGTCAAATTCTACGCAGTAGCAGGCGTCACCTATACCTTGTTGACCACCGACCTGGGCGGGCATGCTGATACAGTGTTGTATCTCTATGATACCGATGGTAGCACCTTGATTGATTACAACGACGACTATTGGGAACTGGGCTATGCCTCTCACATAGACTGGCAGCCCGACGTCAGTGGCATGTATTACGCCAGTGTCGCGCATTGGGATCCTTGGGCTTATGGCTGCACGACGGAATATGGTTTTTCCATTGGCAGCAATGATACCAGTGCGCCGACGGGTGGTATCGTTATCAACGCTGATCAAGCCTACACGCCATCTCCAGTGGTTACACTGACTTTGACCGCCAATGATGACGGAACGGGGTTGGCTTACGTGCTGCTCTCCAACAACAGCGATTTTAGCGATGCATATTTGCTTTCCTATACTCCAACATTAACCTGGACGTTAGGAGTGGGCGATGACCTTAAAACCGTCTATGCTCAGTTCTACGACTGGGCCGGTAATGGCTCCGCGATATATGACGACGACATTCTGTTAGATACCACATTGCCGTCCGGCAGTATTAGTATCAACAATGGGGACGAGCATACAACCTCACGCGCAGTAACGTTGAATCTGATGGTCAACGACAATGGTACAGGCGTGAATGAGATGCGGGTTTCTAATATGAGCGGCTTCAACGGCGTCAGTTGGCAAGCTTATGCCAGCTCCCTGACCTGGAATCTAACGACCGATGCCGGAACCAAGACCGTCTACATCCAATTCCGCGACCAGGCCGGCAACGCCTCCGAGGTGTATAACGACGCCATCATCTTCTATGAGCCGGTAACGGCCAACTTTACCGCTGATTCCACTCACGGCGCCGCACCTCTGACCGCACAATTCACCGATCAGTCTACTGGTTCAGTCGCCAGTTGGGAATGGGATTTTGGCGACGGTCGAACCAGCACGCTGCAAAACCCCGCACATAGCTACATCACGCCTGGCGTCTATCCCGTCAGCCTGACCGTGCGATTGCCGGGAACTGCGGCGTCACTGTCAGGGGGAATGGATACATTGGTTCGTGCGGGGTACATCGTGGCGACGGAGGCGCACTTTGTCTACCTGCCTCTGGTCATCCGCAACAGCTCGAGCAGTTTGATGGGCCAGGAGAATGCCTCTTTCGTGCCGGATTAGCTACTATCACTCTGCACTAAAGGCCGGCCTCAATGAAATCGCCCTGGAAATAAAAGCATTATGCTCATACTCCAGGGCGATTGTATTAACATTGAGCAGGATAGCTGTTCAAGGTGCTGCAAATTACCCAATAGCGCCCCACTGCTGGCAGAGATTGCATTGTTTGGGGGCGCGCATTTAAATCCATCTCTACACCAACAGAGTGCTTTTGGAAAGTTGAGACTTCGGTCTACGTTTTCTTGTATCAAAACACCCTCAACCACACCCCACAAGGCCGTTTGTACGACGTAACACACCCTCTAAACGGCCCAAAACATCCGGTTTTGGGCCGTTTATCGTGGGTGGAAAGCGTCGCAAAATATCCCGTGCCGGCCACATGAAATGCCAGGTCTAACTACCTGTAATTTCTCGCTTCTTTCTTGGCTGAGATCACCATTTGAGTTGACACGTATCTTCTACCAGCTTTTGCTCATGCTCTAAACTGTCCACCATGGATAAAGGGAATACCCACTTGGTCACTCAGACTTATGAGACAGATGTTAAGATACCTGACGCGGAGACAGCTGTCCTGGCGATCCGCTGCCACGAGGTTTGTCCGCAGTGGAATTGCATCATTTCGCTCCGCACTTCCACCCTCGCTTAAGCCGTCCGAGAAGTTATATTTTTACAGACCCTTAGTCTGGGATGGTTCAATTACGGCATAAGATAGGTTGACACTTTTTTGCACCTTGAAAATTTACGCAGGCTGGGCGATCGAGCGCGGCTCAAGCAACTGTGCCCACACCTCCATCAAGGGAAGGGCATTTTCCACTCCGGCTAGTTCTACCGGGCTGTTTCCCGCGCGTTTGCCCCGCTCGAACGTGTGATGATTCCAGAAGAGTTGCAGTAAAGGCAGTAACCACTGGGGCATGCCCCGATGGATTTGCAGGTAAGGCCGCAGCCAACTATGCAAGGATTCTGCCAAACTGGAAGAGCGATGGAATAATTCCAGGGTCTGCCATACGGTGCAGGCCACTGCGCAGAGCTGCTCTGGAAAGTCAACGGCCGGGTCGAGGGCTAAGGCATGACGCTGCTGCCAGGCCCAGATAATGAAGGCGGCCGTGTCCTCCTCCAAAACAGCGAGGATCGGCTTGAGTTGTTGCTCTAGCCATGCTAAGGGTGCCAGTAACGCAGGGATCTTTTCCTGAATATCGTTGGCGAAGGCACTGATAGCGACACAGCCCAGTTCCTGGAGCAACGCGACCGCCGTTTCTAGGGTAGCTTGCGCTGCCGCGCACGAGACTATGTCCCCGGCGGGGGTGAGTGGCTCCAGGGCTTGACGGATTTCCTGGAGCAGCCAGCACCAATTGTCAAAGAGCGCGATGGCCGCGGTTTCTGTGCGCTGGGCTTGCGGCAACGGCACCTGGATTTTGAGCCGGCGCCCCCGCCGCCGAATGCGGCCTTGGGCTTCCAACTCCGCCCGCTGGGCTCGTTCTGTGTTCTCCATCGCCTGGTAAGCGGCACCTTCTAGGTGGCGGGTCAGACGATGGGCAGCTTGCAGGATGTGAAACAAGTCTGGGCGTAAGGGAATAGCCAATTCGGCCTCTTTCACACCCGCCCGCAGTCCCGTACCGCCATCACAAGCCAAGTCGTGGAATTGGATGCCGCGCTCGACGAGGTCCAGATACGTCACCCCCCAGCTCGTGCCGTCCCGCGATTGCGCCGGCGTTAAGTTCAATACCAGGAACGAACGGCCATCGACCAAGGTGAGACAAGGCTGCTGCCCTTGAAAGATCTCGTCGGCTTCTCCCAGGATGGGGAGTGGCACAGCCAGCCCGCGATTGCGGGCTTCTGCCTGTTGCCCAATGGCGGTGAGTGTCTCGCTGATATAGCCTAGCGAGCGATGAACGCCGAACCACCCATGCAGCCCTTGTTGAATATCCCGAACCGTACCTTTGAGCAAGGGCAGCACGGCGATGGCATGCTCCTGGTCGATGCACAAGGGCTGCGCCCGTGGCTGAGACCCAGGCTGACGTGGGGTGAGGGATTCACGCAACGCGTCGAGCGCCCGCTCACGCAACTGATACCGCCATTGGCGAGACACATGGTAGCGGCGCGCTAGTTCGGTTGCGCGTCCCCACTCCCGCGCGGGAAGGGGCTGGAGCATCTCGATAGCCAAAGCGGTACGAGTTGACAAATCCAGTTCAGATGTACGATAATATGCCATAGGGGGCCTCCTCTTCTGGGTTGAAGGTCTTAGACAACCTAATCTTCCCAGATTTGGAGGTCCCTGGCAAGTCTATTCAGTTGTTAATGTGTCAACCTATTTGTGAACCATCCCCTTAGTCTTCTTGACAACACTATTATTGCCGTTTGCTACCTTAATACATCCTTAAATGGTTACTTTGCACCTGTATGTAGTGCTTCCGGTCCGTACCAATGATTGGTGTCGAGCCAAATTTCATAAAATGCCAGCCATAATGCAGCCCAAGGGACAATAGTCAAAGCAATAAACCGTGTTGGTGTCCAACTTCTTTCTGGTGGGAAGTATAAACACAGGGATTTATCCGCGTAACGATGCGGGGCATTTGAATGTATTTCGGGTGATACAATCCACACGCTTGGGGATAGAGAATAGCGTCCGGCAAATGGATATGTGATTTTGATGGTATATACTGGCGAGGTTTCGATAGGTTGTAATGAACCATTCCAGGTGGCCAGGTTGTGTGGCCGACTATACTTGAATGATGGAAAGTGCCGCTCCATCTCCGCAATTTGCTGACCAATGGTCAACGGTTGGCGAGGAGACAGGGTTTTGCCCATCACTCTTCCTGTCCATAAAAGCGCGAGATTGGTGCTTTTACGTGATGCCCTATCGGTTCTGTGGTAGTAACCCCACCCATCGGTGTGATAAAAACAGAACCGATACGTGCAGCCTCCCCTAGCCGTTTACCGCGTTCATCGCTACTTTCACTAGTGTCCCAAAAAGAATGTTGGAAAACCCACCACCAGGCTTTCAACGCTTGTTCCTCAGTGCAATCAGAGCGATACAATATCGACAGTTCAGCGATAGCCCTTTCCAAATTTTCCTTAAAGCGGTGAACCCGCCCACGGTCCACAGGCCGGTATGTTAGTGTTTGTGAAGCATCCATCGGGTTCTCCACACCTTCATTTAAGCAAAGGCGGTCATGAACTGCTACTATGGTGTCACAAAGACAAATATCATCTCTATAAAAGTTGGGCCGGTAACACTCGGCGACAAGGGTCGAGATGATCAAGCCGCCTGGCAAGTTCCAATGCTCGCGGGATTTGGCAAAAGCTTTTAGCCAGCGCACCACTCGCCGCATCTGATTTCCGGCAACGCTTGCGCCCAAGTCTTTAGATGGACTACGCTCACGCACAGTAGTGTTGAACCAGTCGGTGATTGCCATTGGATTGCGGCAAGACCACTCGCCGCCGGCATGTTCGTAAACAGGATTGCCAAGGTTATCTGCATACCAGCGGTAGATTGCCAGATCAACATGATGTCCTTCAGCATAATAGACTCGCACAGCATTAGTCTTGGCTTCAGGAGGGTGGCTAAAAATATCGCCACTTTCAAGCATCGCCTGTTCAATCCGCTTCCGGGTATCCAAGGCGCTGCCTGGCAAATCATCCCTGGAAAAAATAATGGCAATGTCAATGTCGTAGTCTTTCTTAGGGTGCTGATTAAGAGTATGCATTGCGTAACTGCCCTGATTACGATACTCAAAGTGACTTGAGTAGTCGAGTTTTTCCAGGCCGGCTTTGAGGCGAGCTATATTAGCATCCCGATGTTCAGCTAGAATCTGCCGTTCCTGACCCAATCGAATATGTTGATCATAGAATTGGTTGAGTTGTGTGTGCATGTTCCACATTTTCTCTGTCCTCTCTCCCTGCTTACTTTCGATACCTTATCAAAAAACCTGACGCCTCTGAAGAGGCAGTAATCTCCAATCCCCAAGAATATCCGGGAGAATCTTTAGCTGTATAGTTATAAACTACAATGTCACGGTCAACAGTATGGCTAATCAGCTGACCAAAGTAAACGGCCAGAGATGCTGGACCAGCATAAAAAATGTGGGTACATCTCCGATTAGGTAAAAGCTCGTGAACATCGTCAAGCATCTGGCGAAACTGGATACCATAATTATGAAGCTGATATTCACTAACCACTGCGTCGCGTTTGGGAGGCTCGAGGTAAAGATGCACAGAGACTATTGGTGAGGGTATGATTTCGGACACTTCCGGCAACCTGATTGTGTGCGTGATACTGACGCGGATCAGCACGTCGCCAGCTTCATTAATCGGCAGAGCCGGCATTCCCTCTAGTTGTAATCGTGGGCCTCTTTGCTTTCCGTGCAAGTAGTTCCACCGGCTGGCATACCGGTCAAATTCAAAGAGGTGTAATTGACGTTTGGTAGTCAAACTATATCCCAAATAGAATAACAATGGGATGTGTGCAATTCCGAAGTAGGCTACAGGAGTCGCCGGGTAAGCATTGAGCAGATCATCCAGGTGGGATGCCAGCAATGTTTGACGCCGCACAGCAGCAAGTGGATCGGACAGTCGGTCCTCTATGTACAAGTCAGTCTGATTGATCAGGATTTCAGTGACATCTAAACTCGCAAACTTTGGGGGTAGCGATGCGACGATAGTATGTGAGGGAATATGCTCCATTGACAAGTGCCGAATAGCGATCAGCGTACCGACTTTTGGAGAAGCCGCAGTATGGATAATGCTTGGGGGAATGATCCCCGAACTTAAAAAACTGATAGCGAAAGTTGCCGCGGCCGTGGTTGCATATTGGCGATACTCATCGCTCTTTTGTTCATCTGCAAAATCACTCACCCCACGGATCGCTAAAAAGCGGGGGCGGCTAAAAGCAGATGCCGCGGCTGCCGCCACCCCGTATGACTCCATCTCGACGCCGATTAACTTGGGATGTAATTTCACCAAATTAACGACATAGCTACCAGCTGCCACGACTTTTTCACCGACCGCAAAAGGCCCAAAGTGGATGGTTGGGATTCCTCTTGAATTGGGAGTATGTTCACACAGCGTGTCATTCCAACACTCGTCTGCACTGTAATTCTCTACGCTGTGCAACAAAACAACGTCGGCAGGAATAGTAAGAGGGCGAATCTCAAGTTCTTTGGGTATTATCCTTCCCTGTTCATAGTAGATAAGCTGGGTAGCAATAATCACATCGCCGAGGTCGACCTTACCCCGGATACCAGCCGCAATCCCCACCATCAGTACACAGGCAGGGTTTAGCTCCGCAATGGCTTGCGTGACATCAACAGCAGCTGTGACATTGCCCATCTGAGGCAGTTGCATGATGGCAATTTTGTACACATTGTGAGCGGCGGGAAGTGTACAAAAGTAATAGATAGGTGATTCACCTCCCCGCACTGGTTCAAACGGTTCAAGTTGCTGGAGTACAGCTTCTCGTTCCTCTTGTAGGGCTGTCACTATCAGAAAATCTACTGGTTTGAGACTTTCAACAGCACTCTCCATAACCACCTATCCGATCTTGCCCGACAATTTCTTGAGGGTGCGCGTCAAGTTATCAACTGCTTGTTGCGCCTGACGCCCATCATCGCCAGTGAATCTAATCTCCGCATCGCAATAAGGACAGTGCCGAGAAGTGCCAGGACGTATTTCGGCCACCGCTTGCTTAAACTCTCGATGACAATTGGGACATTCCAAATCAAACTGTAGTTTCACTTCCCCCCCTATTAGATTCTTCAGAAAAGATTGGGCTTTTTACGCTCTAAACGTAATCGTACCACAATACATGATTACTGTCAAGGCGTAATTAAAGTGCTTATTACGTATTGACAGAAAAATTCTCGTCAGTTATAATTTAAGATGAGTGGGTAAGTCATCACTCAAATCCTGAAGGATAAAGAAGGTAAAAATGCTGGGAGCGAGATTGCGGGTTATCCGAAAAAAGAAAGCCTATACTCTAGCAGAAGTGGGAAACCAGACAGGGCTATCGGTATCATTCTTATCGGATATTGAAAGGGGGCGTACACAGCCCTCTTTAGATACCTTAGAAAAATTATCCAATTGTTATCAAGTGCCCCTCAATGATATGCTGGATAATATGGACGGTGATGCCCTTGCCTCGGGGCAGGCGTATCCACCTGGTTTTGATGAATTTCTCCGAGATACCGAGATTGAGCCAGAGTTGGTGGACTTGCTGTTAAAGATAGAACGCCGTGCTACCCGGCCTGCCACAACCAAAGAAGACTGGTTGCAATACTATTACTCATTAAAGACCATACTTGGTCGCTGAATGAAGATGCAACTATACACCGAACAAGCAGCTCGCCAACGAATTCGTGACTTGGTACGATGTACCCAGGCGGCAGCAGGGTTGACTGAGATGCCACCGTACACTGGCGGAGAACACCCCATAGCCAATCATTTGGGCATTGTGATTAAAGAAACGGGCCTACCACTTGGAGATGAAGGACAATATATACCTGGCACCCCACCCTGTATCGTGATAAACTCGGCGATTGGCGATCCAGAGCGCCGCAATTTCACCTTTTTCCATGAAATTGCCCACCATCTGCTACGCACAGATGACTCACTATACTCATTCTTGCACGAGTATGCAGCTACTGATGACCAGTGTTTTGATACCGTAATCGAACAGTATTGCAATATGGGCGCTGCTGAATTTTTAATGCCGGCCGTTACCATCCGTGAATTAATCGATCAAAGAGGGTTCAGCATACGCCTTATTGAGGATTTGGAATCCTTGTGTCCAGCATCTAAACCGGCCATTGCCATCCAATTAGCCCACTGCGCCACACATCAATGTTTTGTGGTGGTCTGTGAGTGGGGAGAACCACCGCGAAAACCCACCCCACAAACCGCTTTTATTTCATCCACACCCCAAAGACCACAATTGTATGTACTCTACGCCGCGCGCTCACCTTCTACGAAATATGCTATCGGGCGTTTTGTGCCAGTCCCGTCTGACCATGTGATATCCCTGGCTTACGAAACACAATGCATGATCAAGGATGTGGCTCCCATCCTCTTCCGTAGTGGAAACCGGGAGTGGAAATGTGAATGTGAAGCCTTTTACTACAAAGGCAAGGTTTATGCAGTTTTCAATGTTTCATCACCTATACCCCCTGGCCAGCTAGGATTATTCTGATTTTTTTGTCAAATGCCCAATTTGAGCGAGTGGTTAATGTAAACACAGGCACTAAGGGGCAATAATGCACGATTGGAATGAAATTCTACCGCGTTCCTTGTTCTCTTTGCTGGGAAGTGGACGTTCTCCAGAACTGTATCCGATCTACCTGGAAGTTTTATTGAACTTGTACGAACACGGGTTGCAATATGCCGCCCTGGGATTGGAACGGGAGCGTGGTAAACAGCTTGCCGAACAGGTTTTCAAGAAATCGGGCCTGACATCTTTACCAGAAGATGAATTTGCGGACCACGATTATGAAGCGGATGCCAGCATTGGGGTAGGAAGCAAATTGCTCCGGCGCTTGGAGAAGGCGCGTTGGTTACAACCACGACACAGCGAAGAGGGTGATTACCTCGACAATGTTAAATTAGCACGGTTGTTCTAAACTCAGGTATCGGGTATCATTCATTCCAATCTTGATGAAAGGAGGATGATATCAATGAATGACGAAACGCCGCGAGACCTTGAGGCGCCTCACCGTTGGGGACTGTCCGAGGAAGCGATAGCCGATTTGGGAGACCGTTTGCAACGTTGCTGGGAACGTTATCGCCACTGCTTCAAGACCACCACGCGCGATGTGGCTAAACACGCCTGGACTTACCTGAAAGGGCTTTTGCTGCTGAACACCAAGCGCAACTTTGCCAATATTGATCGGCGGGTCAACGCCCCTGACGGGGATGGGCAGAACTTGCAACAGTTTATGTCGGATTCGCCATGGGAAGCGCAGACAGTGATCGGGCAGGTGCAAGCTGAGATCACGCAGACCCCGGGCTTGGCGCAAGGCGGCGTGTTGTTGTTGGACGAAAGTGCCGACGAGAAAGCGGGAGACAAAAGCGCCGGGGCCGGGCGGCAACACAATGGGCGCTTGGGGAAAGTGGAGATGAGCCAGGTTGGTGTGTTTTTGGCTTACTACCAAGCGCCCGTATGGACCTGGGTGGATGGCGAGTTGTATTTGCCGCGACACTGGTTCACCCCGGAGATGGCCGCGGAACGGCAGCGGGTGGGTGTGCCGGAAAAGCGGGAGTTTGCGACTAAGATTGAGTTGGGTTGGCGCATGTTGCAACGGGCCACCGTGCCCTTTGCGGCGGTGGCGATGGATGACTTGTATGGCCGCAGTGGTTGGTTGCGTCACCAGATGGATCAGGCGGGGATGCTCTACATGGCTGAAATCCCCGAAGACACCCAGGTTTACCTGACCCAACCTGATTTTGGGCTGCCCCTGGCGGACCCTGACAAGCCCGGACGCCCCTGCACGCGCCCGCAAGTCTTGAGTGCCGAGAAACCAATCGCCGTCCGGCAAATCGTTGCGCATCCCGATACCCGCTGGGCACGTTTTGAGGTGCGCCCCACCGAACGCGGCCTCTTGGATGACCCGTTTGCCATGCGCCGGGTGTGGACGCTCCGGGATGCTGAACTGACTGAAGAATGGCTGGTCATCCGGCATGAATATGGCAAACGCTATACGTATGCTTTGAGCAACGCGCCCGCCAACACCGCTCATGCGCGCCTGGCCTGGCTGAAGTGCGTGCGCCATTTCGTCGAACGCGCCAATCAGGACGCCAAATCTGAAACCGGGTGGGATGAATTTCAGGCGCAAAAGTACCGGGCCTGGGAGCCTCAACTGGCTTTGACCATTCTGGCGACGTGGTTCATCGCCCAAACCAAGTACGAGTGGGGGCGCACCCACCCTCAAGACCCCCAATTGGCGCACCAAATGGAACTGACGGTTTTGCCTTCCTTGTCTGTCGCCAATGTGCGCGAACTGTTGCAGGCGGTGATGCCTCTGCCGCAGTTGTCGCAAAAACAAGCCGCTCGTTTGGTGGTCAAACATTTGGTCAAACGCTCCCGCTCTACTCGCTGTCGCCTGAAAGCCCAACGCAGCCAGCGAACTCAAACCTAATCTAACATTGTCGAGTTACATAGTACTAGAATTTACCCTGGCCGGTGAAATACTTTTACAGGCTTTAGTGACCCTGTTGAATTTTGATCCCACGATCACTGAAGCGCAAATCTGGCAGGTCTACCAAACCTTAACCACCGACCGTTACCCCCGCCACATGGCAATTGCGGTCGCACAGCGTCAAATCCAGGAAGTAGTCGGCAGCTTACGTGCTTTTCTGCAAGAGTTACGAGTGTTACGTGACCAAACCTTGCTTATCACTTCATTAGGCGTTTCCAGAATTTAAATCATCCCAAAATCGGGTACACTCTCTCCCATGATGACCGGGAGGAACGGTATGGAACTGAGCACAGAACTCAAGCAACTCTTCATGCGGACGGAGACGGCGCTGACGGGCAGTGCGCGGCGCGTGTTTATGGCGGGCGTAGTTCAGATCCTCGGCAAAGGTGGACAACGCCGGGCGGAAACCGAATTCGGGTGGAACCGCGGCACGGTGCGGAAAGGGCAGCACGAATTGGCCAGTGGCGTGGCCTGTGTCGACGACTTCGCCGCCCGGGGGCGGCACCGGGCGGAAGAGCGGTTGCCGGACTTGTTAACGGACATTCGGGCGATTGCGGATGCGCAGAGTCAGACGGATTCGACCTTTACCACGACGCACTTGTATACACGGCTGACCGCGGCCGAGATTGGGCGCCAGTTGGAGCAACAGAAGGGCTATCGCGCCGAGACCTTGCCCAGTGCGGAAACCCTGCGCGTCAAGACTAACCAATTGGACTATCGCCTGCACACGGTGCAGAAAAGCCGTCCCAAGAAGAAGCGCCTGGAGACGGATGCCATTTTCGCGCAGTTGACCCACCTCCATACCGCCGCGCAAGCAGATCCGCACATCTTGCGGCTGTCGTTGGATGCCAAAGCCACCATTGCCGTGGGGCCTTTCTCCCGGCATGGGCAGACGCGCCTGCCGGTCCGTGCCTTGGATCACGATTTCCGCCCCGACCAAACTGTGACGCCGTGGGGCATCTTCTTGCCCGACTACAATGAGTTGTATTTGTACTTCACCCCCTCCGCCGTGACCGCCGATTTCATCGTGGATTGTCTCCAGGATTTCTGGGCCGCGCAGCGCGCCCGTTTCCCGCAAGTCACCATGTGGCTCATCAATCAAGACAATGGGCCGCAAAACCACAGCCGGAGTACTCAGTTTATGCACCGCCTAACCGCCTTCGCGGATCAAGCGCAACTCACCCTTCAGTTGGCCTATTACCCACCGTACCACAGCAAATACAATCCCATTGAGCGCGTCTGGGGCGTCCTGGAACAGCATTGGAATGGGAGTTTGCTGGACACCGTGGATACCGTGCTCCAGTTTGCCCGGACGATGACCTGGAAGGGACGACACCCCGTCGTGACCTTGGTGCAGAAGACCTATGAGAAAGGCGTCAAGTTAACGAAGAAAGCCATGGCGGAGTTAGAAAAACGCTTGGAACGTTTGCCGAACTTGGGCCAATGGTTCGTGAAAATCGTCCCTGTCCCACCGCCGCTTTGGGGATGATTATTTCTCTGGAAACGCCTTACCTGCCTGGATGGAGACCTACAAAGTGTTGGAAGCCCGTTACCACGCACTCAAGTGCGGCCACTCCCCTGAACGCTGGTATGATCCTTTGAAAAATGTTCTGGATGATCTTTTGTTCCAAACGCCCCAGATTGCCGCCAACGCCATACACCAGGAAACCTCGGAGATACTCAGCCCAGCATTAGAGGAAGAGCATCTGACACAGCTCTTGCGCAGTATCGAAAACCATCTGGGAATATTACGAGCTTTGATGGAGCGCCTGGACCGCATTGTCAGCGAAGTTTGGATCGCCTTTGGGCGTAGAAGTCAAGCGTTGTTTGGCGAACCGGCTGCCGGAAAAATCCTGACACTGGCCGCCGAACTCTACATGCATTTTCCACGGCGGCCAGAATACGATAAAGCCGGGATTGCGCTGGAAAACCGTGCTTTGTCTGTGAGTCCGGAATCTGTCATTGGGGCTCTGACTACCGAAGCGCAAATCTCGGGACCGGTAAACCTGATCACATTGCCTCCCGATTTGGAAATGCTTTTATACCAAATTGAACCACCAACAGCCAGAGAAGTTGCAGCCCACTTTATGCAGTTGTTTGAAGGACGCGAAGTCATGGCGGTCGGTGACCTATTAGGCACCACTTCCTACGATGCGTACATGCTGGTGCGTTTGTTGGAATTCGCGGCTTCGCGCTCATTACCGTTCCCATTTAGGGTGGAATTTACCGAACTGGCTACGAATGTGATCACTCTGCCAGCTGAGGTGGGAAACACATTGATTTCAGCCAGCGCTGTGGTGATTCGACAGGCTGAGTGACGGAGGTTCTATGTTTACGCGATTACTATTAGAAACTCTGGATGGGCATCAAGAAGAAGCTATCACCCTTTCCTACGCGAGTTTGAAGTACCATATCAAGTTTCGTACATTGCAAGCCGCCGCGCGACGCAATCAGCTATTAACGTATCGCGTCGGACGCTCACTGTTACTAACTACAGGGGTAGCTATTGAGCAGTGGCTTAGTCAGCGCCGTGAACCTGGTCGCCCAGCTAATTGCATCCCACAGGATGCAATTTGAGGAATATGTCAATCTATTCTTTGCCAGGTTATACGGATCTCAGTCCGACGGAACAAGGGCGCCTGCATGCCGGGTTGTCCAAGTTAGTGCGCGAAGGTAGTTTGCAGTTGGATCTACCTACCGACCGGGAACACTTTTTAGCCATTCAGACCCATCCGATACCGGCAAATTTTTTCTTCAGCATGATGAATGCCGAGTTGAGGGTGGAAGAGCGGGTAATGTATTGGGTCAACGCGGAAAACGAAGGGCTAATCCGTATTCGGGGTTATGCTAACCTGGTGGTGCTATTGGCGTTGCGCGAAGAATTGGAGGTTCAGCGCCAGCAAGGTCAGATGGTTGCCGGAATAGAAATACATGATCTAGAACGACGCTGTCGGCGCCGGTTAGAGAACCTCTCCCGCAGCCGCCTGGTGGAAATTCTAAACACACTCAAACGTTGCAAGCTAGTGACTTACCAGGACAATCCCCGTTCTGGTGATACCTACATCACCATTCTTCCGTTTTTAGCGATTGTCCTGAGCGTAGAGCGGATGGAAGCGCTGCGCCAACAACCATTGGGAGGGACCGCCGATGAATCTGAAAACGACGAATAAAACCGGCTACTGGTTAACAGCTATTCAGTACTACAACTGGCATGAGTTTAAAATGCACCGGATTGACATCCCTTTGGGCCAACCCCTGCACATCTCAGGAGATACCGGTGTGGGGAAAACCACACTATTAGACGGTTGGCTATATGCATTGGTGGGCGACGAAACCAAAATTCGCTTTAATGCGATGGCCGGCCCAGGTAGCAGCCGCCACGTCACTACTTACATTCGCTGGCACAAGAACGGCCAACCGCAACGCACCGATACCGGGCAAGCCCATGTATTGATGGAATGGACTCATATTAAAACCGGCAAACGATTCGTGTGTGGCGTCGTGTGGGATTACAACCCCACCACAATCAGAGCGAATTTTCTGTTGGTGGATAGTGCCTTATCTTTGGAATTGGTGGGGTATGCGGTCGAAGGCGACGCCTACCAAATGTATAAACTCAAAGAGCTGCGCGAACATCTGAATCACACTCAAGCACCCGGTGTCTGGAATTTACTGTCTAGCGCCACCGAGTATCGGCAAAAATTAGCCCAGAAGCTCGGGAATTTGTCTGAACGTTGGTTCGAGATTCTAACCCGCGCGCTGGGCAACATTGATACCAGTAACTTGACGCGCGTAGTACGGGATTTGGTAATCGGATGTGAAGTTATTGAGGTGACACCGCTGCGCACCTATGTACATGAGGTGCAACAGGCGCAGGTGCGTTGCGAACAGGCTGAACAGCAGTTGAAAAAACTGGAAGCTGTGATAGATGCTCATAAACAGTACCAAAACAAGCAGCACGAACACGCGGTTTTTGCTGCCTGCCTCCACCAAGCCAAATTGGAACATGCACGAGCAGAGTTGGCGACCGCTAAAAACCACTACGCGGCT
Source organism: Chloroflexota bacterium (assembly GCA_029555965.1). Taxonomy (GTDB): domain Bacteria; phylum Chloroflexota; class Anaerolineae; order B4-G1; family SLSP01; genus JAKQHY01. The sequence goes on along the minus strand of JAKQHY010000136.1, from coordinate 52,349 downwards.
GAACTGCAACAATTGAACGATCTGAAAGAACAAGTCCAACACTGCACCACAGCTTATCAACAAGCCCGTCTTGCTCATGAGCGCGCCCAAGATGCTGCGCAGTCCTTTAGTGGATTATTGAGTGAACAACGGCAACTCAAACGTGAGTTACAGCAAGTAATCGCGCGGTTGGAAGCTTCCCAGCGAGCTTTAGCACAACTGCGGTACTTTGAGGAAACATGGCAGAACGTTATGGCTACTCTGGCAGTAGCTCTGGACCTGGCGGTGCCGGGCGACTGGCAAGAGTTCATCGTCCATAATTGCATCCTACAGGATGCAATTATTACGCTGAATACTTCAATTTGGCCGGCGCAAAATGCTTTACAGCGCTGGCTGGCTGTCGTCGAGAACAAACTCGCTGAACAAATTGCTCACAGCGAAACCGTGTTGCAGCAACTGCGCCGTGAAATCGCCGAGTGCCGTCCGGCACTACCGGAACAACGTGCCGCAGAATATGTAAAAACACAACTGGAAGAGCAGGGGCATATTGCCAATATTACAATCCTGGCCGATCTGGTAGAACCTACCACGGCACTGGACAGCGTGGCCCAGGGAATGCTTGAAGGGTTGTTGGGCGCCCGGCGTTGGACACTGATTCCGCCAGAGACAGACTTTGAGCGTTGCCAGCAAATCTACCGGGACTTGCCACGGGATCAAACTGAGAATATTCACCTGGTACGTCCTTCTGATGTTGAAAAATATCAGCGAGTACCACCAGGGAGTATGGCCGAGTTAATTCAGACGGCAAACTCCTTGGCGCGTGGTTTGCTCAATTTGCATCTCGGTCAATGGCGTTGGGAGCCCGATGAAAGCGCCGCAGTCGCCGAGCGAGCGAGCCGCGTGGTCAGTCGGGGGTTACAAATTTCCGGAGGTACACTCTATCGGCACGCGCCGTTAGCACCACACAAATGCGTATTTGGGCAACTGGCGCGTGTGGCCCAGCAGCAAGAACGTCAGGCGCGTATTGCGGAATTGGCTCAGGAACTTCAAACACTTACCCAAGAAGCCCAAGTCGTGAAACGCTACCAAACCGCACTGGAGAGTTTGACGCAGGATTTTACGGCTATCTGTGATGTGCAGGTGTTGCGCGAGCAGGAACGAATTCAGGCAGATTTACAAGCCATCCAGGTAGCCATTGCAGCGCAACCTCAAGGGTCTCTGTTCATTGATCAAAATCCTTTACAAACATTATGGAATGCCCGCGAAAATGCGGCTAAGGACCAGGCACAAATTCAGGAGCGGTTGGATCAGTTCCAACAACGCTTGGCACAGACAGTTGCCGAAATCGCTGCTCAGGAAATGAGCCTCACTGTGCAGCAAGCTGAAGTAGATAAGTGTCTGGTGGATTGGCAAACGACGTATCAGACATACCAATCGCAAGAAAGTACACTTGAAGAACTCATCGCGCGTCTATCCAGTACCGTCACTATGACTGAAAACGAAGCCCATACCCTGTACAGGCTGTTCACTGCTCAGGTTACAGCGTATATAAGTGAACAGTACCCCCCTTCTGCTACTGAAAACGTAGAAACACAAATTGCAATTTGCTGGCAGGCTTACACTACCTTCAAGGAGCAAGAATTGCCTCAACTACGGGTTCAACTCCATGAAAGCCAGCAACGCGCAGATGCGGCCCTGGTACGGCATTTCGTGGATCGGGTGTTAAATTTAACGAACGCGCATAACCGCGCGATCAAAAACCTGAATCGCGCGATCCAGGAGGTGCCACTTGGTTCGCGTCGCTATCGGTTTGCGCCGCCACAGTTCCGTGAAGACAATCCTATCTTAGTGCGGCAAGTTAGAGAGCTTTTAGCGACGTACCAGGAAGCCATCCGAAATTACGGCGCATTGGAATCTATGCTGTTGGAATATTTACGCCGCGACCACGGCGCGGTTTTAGACCAGTTGGCGGCTTTTCTGGCTAAAGAAGAAAGCGAGTTGTCGGCAGAGGAATTGCGCGTACGTGAAATCCTGTTAGAACCGGCGCTTTACTATGATTTTCAAGTGGAATATCAAGGCATTGAAGATGGCGTGCGATGGCATAATCTCACGCAGCACATCGCGGCCGGTAGCGGCGGTGAGCAACAGTTACCCAACTATATCGTGCTTATTGCGGCGATGGCTGAAGTCTATGGCGATGTTCCTGACCGCCCGCGCATCCTGGCGTTTGATGAAGGGTTCAGCAAAGCCCCGATTGTGGGTACTGAGGGGGTGCGCTTGATGCTTGACTTGGGCTTACAGCCCTTAATCGTCACACCGACAGGCAATACTGCCTTGAGTGAGGTAATGGGCGGTACGGTCTACGTATTGCGTGCCTCCGATGGAGCGCGCTACATCAAAGCGCGTTTTCATGAAGACTATACGCCGCAGTATGTAAGCCGGTTGTAGTTGAAGGCCACCAACCCTCATTCCATAATTGCATCCTACAGGATGCAATTAAAATCGCCAAACCCCTATTTATCGGGAGAGCCTATGAACAAACCCTCTGCTTGGTGGAATTTACAATCGCGTGAGTTCTGGATAGTGCTATGGAAACTCACGCAACAGCAACGCGTGCGCCTCCAACCCAGCTTATGTCCAGAATATACTACCCCCTATGCCGACCGTGAATTCTTCCACGCCGGATTGGAAGAGTTAAAAGACTGGGTTGCAGTGAGGTGGGAAGACTCCAAAAGCAAAACGCAACTGAGATGGATCACGCGGTGTATCGAAGCGCCCCAACTGGAAGATTTTTTACGTCGTTATGGCCCAACCGATTTGGCGCCGCGTGATTCTTCTCCGTCCGATATTATCAATGTAGAAGATCAAGCTCGCTGTAGGGCTGCCGTCGCCGCGTATGGCCCGCTAGGACTGCGGACTTTGGCACACTTGGCATTTGGCGACTCTCATCGGCTCGACAACTGGCGCAGTTTAACCCAAGAACAACTTGTCAATCGCCTGGGATTGGAACGCGGGGACTGCTGGGTCCAGGCCGACGCGGCCGACCGCGACACGGGTAACATTGTCCGTGTGGGAGGTTACCTGACTGGTTATTATCCAGGAGCCACCCTGGGACCACGTTGGATACCGCCAGGTTATTATCTCTGGCCATGGGATGTAGAATGCTTGCAATTGACAAGTGTGGGGGAACGTTTGTTGCTGGTGGAGAACCCATACCCGATGTGGGAACTGCTGCGACGCTGGCAGGGGCAGTCTATAACTCTGGTTTGTCTGCACGGGGAAACGCACTTTGAACGCGGAGAAAGTAGTGCATTGGGCAACTTCCTACACATCGTATTCTCTGCGAATCCTGGGTTAGTTACCTGGATTTGGTGTGATCCTGATCCCGCTGGCTTGCGGATAGCGCAAAATGCTTATCAGTGGGTGGAAGACTTGGGGGGAACTCCCGCCTACCGGCAAATGGATGAGACGGTGTTAGATCGTCTGACAGCCCTGGTGTTGGCCGAGCAAAAACTGCGTCCCCTCGACATGCAACAACGTCAACAACTTTTAGAAATGCGCGTAGCGCCCGATCTAGAGGCATTACGTCATGCAATGCTACAACATGGCGCAGTAGGTGAGCAAGAGGCGTTGGCTGTTAATATGGATTCACCAACGTAACACAGTGTTTTCTGAGGATAATACTGGTTATGATAAACTCAGCGTTACTGACTGCGTACAAGCGCCGCTACAGGCGACAAGCGCCCACTTGCTTGACATATTTTTCGGTTTGTGTTAATATAACCCTGGTTCGCAGTTAAGTCATAAACCAGTTAAATATCGCTACGGAGGTCCCGCCGCCGTAAAGGGCAGGGAGTCTTGCTTCGGCAAGATCAGTCAGGAGCGCAGAGTTTCGCCGCTGTGCTCGCCCAATCGGGAATGAAGGGGGAGATGCAATAACCTTGCATCTCCCCCTTTTTGTTTGCCAATGTTGGGAATTAAGGGGGAGTGGTAGCTGATCACAGGTCAGGCTGCCACTCCCTTTTTTTGATTTTAAACCAGGAGAAGATGGACGCGCGCTTCATTGTCATTACGCTGTTACACCTGTTAGCCCTCGCGGTATTACCGCCGGGCTTTCAGTGGGTACTCGCCACAGCCTTCCCGGTCGCGGCGCTGTTACGTTACCAGCGGCCCAATGACCAGGGTGAAACCACGCCGTACGTCCTGGGACTAATCGGCGTGTCTTCCGCATTGGCGCTAATTTACAAGGTGTTGAGCGTCTTATCCGCCGACACCCCCGACCCGGAAGGCGCAATGCTCTACAGCTTTGCGTTGTGGGCTTTGGGACTGGCCGGCGTCACCTACCTGGGCTATCTCGTCTACGTGATCCGCTTCATCTTCTGGGAGCGCACTGGCCCGCTGTTTGGCCCGCGCACCCGCAGTGAGGATGTCCTTGACCAACTCAAACGGCATTGAGACTGACTTTGACCTGGTGCTCGACCCCGGCCAGACGACGCTGCGGGCCTACGTGACGCGCGCCCCGGATGGGATGTGGGTGGCGTGGGCGCCGTACTTTTTCCGCATCCTGCGCCGCCAGGCGCGGGCGCTGCGCTCGCACCTGGACCTGGCCGATGATGTGGTAAGCACGTTGTACGATCCCCGCGATGTCCGCAACACCGCCGCCGTGTACTCCCTCGCCAACGTGACCGACCTGGGCTTGCTACAACTCTACGGCGGGCGCGCCGTACACCCGGACCGCGATACGGCTTCGGCATTGGCCGAAGCCAGTTCGGCGCGGCTGGTCACGGCCCTCAAAGGCCGCTACCGCAAATCTGTCATCTCGCCGTTGACCGTGCCCGAAGCCACCGCCTACTACTACCACCTGCTCAATTGTCGCCACGTCGCCGCCTTGTTAGGCCAACCCGTGCGCCGGATGACTTCCGGTGCAGTGAGCACCGATGGCATCGGACAACTGGTCGCCGCCGACGCCCAGGAACAACTGGAAACCATCGTCGCCGGCCTGGAAGACGTACCGTTTGCCATCCAATGTACCTTAGCCCCGTATGCCGCCCTGGAAATCACCGCCTTGCTGCGCGCCACTGCCGAAGAACTCTCGCGGTTTGCCTCGCAGGTCAAGGGCAGCGACAGCCTGAACATCTCCATCAGCCCTGGTTCGCTATTGACGCCCCTGAGCGCCGTGATGCAGCAGAACGTCCGTTCGACCGGCATCAGCCACGTCGAGCGACGCACCGTCCTGGAATCGCAGGCGGAAGAACTCGCCGCGAGCCGCCAGCAGGCGCACGCCACCTGGGATCGCACCGCCGCCAGCCAGGAGTCTTACGCGGGGCACACTGATACCAACTACAGCGGCGGCAGTCATGTCGAGGAGCACACCGTATCCCACGCCGAAGAAAAAGTGGACTTACAACGTGACTACGCCGAGCAGTACGTCCAGCACAAGTCGTTCACCGGCGTAGACCAGGGGGCGCTGCGCACCCAGGACAGTCGCCAGGTACAGCAAACCGGCGACCGGCAGACTAACACCGCCGAGACCGGCCAGTCACAGACCCACGATCGCATTGATGAAAGCACCCAAGGCTACCGCGCCGGGAATGGCTTTCGCAACGAGAATCAGCAATACAGTTTTGCCGAGGGCGCCAGCTTTGGGAGCAGCAAGTCCTGGGGCGGCAGTGAAGGGTCAGAGACCACCCGCACTTTCAGCGAGGGCGGGGATCAGAGCCGCGACACGGACTATCACACTGGCGGGATGGAAGTTACCGGACGCCAAACCACCGAGGAGTACCGCGCTGGCGGGCAGAGCGACGTGCGGGATACGAATTTCAACCACCAAACCGAGGCGCGCCAATCCGAGAGCGCCGGGCTGGTGGCGATGGGATCGGGGGTGCAGGAAAGCGCCGTGGTGCAGGCGTCTCACGGCGATGCGCGCCAGATCAGTACTGCCGAACGTAGCGGCGACAGCTACACCGAGCAGAACGTGGGAGAGATGAGCCATGGCAGTGGTTACAACAACCAGGACAGCGAATATGCCAATGCCGGGCAGAGTCAGGACGCCACTACCCGCACCTGGGGCGGCGCCGAAACCACGTCTGGTTCCGAGTGGCGCAGTGGGAGCGGCAGCCGACAGACCAGCACGCAGTACAACTACGGCGAGAACTACAGCGATCAGCACCACACCGACCGCGATACCGACCGCACCTGGCAAAGCCAGGTAGCTCAGGACAGCGACTGGAAACAGCAAACCGTCGAACAGGCCCAGAACAGCCAACTGTATATGAAATCCTATGCCGGCACTTACGACGAAACCGGGCAGCGGCAGGGGCACTTATCCCAACAAGATCAGATCGTCACCGACAGCGACGTGCAGCGCACCACCGACCGCAACGAGTCCGGCTGGCGTAGCGAGGATCAGAGCGGTTGGCAAAACCGCCAATCCGCCGATCAGGGCGACCTGCGTTCCCAGCAGGAACAGTTGACCGCTGCCGACAGCTATGCCCGCAACCAGGCCGCCTCCCAGGGCGCGGAGACCGGCTCGTTTGCCGGGGCCTCCACCACCGTCACGCGTGGCTACGCCGGGCCATCCGGCGCCGGCCTGTTCATCGGTCTCGGCGTTTCCCGCCAGACGCTCAACGCGATGTACCAGACCCTGGCCAATCTGCTGGACCAGCAGGTGCAGCGCCTGAACCGGGGACGCGACACCGGCTTCTTCCGCGTGCAAACCGTGTTGCTGGCCCCCGATGCTTTGACGTTGGAACGCCTCGTCGGCGCCGCCGTCTCTGCCTGGCGCGAAGAAGAAGTCGTCACCCCCGTGACCGTCATCACCGGCGATGCGGCGCTGTGGCACGCCGCGACCCGCTTTGTCTTCGACGAACGCCGCGAGAATAACCCACTCCATCCCTTTGCGTTCCAACAAGGCATGACCAGCAACGAAGTCGCGCCGCTCGTCCATCCCGTGCGCGTGGAAGGCAAGGGCGGCAGCAGCGCCAGTCTCAAAGGTTGGCCCGATGTGCTGGGCCTCGACCGCAGCCCCGGCGAAATTGAACTGGGCTTGCAGATTTCGCCCACCACCGACGCCACCACCGATCTGGTGGCCCGCCTATCCCCCCAAGACCTGATGCACATGCTCATTGTCGGTGCGTCTGGCTCCGGCAAGTCCAACAGCGCCATCTACCTGGTCAGCCAGGTGATCAATCGCTTACGGGAAACCGACACTGGCGATCCTTTGCCGATGCCCACGACCGGGCCGCAGCAGGTCTGCGTCCCCGCTGGCCGCCCAGCGTTGGGCGTGACCGTGTTCGACCCCACCGGCGAGTGGCGGCGGTTAGCGCACCTGATACTGCCCACCGAGTTCCGCTTTATGTCCCTGACCGATCCCAACTTCCACGGCCTGCATTTCAATCCCGTCGCCATTCCGAGCGCGTACATTGAACCCGCCGAGTGGATCGGCATCGTCGCCAAACGCTGGGCGCTGGCGTATGCCACCGGCGCGACTGGGGTGGCCTTGATGCGGCGCGCCTTGCGCCAGCTCTACGAGTCCCGCGATGTGTTTCACTATCCCGGCCAGTCGCAGCAGCTCACGCTTTCTGATCTCTACGCACAGGCGCAACTGGTATTCGCAGAAATGGTGAAGAACAAACAGGTGGACAATATCTCACCCGGCATTTTGAAACGCATCCTGGACAAGATGGAGGAGTTCGCTCCCGGCGGCCTGCACTATGCGGCCTTCGGGCAACCGGACCAGATCAACGTCGCCGAGTGGCTGTGGCCCTACGGCGTCACCATTTTGGAAGGCGACTTTGGCGACGACGAAATGCTGAAATCTTTCGTCATCGGCCTGCTGGGGATGGCGACGTACCAGCACGCGGCCAACCAGTACAAGGCCACCATCAAGCAACAAGGCAGCTTGCATCCCCGCCGGCATTTGCTGGTCTTTGAAGAAGCGCACGTCATTATGAGCGGCGGTGACAAAACCGAGGCCGAAGCCGCCGTGGAAAAGACGGCCAGCCTGTGGGACAACATCGCCGACCGGGGCCGTAAGTACGGGCTGTATGCCCTGACCGTCGCGCAACATTGGGAAGGCTTGCCGGACGGCATCGTCGGTTCGGCGAAGATCGTCATTGCCCAGGGAGTGAATACTCTGAAGGACGCCGAGACCGCCGCCGCAGCCCTCGGTATCCGGCCCGGCCGCAGCGCGATGGACGACGTGACGCAGGTACTCGACAAACTGCTGGATATGCCCGTCGGCGCGGGGATTTTCAAGCGGAAACGCTTGCCCAAACCATCCGAAGAACGCCAAAAGCCCGTGGCGGTGTTGTTCCCCGACATTTCGGGCATCGAACCGCCCACGGATCGCCAATTGGATATGTTACTCCAGAACGCAGACAGCCTGACCCTACAACAGCGGGAAACCTGGGCACAGGTGCATACGGCGTTACAGCCGCAAGTGGACGGGCTACTGAAATAGGAGATAGGAAATAGACGGCAGGATGCCAGCGGCAGGAAATAGGATGAGATCCGGAAAATGGGGCTTAGTCATATTGGGAATATTGGCCGTGGGATTACTGTTAGCGGCGTGCGCCGGGCTGGCGCCGGCGCGCGTGCCGCCGTCCGGTTGGGCCACATCGCCGTTAGTAGTGGCGACACCCACGCCAGTGGCCGGGCAACTCACCATTACCGGGGCGCAGCGGGTGGAATTGATCACCACCGAGATTTTTACTACGACGCCCGTGGGCACGAGCTTCGTCGTGGTCACTGCCACGCTACAAAACACCGGACGTTCTCCATTGGAATTAGGAGTGGGTGAATTAGTGCTGCTGGATGCCGCCGACACGGCATTCCCCCGGTCACTGCACGCGGAGTTTGTCCTGCGTACCGGCGGTGGCAACACGCTGCCGGCCGCTCCCCTTCCGCCGGGCGCTATCGTGACTGCCGCCCTGGTGTTCGATGTCGCTACCGTGCAAAGCCCGGTGCGCATGGCCTGGCGTTATCCGCAAGGCTTTCTGGTTTCGTTGCCGCAGGAGTTAGATTGATGGCGAACCCCCCGGTCAGACTGAGAGTATTGTTGGCCGCCGTGGACGAGGCCGCCGGCGACGCGCTCTGTGCGGAAATTCAAGGCACTCCCCATGTGCGCGTCGTGGGCGGAGTGTGGCAGGCCGATAAAGTCGCCGAGGGGGTCGCGGCGTTTGACGCCCAGGTAGTGCTGCTGCCGGCGTCCTTCCCGGAATTGCCGGATGTGGCTGTATCGCAGTTGCGCTATACGACGCCACCGCACGCCCACCAGGTGTTGACTGCCTATCAAGCCACCTTAAGTACACCGCCAACGCAGCACCCGTCCCCGGCTGTCCAACGCCCCCCGGCGGCGCCGCCGGTGACCCCACCAGCAGCGCCGGTGCTGAATTTGCCGCGCCGCGCGCCGACATTGCGCCTCGGCTTGTGGGGCGCGCGCGGCGGCGTGGGCGTCTCGACCGCCATTGCGCTGCTGGCCCGCGACCTGGTAAAAAGTGGGACGCGCGTGATCGTTTTTGATGCGCCGCGCCGCGGTGACGTGGCTTTGTACCTGGACGGGACGCCGAGCGATCAACCGCAAACCATCCAGGGCATTATGGTCTATCCCGGCACGCCGACCGAAGAACTGGTGGCGCCGTATACCGCCATTCTCATTGATGGGGGCCGGGAACGCGGGAATTTCAATGCGCGCTGGGTGCAGGTGACCACGCCACTCAAAGAGAACGAGCTGTTGGCATTGGTGGAGGGTCGCTAATTTGGTCATCTTAATCGTGGGCATTGTCGGCGGGGTGGGCGCAACCACTCTGGCGACGGAAATCCTGAAAGCCGGCGGGTCAGCCGTGGGCCTGGACCTGGCGGACGGTAGCCTGAGCGGGTGCGTAGACCGAAAAATGTATCCGCTGGACGCCGCCATTTTCGCCCGGCGCCCGCGCCCACAGATCATTGATGAGATCGTCGCGCAGCGCCCGGTACTGCTCTGGACGCTTGGCTGTCAAACTGCGCCGGACACCGCCTGGGGCCTGCTCCGCGAAGTGGCGCAGCGCACCAGCCTAGTGATTGACGGCGGGCTGAACCCGGCGGAACCGGCCTGGCAACTGGCCGATGTGACTCTCGGCGTCACCCGCGATGGCGAAAACGCCAACGTCGTCGTGCATTGGCACGAGATGCAACTCAAGCGCGCCCACCCGCATCTGCGCCTGGTCAGCGGCCAACTCAAAGCCGCCGGCGCCGCATTAGCCGCCGAACTGCTGCCGCGCCCGACGCCGCGTTGGAACTTGAGTTGGTGGAAGCAGAGTTAGGGGTTGTGGGTTATGGGTTGAGGGTTAAGGGAATTGAGTGCTGAGTGCTAAGTGCTGAAGATTGAGCACTGATGAGCACTGAGCACCCAAAACCCAGAACTCAAAACCCAAAACCCAGAACCCAGCACTCAGGACTTCGGACTAAGGACTTGGAACTAGGAGAAAAACAATGAAACGTTCTATACAGTTCATCTTGGGATTGATATTGGCCGGGTTGGCCTTTGTGGGGGTCGTGGCGTTTGGATTCTTGATGCGGCCCACCACCTATGATGTGGCGGTGGTGATGGCTGACGTGCCGCCATACACACAAATGACGGCGGAGATGGTTGCGGTAGACACCCAATCGGTGTCCGGCGCAATCGCCGACAAATATATCCTGGCTGAAGAATGGCAGGCAATGCTGGCTGCCGGCATGGTGGTGGCCGTCGAGCCGCTGCACACCGGCGAGCCGCTGTTGCGCGAAACCATTGCCACCGGCGAGAACGCCTACAAGGTGCGCCGCCTCGCCGTGGCGCTGACCGACCCGGATCTGACAGTGCTGGCCGTGCCCGTAGACGCCGACACCATGCCCGCGATCTACGCCGGCGATGCGGTCGCGCTGTTCTTCAGCGCGGGCCAGTTGCAGGTGCAGGAAATCACCACCGACGTGATTACCGTGCTGCCAGCTACCGTGAATGCGCCGCCGGTCTTGCAGCAGCCGATCATCCGGGAACAGGCGGAAGCCTTCACCGATACGGCCCGCCTGCGCCTGCCGCTTACCAAACGGATCGCGGAAGGGTTGGTCTATCGCCTGAATCGGGAACTCATCGAGAACCCCAACTACGGCGCGGCCGGCGCGGAGAATGAGCCGCAGTACGTCGAAGGGGCCGTCACCAGTATTGATGTCGTGGTTCACGTAGATGTGGCCGAGTGGGTGGCCTACGCGCTGGCGCACGGCAAGGTGCAGTTGGGGGTCTTGCCCGCCGTCGCCATTCCGCAGTTGCAGGCCGGGACGCTCACGGAAAGCCAGGGCGTCACCTGGTCGGATGTCGAAGAGATGTTCTTCGCGCCGCGGATGCAGGAGTTACAGGCCGAACAGCAAAAGGCGTTGGAGGGCCATCAGCCCACCGCCGCCACGGCACAACCAGTGACGCCGATGGTCACGCCGGAGGCCGCTCCGGTGGATCCGGCGGCCGTTCCCGCGCAGCCCTGATCAGGAGCATTGCCTATGTGGAATCCCGCGAATCCCACTCCGGCGGCCCCAGCGGGCGGCGCCGGGGATACCGCCCTGGGGGTCGTCATCGGCTACTCCGGCTGGCAAGATATTTCCCTGATGACCCAGGCGCTGACGCAAGCCGGGATCAACATCCTGGCCCTGGTCAGCGACATCACCAGTCTGGCCGATCAAGCGCGCAGCTACAAAGCCGACTGCATCCTGTTCTCCCCAACCTTGCCGGGGATGAACCCGGCTTTGATCCAGGAATTGCTGGTTAACGAAGAACACGGCATTGCCGCCGTGGGTCTGATTCCCGCCGGCTCGACGTATGCGCCGGAGTACCAGCGCTTCGGGATGAAGGGCTTCGTCACCACGCCATTGGACGCCGTGCAGGTGCAGCGTCTGCCCGACATCGTGCGCACCAGCGTGGACGCCGCCCGCAGCGAACGCGCTGCCCGCACCTTCACCCCCATCACCGCCCAAGACGCGCTGGCGATCCTGGATAGCGGCGGCTGGCAACAACAGAGTATCGGCGTCTTCTCGCCCAAAGGCGGCGCAGGGAAGTCCACTGTATCGGTCAACCTGGCCTGTGCGCTGGGGACGATTGCCCAACGCCCCACCTTGTTGATTGACGGCGATATGAGCCGCGCTAATTCCCACGTTTTCTTGGGGATGGAAATTGACCAGGCGCCGCAGGCCAACCTGTTCTCTTTTTACGAGCGCGTGGTCAGCGAAGGGACGCGCGTGAACCGCTACGTCGTGCGCGCCCAAACGCTGCAAATGCACATCCGCCCGTACCAGAACAAGCTGGCCGTTTTGCCCGGCATCCCACAGATGCACATGGCCGGCCTGCCGGAGTTCACCGCCGATATGCAGCGCACGCTGGACATCTTCGCCGACCTCCTGCGCGAGGCGCGGGGTTACTATGAGTTCCGCGTGGTGGACATCGGGCCGGACTTCAATATGCCGATCCACTGGGCGGCTTTGTCCAACGTAGATACTGTGCTGCTCGTTGTCACACCGGAGCGCACCGCCCTGAGTGACGTGCACAACATCTTACCGGCCCTGGAGAAAGCCTTTGGGACCTTACAGCGGTTCCGCATCGTCCTCAACGGTTTTGACGAAGCCTTTGGGATTGCCCCGAAGGATGTCGTCAAATATCTCGGCGGCAAAGTGCCGGTGGTAGCGACGTTACCCTGGGATCCCAACGCCGCGCGTCTCGCCATCAATCAGGGGCAACCCCTGACGTTGCAGAAGCCCCTGACCGAGTTGGGCGAGGGCTTAATCAAACTGGCGGCGACGTTCTACCCGCCGCTGGATACCTTGCTGCGCAAACGCCCGGTGAAGAAGGGGGGCCTGTTCAGCAAAGTCAAAGAGACCTTTGTGAGTTAGGAGATCAACTATGGCTGAGGGCATCTTGACCATTACTATCACCCCACCGGCGACACGGGCCAACCCGTGTCCGGCGCTGGCAGAACTGGGGAACTACCTGGCGTTTGACGTGTATCTCTACCTGGACGGCATCCTGTGGGATCGGCGGGAATGGCCGCGCGTCCCCGCCGTCGGGGAATGTCTCACCAGCCAGGCCTTACTGCCCCCGGCGACGGAGCCGCTGCCGATCACGTTGTACACCGTGCAGGCGGTCATTGGGGACGCTCTGGGCTGGGACGCCGCCTGGCACGTCTTTGTGACGCCCCACCAGTTCCCGTCGGCGCAGCAGACGCAGTATGTGACCGCGCTGCGCCAGACCTGGGACGCCGGCGCCCAGGCGCGCGCCTGGGGGGCCGCCATGCGACGCAATGGGGAGGGGTCCGATGGGCCTGCCGTTTAGTCCTACCCACTCCCGCCCGGCCGGCCCCGGTTTTTCACCGGCGGCCGCCGCCATTGCCGCGCAAGTCGCCAAACAGCCCGTTGCCGACCGCACCGCCGGCCTGCTCACCGAAGCCCGCAGCCGCATCCAGGGACAGTTGACGCCCGCGCAGATTGACGATCCCTCAGCGGAGGATTTGAAAACCGCCGAAGCCATCATCCGGCCCCTGGTGGAAACCGCCCTGGCACAGGCCCGCGCCAATGGCGAGACGGTCACCCTCGAGGCTGGCACAATGGTACGCGAGATGCTGGACAGTATCTTCGGCTACGGCCCGCTCGCGCCGTACCTCAACGACGAAGCCGTTGAAGAAATCATCTGCAACGGGCCGTGGGACATCTGGCTGATCCACGCCCAACAGGGCAAGGTCAAGACTACGGCGCGCTTCCGCGACGGCCAGGAATTGCGGCACTTCGTCAACCGCATCGCCGGCGGGCGCGAGATCAACCGCGCCAAACCCAAGCTCGACGCCCAAATGCGCGACGGTTCGCGGTTGCACGCGATTATGGAACCCCTCGTCGCCAACATCCCGATGGCCGTCACCATTCGCCGCCACCGGCTCGTGGCGCGCACGTTGGATGACCTGGAGCGGCTCGGCACGATCACCCCGGCCGCCAAAGCCTTTTTGGAGTTGGCGGTGCAGGCGCGGCTCAACCTCGTCATCGCCGGGGGCACGGCCTCCGGCAAGACGAATTTCCTTAATGCACTGGCCAATGCCGCCAATGAGGGCGACCGCTTCGTGACCGTTGAGGATACACCGGAGATTCAGATCACCAAGCCGGACGTGGTGCAACTCACCACCCGCGACCAGGCCGAAGAAGCAAAAGCCTTCACGATGGCCGATCTGGTCATCGAGGCGCTGCGGATGCGTCCTGACCGGATCATCACCGGCGAGGCGCGCGGCCCGGAGATTGTGGATGTCTTGGCGGCCGCCAACACCGGCCACGACGGACAGATGCTCACCATCCACGCCAACTCCACCCGCGACATCATCCAGCGGATGGAGACCATGTACTTGATGAAGGGCATCGAAGTCCCGACCCTCGCCGTGCGGCGACAGATCGCCGATGCCTTCAACCTGGTGCTGTACCTCAAGCGGGTGCTGCTCGGCAACGTGCAGCGCCGCTTCGTCACCGACATCGCGGAAATCTCACCCAGCCAATATATGGAAGGCGACCGGGTGATTGTCCAGAGCATCTTTGAGGACAAGGGGCACGGGATGACCTGGACGGGGTACTTCCCGGAACGCCTGGCGGCCGTGATGAAGGAACGTAACGTCCCGCTCATGCAGAGCTTCTTCAGGAGATAGCTATGGATCCCACGTTACTGCTTCCCGGTTTGATCGGCGCCGCCGGCATCTTTCTGGCGTTTGCGGCGTTGGTATTTCCGCGCACCACGCGCCTGCAAGCGGCGCAACTGGGGCCGCTGATGCGGCTGCAACAAAAACTTGCCGCCGCGGAGTTACCGATCAGCGCCAAAGAGTTTGCGCTGACTTGTCTGGGCGGCGTATTACTGGTGGGGCTGATCGCCGTGATCCTCGGCACACCCGTCCTGGCGCTCGTGGGCATGGTCATTGTCCCGCTGCTCTTGTGGCAGAGCCTGGAGGGGAAACGCGAAGCCTACAAGAAAGCCTACGCGGAGAGTTTGGCCGAAGTGGTGTCCCTGATGCGCGAGGGCTTTGCGGCCACCGGCGCGCTGCGCGACGCCATGCGCAACGCGGTAGACAACGGCCCCGACCCCGCCGCCGCCGATTTCCGCGAGGCCGCCGGCCGCCACGACCTGGGCGAAGAACTGGACGCCGCCTTCGCGCCCATCCTGGACCGTCGTCACGACCCCTACCTGAATATGGTCGTCGAAGCCCTGACCCTCAAAGCGCAGCAGGGCGGCAACGCCGGCGAAGTCTTGCTCGGCCTGGAGAATATGATCCGCGAGCAGACCGCGCTGCGCAAGGAAATCGCCGCCAAGCAGAGCCAGGCGCGGTTGGAAGCTATGATTGTCAGTCTCGCGCCGGTGGGCTTCTTTCTGCTCGTCAAGGTCGCCCCCTGGATGCACGAGTATGAGGGCGGGTTCTATAGCACCACTTTGGGCCAGATCGTCGTGCTGGTCGCGATGGTGTTTTCCGTCGTGTCCTACGTTCTGAGCCGCCGCATGGCCAGCAAGGGCCTGGATTTGGAAGTCAAAGAGATTCCGGTGGGAGCTAAGGGAGCTTAACCATGTCTACCCCAATGATTTTACTGTTCGCCTTAATCGCCGCCGGGGGCGCGGTGTTAACCGTTAACGCGCTCGCGCCGCGCCGTGCGCGGGTGCAACTGCTCCAAGCCGATACGCGCCCGCTGGCCGACCGGCTGTTGACCACCTTCTTCGTCCCGGCGGCCCAGCGGTTGTCCCGGATTGGCCGCCGCGACATGCAAGCCCAGCAAACTGACCTCGCCACGCGCCTGGCCCAGGCCGCGTATCCGTCCCCGTTCACCTCACCGGAAAATGTGCTGGGCTACCAGTTGTTCACTGCCGCTATCTTCGCGGGGATGGTCGGGCTGTTTGGCCTGGTGCTATCCTTGCTGGTCGGCGCGGGCGCATTGGGCTTTGTCCTGCCATTAGCCCTGGGCGTCGGCGCGTTGGGCTTTGTGATGCCGCAAAAGACGATCAACAATACCATCGCCCAACGCCAGGAACAATTGACGCTCGACGCGGCCTCCACCCTCGACCGGCTGGCGATCTATGTCGCCGCCGGCTATGCTCTGCCGGTGTCCCTGCGCGATTTGGCGCAACGACCGGGCGGCGCGTGGATCGCGGAGATGCGCCAGATCGCCGGCGAGTATGCCGTCACCGGCGACTTTCCCGCGGCGCTGGATCACGCCGGCGAGCGCAATGGGCGCTTGCCCGAAATCGTGCGCGTCACGGAACGGCTCAAGGCCGCCTACGAGATGGGCGGCGGGGGGATTGCCCAAACGCTGCGGCGGATGTCCCAGGACGCCCGCATCCGCATCCGGTTGATCCTCACTGAGCGGGGGTACAAAAATGCCGTGATGATGGTGATCCCGGCCTTCTTCGCCATCATTGCCATAGCGCTGATCCTCATTGCCCCCGGCGCGGTGCAGATGATGCAGGTGTTGGGAGGGTAATGGTGAGCAGTCAGGCGAAATTGACCGCGTTACAGGCGGGGGGGTTCCAGTTAGCCAGTCTGGAGCCGGAGTTTCCCTACGGTGCGCCTACCACGCCGTTCCTCCTGGTGACGCCCGGCGGCAATCTCTATCTGGCCCAGACCCTCCCGGATAAGCGCCGGTTACTCGCGCGTTGGCGCGACGGGGATGTGCTGCTGGCGGTGTGGCCGCGCCAGCGGTGTAGCAATGTGTTTATCATTGACGATTTACCCACGGTCACGTTGGCATTACAGCAAAACGGGCGCCCGGCGTCTGGTTTGACTTTTTAGTTTACCGCAAAGGAGATGATCGCAGATGTTACGCAAGCAGAATCGGCAAGGACAGGGCTACACCGAATACGTCGTGATTTTGGCCGCCGTGTTGGCCATCGCCGCCATCGTGGTGGCGACGATCCAGCTCGTCGGAAACGTCTACCAACGGCAGCAAGGCCGCATCAACGCGCTGCCGTAGGGGGGACGATGTTACGGCGCGCGCGACCGTTGCGGGGGCAAGCCTTCACGGAGTTCATCATTGTGCTGCCGGGCGTCTTGCTCTGTACCCTCTTGATTTGGGAGTTCGCCTACTTTTGGTGGGCGCGCACCATCGTGTCCACGGCCACCTTTGAGGGCGCGCGCCAGGTGGCCGTGGGCCGCTCTCCCCAGGAAGGACATGCAGTGTTTAACAGTATCCTGGCCACCGGATTAGGGCAGATGTCCACCCAACGCGAATTTAGCCGCCCATTCCGCCTGGAAGTTGATCGCCAACGCCGTTCCATTCAGGGCACGACCCGCGTACCCTATCGCTGGCCGACCGGCCTGGGCGCGCTGATGAGCGGGGGAATGGATCTGGACTTGCAGGCCAGCGCCTTCTTCCGGCTGGAAGAGTTCTACCCCGGCCCGCCGGACACGTTTGAGTGAGGTGCGCTATGTTAGGACGGAAAAAACGCCCGGGTCAAAGCTACGTAGAATTTGTCCTCGTGCTGCCGCTGCTGTTGCTGTTGGTGGCCGGGGTGATTGCCTTCGGGCAAGCCTTTTACGTCAAGCTGGCGACACAGGCCGCTGCCTGGTCCGGCGCGCGCCACGCGATTGCAACCGTCAATGGGCAGCGCGGCGTGTGGCAGGGCTATACCGCCCCGCGCTATACCCTGGCCGGCTTCGGCGTTAACCCGGAGACTGCCCAGGTGACGGTGGCGGCAGACGTGTGGGGCCGCGGGACGAATGTGCAGGTGCAGGTTTGCTATCCCGTGCCCGCCCCGCCCGTGCCTTTCGGCGACCGGCTCATCCCGACAAATATCTGCTCCCAGACGCTGATGCCCACCTACAAGTGGAAGGCCAAGTGGTGAGCAAGAGGCAAGAGGCAAGAAGCAAGAGGCAAGAATCCTGCATCCTGCATCCTGCATCCTGTATCCTGCATCTTGCATCCTGCATCCTGGAGGTGAACGATGAGTAAACTGAAACCGATCCCGCGCCGGGAGCGCGGCCAGGTGTTGGTGTGGGTGGCGATTTTGCTGCCGCTGTTTTTGGCGCTGACCGGGTTGGTGTTCGACGGCGGCATCATGTGGCAGCAGTATATGCGCGCCCGCTGGGCCGCTTCGGCCGGCTGTGTCGCCGCCGCCTCGGAGATTGATCCGCAAGTGTTCCAGGACACCGGGCGCATGGTGCTGAAACTGCCGGAGGCGCCCCAAACGGCCTTCAACTACGCTGCCTGGAACGACCCGGACTTGTACCTGACCAGTGTGTATGTTCGCGAAGAAAACGCCACCCAACAGATTGTCGCGGAAGGGTATACGCAGATCGAGCCAGTTTTTCTGCGCATGTTCGGCGTGACCGGGTTTCGGGCCACCGTCCGCGCCGTCGAACGCCCCGCGTGGGGCGTCGTGAGCGCGGGGGAATAGCCCCCAACTAACTTGATCGTGAAGGAGCGATGACTATGAAAAACTTGAAACCCGCCGGAGTATTGGCCCTGGTCGTTGTCAGCGTGCTGGGGTTGAGTGGCCTGGGTTTGCTAGGCCGCGGCGTGGCGCCGGACAAGCCCCAGGCTCTGCCGACGCTGGCGCCCACCGGTACACCCGCGCCCACCGCCACCGTACCGCCGACACCGGAACTGGACACGGAGGCCGCCTGGGAGACCTTCATGCAGGCCGTGTACCTGGCCGACGCCATTCCCGACTATGGGAGTGACCTCAGCCAGTATCCCGCCACCCAAGCCGCTCTCTCCGCCGGCCTCACGAACGTGACCACCGATACTGTGTGGATTGCCTGGGGCACAGAACCCCACCCGGACTGCGTGGCTGCCGGCTATCAGTGCTGGATGCGCCGCCTGGCCGAGTTTGGGCCGCGCCAACTCCAGTGTGACGGCATGGTGTGTGTCGCGTCCGTCAGTGTCACCAGCGTAGGTGTCTACGGCTTCTGGGAAGGCGTCGCCGGGCCACAGTTGCACCGTCAGGCCGAGCACCCGGAATGGACCGATCCTGTCCCATTCCGCTTGCTGGTCGGTAAGGTGGCCTATCGTCCCGCCACCGCCCGGTGGATCGTTACGGAAATGACCGTGACGGTCCTGCCAGAACTGCCGGAGTACACCACGCCGTAACGGCGCAGCAAAACTTTCACCGGGGAGAGCGGCGGCTCGTACCGCTCTCCCCACCTATACCGTAGGAGGCAAGGATGAAACGAATCCAATGGTGCCTGGGACTCGCCCTGGGCTTATGGCTGCTGTGGGCTGTGACGTTGCTGGTCGGTGCGCAAGAGGGGTGTGGGACGTGTAATCCCGCGCCCCCGTGTTTTCGCTTTTGTACCGGCCAACCCGGCGACAGCGGCACCCAGCCCAATCCCACGCCGCCGCCGGGCGCTACTCAACCGCCCCCGGATACCCCGCCGGACAATCCCGGCGCGACCCCGCCGCCGGCCGGGACGCCGGCCCCGCCCGCCGCGTTAGGGCCGGGGGATGGCTATTGGAGTGTGCAATGTGTCCAGGTGGGCGGCGAACACGGCGGCGGCGCCGGGGAAACCGGCTGCGGCGGCACGGGCTACGCCATCATCTGGACGTGGGTCGTACCCAATCCCGCCCTCGGCTACCCGGCCACTTATCCGGCCCGCTCGCGTTGCGCCGCTGCCGGGGAATGTACCCCGGTGACGCCTACGCCGCGCGCCGTCGTGACGCCCCAGGCGCGCACCTGGCCGTGTGACATCGTACCCCGCTTTGAAAACGGCGTACTCATGCAGGGCTGCGACGACTGGCCGGGCTGGGATTTGTTCGCCGAGGCCTGTATCCCTGGCGCCATTGTGCGGCGCTACCCCTGGCCGCGCAGCCTCGTGGGCCTGCCGACCAAACTCTGGTACGGCGGCGCGCCCGATTTGGAACAATTCTCGGCCACCAAAGCCCGGCCGTGTACGGTGGACTACGGCGCGCGGTATCCGGACGACGACTTGCCGGAATGTCCCGCGCCGGTGGGCCAGACCACCAATGGCACGCGCGTCAACTACCAGATTGGCGTCGCCTGGCGGCACTGGAATCCCACCCGCGGCGCGATCTTTGGCTTCACGCCGGAACACGAGGTAACCTGGGCCATTGCCGACCGGGAGTGGAACGGCGGCACCGCCATCTACCACGATTACAGCATCGAGCACACGTTCCAGACCAGTTCGTATGGGTTGGAGGAATTCGGCACGCGCTGGAATCCGGCCTGTCAGGATCAGGACTGCGATTGTGATACGCGTGTCGCCAGCCTGGATATGCCCGCCTACGACGTGACGCTCACCACCTGGTGGTATCCCGAATACACCTTCAAGTACGACGAAATGGTGTGCGCCACCCGGAAATGGAGCGACTGCTTCTGGCGGGAGAGTCCGCCGACCGGCCTGTCCTACAGTAACTGCGCCACCCCCGACTATTACAAAATCGAAGTCTGCACGGAGTACAAGTGGGAGAGTAAGACTGAAGGCTGGCAGAAATACAACCTGAGTTTGCTGGGCTACCAACCGGTGATCCCCTGGTTCATCGCCACGCAGGTCGGCGCGGATGCCAATGGCAATCAGTGTACCACCGGCAGCTACGGCCCAGTCGGCGTGCCGGTCATCGAAGTGCAGCCGGTGGGCGTGCCGTAAGGAGTGCGATGCCTACCTGGCTGCACCTCGGTATCTCCCTGGCCTTGGGCGCGGCTTACGGTGTGGTAGCCTGGCAAGACCTGCGCCGCCGCGCCTTGAGTCTCTGGCCGCTGCTCTTGATCTGCGCGCTCAGTTTGCTGCATCGTAATCCCTGGTGGTGGCCGGTGGTCGGCCTCTGTGTCTGGTGGCCGTGGCGCAAAGAGGCCGCGCCGCTAATGCTGCCGGCAATCATTGGCGTGGGCTGGCTCACCGGAAACAGCGCCCCGGCCCTGGTGCTGAGTGCCGGCCTTGTGGCCTGGGCCTACGGCTGGTGGGGTGGCGCAGACGCCGCCTTGCTGGCCGCGTTGGCCTTGCGCTATGACACTGCCGGGATGGTCGGCGGCGGGATCACGATGGCCATCTTTGGGATCACCGTGCTCGTCGCCCGGCAGCAACTGTTGACGCTGCTGCCGGCCATGACCGATGTGTTGGCGGCGCGGCCCGTCACCATCTCCGGCCCGGGCCGCCCGGAACATGAAATGCCCGCCGCGACCGCGCTGGCGGCTGCCGGGGTCGTGCTGGAGATTGTCCGTTGGCTGTAGCGGCGGACAGCGGCCTGGTGAACGGCGCAGCTGGGCTCGGGCATCCGGCGGCCTGGCAAAAATCACGGAACTATTGGAGGTAAAAACGATGAGTGGGTTGATATGGTTATTGGCCGGCCTGCTGGCCGGCATGGGCTGGTACTGTATGTGGACGCAACGCCGGGTCGTACCGCCAGTGTGGCATATCCGGTTGTTGGGCGTGAGCCTCCTGAGTGTGGCCGGGGCATTGTTGTTGCTCCAGGCGTTGACCATTGAGAGCTTGTCCCTGGCATTGACGGTGTTGATCGTCGGCGCACTGTTGGTGATCACCGGCACGACGCTGTTCGTCCTGTACTGGCGCCAACGCCGCCGGGAGCGGTTAGTCGCCGCGTAGGAGCACCCCATGCCCGTTATGTCCTGGTGGTCGCTGACCACCGTGCCGGTTTTCAGTTGGTTACTCTGGCAATTGCGCACCCAGGCGCGCGATCCGGTTTGGCGCGGGTTGCTCCTGTTCGTGGGCCTGGCCCGTATCTGTCTGCCGCCCGATGACCGGGTGTGGGGCGGCCTCGCCGTCCTGTGTCTGTTGGGGATGGTGACGTTCAGTGATCACGCGGGGATGGGGGCCTTGTTGGCCGGCGCCGCGACCTTGTGCGCCACGGCCTCTGGCCCGGCGGCGCTCACCGTGAGCGCGGCCTGGATCATTGGCTGGCTCTTGCCCTGGCCCGCCGGGGAACGGGTACTGGCCATCACCGCCTTGACGGTGTGTCCAGATCCGTGCCTGGCATGGCTGTTGTTGGCCGCCACCGGCCTGGGGTGGGGGCTGGGCCGGTTACGGCGCGGTGACACTCAACCATTCAACGCGGTTGCCTGGCGCTGGCCCTGGTTGCTCGTGGGCTTAGGGCTGTATGGCGGGCTACGGGGGTGGGGTCTATGGTAACCAATGCCGCGCCTACGGCTAATCATCTAGGGAGACCTGCCGAATTTGGCCCACGCGCGCCAGGGTTGAAAGGCCAGCACTATGTCTACCTGCCGGACGCCCGGCGCTACATCAATCTGCTCTATGTGGTGGAGGTGCGCCTGCCCCCCACCCACGCCTGGGGATGGGGGCAGGGTTGGCTGCACCTGGCCGGCGCCGACGCCGAACCGCTTTCGGTGGATGACGCGCAGGTGTTAGCTCACGCGCTCTATCCCCGCACCCAGAACGACCAGGAGGTGCCGCGCGATGAATTCCACCCGGACCACTGCCTGCACGGGATTTGATCAACACGCTTTAGCTCAATCACTGTAAGGAGAAACTCAGAATGACAGAAACCACGACAATGATGGAAACCTCGGCCGCGCGCCGCCCAGCCGCGCCAGCCCCGGCGCCAGGGACGTCCAATGCCGTCACGCTGGCCGGGCGGGTGATCGCCCGCTGGGTGTTTGAAGGCGATACCTACCTGCGCCTCGTGGCGCTCCGGCCCCGCGGCTTTCCCCCGGCGCCCGACGGCCGGCGCGGCGATGTGCTGGTGGTGCGCATCAACTACTTCCTCGCCCAGACCGCCCCACTACCGGAACGCAGCCAGCTGTGCCGCGTGCGCGGCTTCTTGCAGCAGCCGGAGGGGGAAGAAACCCTGGCGCAGGCTCTGACGCACCTGGTGCAAACCACGCAACTGGACGCCGTCCGCGCCGCCCTGGGCGAATTATTGGACTTGACTCTGAGGTCCGCGACCACCGAGGTGGTCGCGTTGGGTTGGGAACTGCTGCCCGAACCGGAACGGCGCGGGCGGGCCCGCCGCGGCCGCCGGGAACCGCGCCCAGCCCCGGTATCAGAGTCTATGCCAGCCCCTGGAGAGCATGATGTCCCGCTCCTCACCGCCGACACACCGGCGTAAAGCGGCGGCTGCGCCAGGGGCCTATTGCCAGGGCGAACTGTGGCCGGGATTGCTGCGGCCGCGCCCCGCGCACAAACCACGTCCGATCCGTGACCGGCGGCGGCGCGTCTTGCCGCTGGCGCGGTCGCCGGCCGACATCCCGCCGTATGAGCAGGGCCGGCTATGGGCAGAGTGACTGAGGACATAGAGGGGGATGCGGTAGAAGCTTGATACAATCCATATTTCACAATATGTAATACTCAGTCATAATTATATGACAGTAGATAACTGATCCTAAAAACGTTTTGCGACGTTTTTCAAGTGAGATCCACCCCTGAAAAACGGGGGTTTGGGGGTAGTTTGGGGCGCAGAAGCGCCATACAAGGCCCGTTGTACGCCCTAGTTTAGCAGCATAGTTTTACGACGTTAAGTTTACCCAGGAGGTTACAAGCAATGAACGTCAACCCAGTGCAGATACAAATTGGCAATTTGGTGGAGGGCATCGTCAAAGCCCTCGCCGATCACCCGGACGAGGTCACGGTCTCGGCTGCGATGAATGTGGACGCGCAGACGCAGCAAGAGAAGGTGGAGGTCACCCTGACCTTACATCCTGACGACATGGGCCGCATCATCGGCAAGCAAGGGCGCACCATCAACGCCATCCGCACCCTGGCCGGTCTGCTCGCTGCCAAGCACGAAATGCGCGCCAGCGTCGAATTGGTGGAGTAGGCGTTAACTCCGGTGGGGCGCCGGTATCCGGCCGGCGCCCCAGCCCACTGGCTCCCGTAGTCGCGGCCAGCGGTTTACGTCGGTAGACCGTTGACCGGGGCTACGGCCCCATGCGTGGGTTTGGAGCAGGCACGGAGTTGGTCGCAGGACGAGTGGCGGCAGTCTCTGGCTAAGGCGCGGCATCGTCCGCGTTTTAGCCAGGGGCTGCCACCTCCTCAGCCCTGACCTGCGCCCCGGTACGCTGACCCCGTACCTGGGGCTACATGCTCCGTTCCTCCTCCTGCACCTGCGGTGACGACTCAGCGCCGGGTCAAGTGTCTGATCGTCACCCACTGCGGGCTGCGGCCCCAGTTCCCGGTAGCAGTCAGCCCTCCTCCCTGACTGCTACCGTTCTCTCCCCCCGGCGGCGCGGTCGCGGCCTGGCGATTACCTGGTAGTCGCCAGACCGGGGCTACGCCACCAGCTAGACCGAGCAATGCCCCAGGGCTACGGCCCACGTTGGGCAGCGTCATCAAGGCTGCGGAGCTGCCCCCGGCGTTACAGGAGTAAGGCCGGGAACCTTAACAAGTGTATATTCTTAGAGCTATGATGCACCGCAGCGCCGTGAGCACAGCTCACGGCTGTTGCGCTTAACCCTGGGTCTCCGCATTGGATACCCGGCGACCAACCGGGCGGCTCCCCTGACCTGATGACTAAGCATCCGCAGCTTCGGCTGTGGGTGACGCCCTCCTCTGTCAGGCGCGGAGCAGCCTGATAGTTAGCTGACGCGGTGGGCCCACCCGGATTAACCTGGTGGGCCATTGCCCCATGGCTTCACCCGGTCGTGCGTCCCGTTGGGAATGACCTGATCAGTTCCGGCGACGCACCGCCGGGCTGTTTTTCACTTTGGGCCGCTCTCCCCCGACCTGCCTGCCTCCCCTGCCCCCCCATTCCCGGGTTTGGCCGCATTCAGTGGGGCGTGAGAGCCGCCCGACTGTGATCCTCGCCGCCCACTTTGCGGCTATTACCTGCGAACAGCAGCACCCACAGCACTCACTCTGCCGCGCCAGGCGCGGCCCTTCCCCTGAGTAGCGCCGGCGCACCGCCGTCTCCCGTTTAGCGGAGCGGGGTCCCGCCGCGCGCCCCTGTGTGGTAGCTGCTGTTTTTTGTTTTAAACCGCTACGGGGCGGTTACCCCGACATCCCCCTGGGAACGTGCTACGGCGCTTCCCGGTGGGGAAGCCGGCGCTGCGCCGTAGCTGCGCTCCTGGGTACACTCTACTTAGGAGACACACAACTATGTCTTGGAAAGATCGTGAAAACCCGATTAAGGACTCGGACGGGCCTAGCTACCCGTTCATCCAGGTCGTCAACAACGGCCAGAACCTCGACCCCCGCGCCAAGAACGGCAAGTTCGCGCTGGTGGCAGACTACGGCGAGGTGTTCGGCGCGGCCCTCGAAGGTAGCGAGATCGCCAACCTCGTCTTCCGCAGCGGCGACGCTACCCCGGTGTTCGTGACGGACAAGTTGACCTTCGCGCCCGTCGTGACCCGCTTTGCGTGGATCAAGGACGGCAATCGCCTCCACGAGTACGTGGAGGGCGCGCGCGGCAAGTTGCAGGTCGTCGGCTACTTCAAGGGCGAAGACGGGGGCTACCACGGCCCGGCGATGATCACCGCCACCGGCACGAACTCGAAAGAGGCCAGCGACGCCATCAAGGCGCACAAGGCCGCCGTCAACAAGGCCACCAAAGGCCAGGCCAGCGGCGCGTACTTCGGAATGCAGTTGCAGATGGGCGAAACCCGCCTGGTGGGCAGTGGTTCCAACCAGAACTACGCCACCCCCATCGCGTTGGTCAAAGACCTTGACCCCGACCGCGACTACGTGGGCGACGCCATTGCTGATGACATCGAGGCGCGGCATCCAGAGTTCCTCGCCTGGCGCGAGGCCTGGAAAGGCGTCAAGGGCGGCCCTAACGGTGACGGCGAAGTGCCGGGCACCGAAGAAGCTGAGACTGCGCCGGTGGCTACCAAGCCCGCCAGCGCGCCCGGCGCGCCCGCCAAGTCCGCCTTGCCCGCTGGCCCGGCCAGCGTGCCGGCCACCGACCCCTACGCGGCGGCCTTGCCGTTCAACTCCACCAAGTACCCCGGCGGCACGATTCGCAAACTGTACGACGCTGGGGACGAGGCGGCGCTGAAGGCGACGGTGGACTGGTGCGGCGAGAAGCCGGAACACGTCACCGTCAAAACGGCGGCGGAAGCTGCGCTGAAAGCGTTGCAGGCCGCGAAGACGACCACGGCGACCCCGTTCTAAATCGGATAACGACAATTCCAGAGGCGCTTCCCCGCCGCTGTGTGAACCTCACGCAGCGGCGGCGTCTCCAAAAACTTCCAGACCGGCTCGGGAAATGCCGGTCTGTTTACACCAGCGACTTTGCTGGCTACTCCTGGCCCGCCCGGTGCAGTCAAATGACTATGCTTCGCGCTGTCCTGCATGGGCTTGTTACCAGGTTATACAACCCATATATCGCCGCCGGTCCGATGCACAGGCCGGCAAAATTGGCTACGGCCATCGTTCTACAAAGAGCCTGGTCAGTGCAAATTGACCAGGCTCTTTTACCATACCCCCCCAGGAGGACTCTAATGCCTGAAAACCCGGAACCTAAGTACCAGGTCGGCGCGCTGGAAAGCCCCGACCCCGCCGACCCCGGCTATGTGGAGTGGGATGCCGCGCTGATGGCGGCCCAAGCCCTGCACGACCGGATCAACCACAGCGTCATCTATCCCCGCGCCGTCGCCGTGTGGTCTTGGCCCGACGGTGAATGTCTGGCAATCATTTATAGCGGCGACGTTTTCAAACCCAGTTGAGGTGACACTCTGCAACGCCGAATTACCCTGATTTACGTAGATGGTGAAATCTGTGAGACTGGCGGCGCGGTGTTCTATGACTCAGAATCTCTGGAACACTTGACCGTCCCCGCCAGAATCAGGCTGGCCGAAATTCACTCAGAGGACCCGGAAGCCGATTATCTCGCGGCGGAACGGATATTGATTAGCGAGGGGCTATTTACACCGCCGCCTGGCTAAGACCGACACACACTAACTAATCGAACTGAGGTGCTACGATGTCTAACAACAAAATCACCCTGGAACAAGTCCAGGAGTTTATGACGATGCTCACCAGCGGCGAACTGCCGGAAGGACTGGTAATGCCCGAGCAACC
The DNA here is from genome assembly GCA_029555965.1 of Chloroflexota bacterium. Classification (GTDB taxonomy): domain Bacteria; phylum Chloroflexota; class Anaerolineae; order B4-G1; family SLSP01; genus JAKQHY01. Next base: position 25,422 of record JAKQHY010000136.1, on the reverse strand, counting down.
CGCCTTGACGCCAACCGCGGCCTTCGCGGTGATCTGGTATCTCCAGGAATATTTGCGCGTGCTGCCCGATCACATCGAGCAGTGCTGCATCTGCGGTGAGTTATTCGACGCTGATTGCGATGGCCATATCGTTGCTGATGACGACGAAGACGATCCCTGGACTAAAGCCCAGGGCATTGATCCCGCGCTGCTAAAGCGCTACCAGGGAGCTGAGTTTTGCAGCGAGAGCTGCGAACACGCTTTCTGGTCTGACCCGGCGGCTTACGTTCGGCCGGCCCCAATGATCACTTTCACGGAGATGAACCAATGAGTACCGCCAGCTACTACGAACGCGCGCGCGGCACGGCGGCGTTGGCCGAAGCCCTGCGCACTGACCCCGCCTGGACGGTCTACGATTACCACCCCGATCAATCCGACGTAATGACCGACTACTACGCCCCCGCTCATTGGGAGGGCGTCGCCCGTAACGACGAGTTCACCCTGGTCGTCAACCGCGACTACGGGTGGAACGGTGAACACCAGGTCAACCACGAAGGGCGCACCGTGCGCCCGACATTCAGCGCCCCCATCGAGGCTTGCGCCGCCGGTGTGACGTGGTTGGGCAACCCGCCCCGTTACAACTGGCATCTGGAATACCAGGGCCAAATCATTGCCAAAGGCCAGGGGATCGGCAAGGCCGGTGGGTGGAGCGTGGAGGAGCGCGAGCGCGCCCTCGCCCCCATCCTGGAACGCATCCGCGCGACGATGCAGTGTTACCTCACAACCGGCGCTGCCCCGGCCCCCGCTGAAGCGCAGAATCCAGGGAATGCCACCGGCATCATCGTGGCCCACAACCAGGAAATGGACGGCGTGGAAATCCGCTTTTCTGCCAAGCCCGCTCCCGACGTACTGGCCCGGCTGAAGGCCCACGGCTTCCGTTGGTCGGTTCGGCAACACCTCTGGTATGCCCGCTTCAGCGACTCCCGCTGGGCCGTGGCGCAAGCAATGACAACGGCCTAATTGCATCCTGCGGGATGCAATTTCGCTTTACCCTGGAGACTCTCAATGGCGACTAATCCATCAACTACCCCCCCGCCCGCCTTTCGGGTGCAACTCTGGTGGCCGGGGCGTGATCCCGAAAAAGCATTTGACTTCCTGTACGCCGTCACGCTGGCGCAAGATCCCGAATGGCAGGTACAGTGGCCGGACGACGCAACCTTTCGCCCGCCGCGCAACGGGATGACCTGGGAGCAACTCCTGGATTACATTCAGGAACAGGACTACCAGGTGTCGTCCCCCGATATTGTTACCTCCCGCCGCCGGGGTGGCTGGCAAGGACTGTATCGTTTCACCATCTCCCCCTACCCGCAAGGAAAACCTGTATGACTACTATCCGTACTTCCCCCGCGACGCGCGTCTTGCGCGCCGTCCGCGCCCAACTCCGGCGGCAAGGCTACCGGGTGTATCGGCGTGGCGATACCTTGTATTGGCAGGAGGCCGGCGGCGAGCTATGGCTGGCGGCCCGCGATGAGGAGTATATCGTCGGCGGGTTGCAATACCGCCCCGCGCCTACCTGGAGTCGCGTGTCCACGCACTTCACCTGGGCGCTGGCTGAGTATCAACAGCGGCGCATCCCAGCCACTGTGGCACATACGATGATCGGCAAATTGACCGAAATCTGGAGGCATACCTATGCGCACCTTTACTCGACTGACCCTGCTCAGTATCATCGGCGGCGTCCTGCTCGGTTACGCCAGCCCGTTGCTGGCCTGGGGTTGGCAGCAGCCACTCCACGCCGGCCTGACGGCGCTCGGCCTGTTGGCCGCCGTCGTACTGGCGTGGGCCGCCGACGGTAAGATACACCACTGAACTTTTTCCCCTTGCCAGAGCGCTGCGTGGCGGCTCCGGCAACGGAGCCACTACGCGGCTGACCCGGCTATCCACGGCGACCTCAGCCAGGAAGCTGACATGAACGCCAAACACTCTAACCGCCAAGAAATCAAACACCTTACGGCGGCAATTCAGCGCCGCTACGCGCAATGGCTGCGTGATCTGGAAGCCTGGGGGCTGACGCCGGAACAACCGGAGCCGGCCAGCCTGGGCAGCCGGGGGCAAAACCTGCTCCACAGCCTGGTGGGGCGCGGCGGCGATGCCTCGCCGTACATCTGGATGTTGGCGTGTTAAGCAACGTGGGTTCCAGCCTGGTGGACTACGGTCCCAGTTCAGAAAAGAGACCAGGGCCCCAAACGCCACGGTCTCTTTTTTTATGCCCCGGCCGCAGTTGCGGCAGCGGCTTTACCAGGTCACTAGCGCAGAAACCGGCGAAAGTGCTATCCGGTAAAACCCCTGCCGGAGCTACGGCTCCCTCACCCCACGCCCCCGCGCCCGCCGCGCCCGCGTGGGAATCTTCGGCGGATTACTTTATTCAAATCCACATTACTTAGACCAGGAGGATAGCTATGTTTACGCGCTTTATCGAATTAGTCTTGGGGTTATTCGTAGCCCTGTATTTGCTGGTGGATCGTTTCGGCGTCGCCGGCTGTGTGCGCGCCATGCGCCGCGCCGATCCGCTGCTGCTGCTCGCCGTGAGCGGCGCCGTGATCTTCTTGTGGATGGCGCTGGCCGCGCAGACCTTTGCCCGCTGGCGCAAGGAGCGCGAGCGGAAACGCAAGGAACGGCAGCGCAGCGCGGAACGGCGGCGCAAGGCCGCTGATCACGCCGCGCAGCCGGCCGCCGCCACCGACTCGGCTACGCCCGCGCAGCCGGCCGCCGCTACCCCGGCTACACTCACCACACCAGACCCGGCCACCACGCTGGCCATCGCTACGACTACGCCCACCCCGCCAAACCCGGACAATGGCGCTGGCCCGCGCTTTCTGCGCCGCCACGCCATGCCCGATCTGCTGGATGGCTTGATGCCGGACAGTGCCGACGGCGACGCTGATGCCGACCTGGTTCAGGTTGTCGTAGATGCCCCGGTGACTGCTCCGGCCGCCGGGGATGATTACGTGATCTAATTCAATTCAGGAGGAAAACAATGTACTTACTGCATCAACCACGTCACCGGCAAGATTTGACGACCTGCGTGCAGGCCATCCGCCGCGACCAGGCCGCGCAACGGCGCAACCTGGCTTACCTGGTCATTTTCGTGCTGTTGCTCGTTGCCGCGCTGGAAATGCTGGCGTTTTTCGTCTACGTCGCCCCGTCTCTCACGGCGCTGATCAATGTGCTCTGTCTGCTCGTCGCGGCGCTGACCGCCGGCGTCCTGCTGGCGTGGCCTAAGTAAAGTAACCTCACTGTTTTTCCGTAGGGAGATGGCGCGACTCCCTGCGGGGAACCACCGTCGCGCCGTCTCTCCGCATCTACATAAACCACAAGGAGAGAATCAATGCCCGCTTCACTCTTATCCCAGGCCCAGGCTGCGGCCGGGCAACTCGCGTTCATGGCGCAGATCGGCCACGGGATGCGCGACAAGCGCGCCGTGACGACCCTGCATACCGCCCAGGCGATTGCCGCGGGCCACATTACCGATGCTACTACCATCGAAATCACCCTGGACGACCTCGGCGCTTTTGCCCTGATGGGCGCAGCGTTGCGCCAGGGGGCAGCCGTGGAGCGCGCCGTCGCCAATGCTGACCAGGTACGCCGGCAATTGCGCGGGGTGCTGCGATGAAAAAGCGCCTCAAGATGCACTGGACGTTCCTCGTTCTGTACCTGGTTTTTGCCGCGCTGACCATGTTGGCTTCAATGTGGTTGGTGGCGGCTGGTAGCGGCTCGTTCTGGCTGACCCTGGTAGTCGGCCTGCTGTTATGCTTCGTGATACCCACCGGGTTTCGCATCTGCGATCTGTGTGCGTATTACCCGGCAAAGTTGTAAGAAAGGGCCTTACGGGGCCTTACGAATTGTAAGAGCGGTTTTTTCTTGGCGGGGAGCTGCGTCGTAGCTCCCCACCGGGGAAACTATGACGCGGTTCCAGCCTTTCACATTACTTAGACAAGGAGAAAGGAAATGGACCTGATTAAGTTTTTGGAAACAGCTTCGGATGCGGAATTGATGGGGGCCGTCGTTGAATTCGGCGGCTACGCCTTGCTGTTGGTCGTGGTCGTTGTCATCGGCTTGCTGGTGCTCAACAGCACCGGACAGGCCCAGGTGTCCAGTCGGCGGTTCTAGCGATGACCGCCGGATTTTTCGTCCTGGCGACCATCCTTCTTACCGTCGGCGTAGCCCTGCGCTATGCCCGGCATGTCCGCCGCCACCGCACCGACCGCGCCCTGGCGAAACACCAGGCCACGCGCCGCCGTTGGGCGCGCCAGGTGTATGCCTAACAAAACTGCACTTTAACAACTGCATATAGTCCAGCTTCCCGGATTCGATCCAACTGGACAAAAATTACTCAAATTAACCGGGAGAGCGCCTGACCCGGCAGGCATCTAAATCGCCGTGACAGGTATCGCTAATGCCGCGACCTGTCCTGGAACACTGGCATTATCCTCCGGCTCCGTCTTGAGCCCGGGCTACGGCCCACGTTCGGTCTACGGACCCAGTTCGCGCTACGGCGCACGTTTTGAAGGGAACAGCTCATTGCTGTTCCCTTTACCCTTTTTCGTGATAGCCGCGGTTGCGGCCTAGGGCTTACCCGGTAGGCCCCAGGCCGGAGCTACGGCTCTCCACCCCACGCGGCCCCGCCCGCCGCCGCCCGCGTGGGAATGACATTGCGGCGCTATCCTGCTTAGACAAGGAGTAAATTACTATGTCACCCGCTATTAAAAGTGCTGTGCGAGCAGCCAATCAACGACTACGAAAAAGTCGGTATTCCCTCACCGTAAGAACTACGCGCGACGACGACTGTCCCTTTGTCATCTTCGTGGATGATGGGATGGGCGATCACCTGGAGGAAGCCGGGTGTGCGGATGAAAACGGAGTATTGGAGACCATTCCGGCCTTTGTCGCCTACTACCTGGAACTGGAAGCTGAATACACGCCGCCGCCACCAACGCCGGCGGAAGTGCGGGCCGTGGCCGAAACGCTCGCGGCTGATTTGCGCCAACTCCTGCCTGAATTTAGCGGAGGTCGGTAATGCACACCCGCCAACTGTTACACGACAAAGCCCTCACCCATTGGTTGTACTACTACCTCACCCTGCCCGCCCTGGAAACTTACCTGGTCGGCCGGGGTTGGCAAGCCCAGCATCATCCGGTAACCGCGACCAGCGGTCGGCGCTTCGTCGCGCCGGTGCCGGACAATGACGGCCAACTCCTGGAAACTTTCGTTATTGGCCCACAGGTGGAATTACCACGCCAGTTCCGCTATACCGTCGAACTGGCCGCCGCCATTGAGGATCGCGAACCGCTGGCCGTGCTCCGTGACATCCTCGCGGCGTCACAGCCAGCGTTGCTGGCGCAACTCGATGCGCTGCTGACCGCCCACCGCTCGGAGTACCTGCAATGAGCCGCCCGGCACGCACCGCCATCCTCTGGCAGGCCGGCGACTGGCGCATCGTCCGCGAGCGCCAAAGGCGCTGTGCTGAAGATGACTATACCGACTATCACTGCTGGGAGATCGAACCGGCCTGGCCGGTGGAACGGCGGGAGCCCGGGTTTAGTCCTGGACACTTCGTCTGGGTACCGCGGTGGTACATCACCCAGCACCCCCAAACGCCCCGCAACGCCTGGGGCGAAAGCAGCTATCTGCGCAGCAACCCGGCAGAACGCCGGCGCATGTCCCAAGCCTTCACCCGGCTAGGCCAGGAATGGCTGACCCGGCATCAAACTCTCGTTGCCGCCGCGCCCTGGACTATCCGCTGCGGCGCAGTGGATGGACAAGGCACACCCTGCCTGTACTTTGATGCCGCCCGGCAAGAGTGCCGGGTGCGGATCAACGCTACGTGCTTTTGGGGTGAGCGCCGCCCGGTGACACCGGAAACGGAATGTCTAAACCGCGCCGGCGCAACCTGGTTGCTCACCGCTGCCGATAGCCACGGCTGCGCGCTGGCGTACTATTACCGCATCATCCGGGGAGAATACCGATGAACCGCCTCCCCCGCCTCATCCTGGTTGGCTGCGGCGCGCGGAAACTGCCGCACGCGGCGCCGGCCAAAGACCTCTACACCGGGCCGCTGTTCCGCGCCGCCCGCGCCTACGCTGAAACCCACGCTGACGCCTGGTACATCCTGTCGGCCAAGTACGGCCTGGTACACCCGGAGCACGTCATTGAGCCTTACGATGTGTACCTGCCGCGCCTGAATGCGGCGGAACGCCAGGCACTGCTGGCGCAGATCGCGCCGTGCTTGGACAGCCTGGGCTACGAAACCGTGACGCTCCTGGCCAGCGCCGCGTACTGCGACCTGGTGCGTCCGCTGCTGGCAAACCGCCAGATAGTGGAGCCACTCGCCGGTATGGGCATCGGCCAGCGCAGCGCCTGGTTACGCGCAGCACTGAAAAGTCAATGACAAAAAATGACAATGTCAAATGACATTGTCATTTTGAATGACATTCCCGGCCGGAGACCGACTTCCGGCCAGGAAGTCCGGTCTCCGGCTGTACTTACTTCACCATTCGACTAAGGAGACTATCAATGAATCTCGCAGCATCTACCCAACCTACCCGCAAGGTCATCAAGCGGGCTTATCCCACCGGCAAGCTCATCCCCCACAGCGCCCTGCGCGCCTGGATGTCCGACCGGCAACGGCAGACCGTGAAACGGGTTCACGCCCGCCGCAGTCGCGCTTACGCCCGGCAGGAATGCCGGCGCTGGTTGCGCGGGCTGGTGTGAGATGTTCACGCCGCTACGCCCGACTACCGCCCCCACCTGGTTCATGGTGGGCTACGGTGGAGCTACCCAAGCCCACCTGATCGTTGACCCGGCTGCGCCGGACCACGCCGTAGTGCGGTGGCAGGTGCAGCGCGAATGCTTGGATATTGACCATCCCGATAATGGCTACCTCACTGTCGTCGCCGCTGCGCGGCGCTTGCTGTGTCTGGGCTACAACCCGACTAACGTCATCGCCGCAGCATTGGCGGTATGTCCGGTAGATGTCGCCTATACTGGCGATCTGCTGGATTTCCGCGAACGGATCGCGGCCCTGGCGGCGACTGCCTCGGAACGCCAGCCGGTCAGTTGGCTGAATGACACGGAGCGCGGCCAAGGGGAGTCGGATGATTACTGTCCGGTGTGTGCGGAAAAAGTCCGGCAATATCATCTGGGCGCGGATACACTGCCAGAGTATTACCGCCCACCTCGCTGGCAATGGGCCGCGCCGGAGACGTTGCGCGTAGAGTCCTGCACCGGCGTGTTCCCCGCCACCACCTGGACTACCTGTCGGGTGTGCGGAGTCCGCTTGCGGATTAACCTCACCACTGACGGCGTAGCGCACGGCCTGGAAACATATCGCGCCGTTACCGCCCCGCAAATGACGGCGGTGAACTGGCAGGATATACTGGTGCTGCTGGACAGTGTCCACGAATGGGAAAACCAACACTGGTGGCAGGCCCAAACAGCGGACCGGCAACGCCAGCTCCGCGCCGAACTGCTGGCATGGCTTTATCAGTGGTTCCCGGATGTCGCCGCGCCGCCCCAAGTGTTCCCCGTCCCTAACTATGCCGAGCAGCAGGCCGCCGCGCAGATGTGGCGGCTGTTCCAGATCGGGCAGAGTGATAGCCGCGAGTGCGAAGCTTTTTGCGAGGGCATCTCCTACTACGGTAAGGTGCTGCGCGCCACAGCGGTCATCATTGCCCTGCTCCGCCAGTGGCACGCCGTGCCTCACGCCGTTTTGCCGCCGCGCGAGCTGAAACTGCTGACGCAGTGGTATGTGGGCTATGGTGCGGCTCTGGCTACCGCTGTGGCCGAATTACCCCTATTCGCCGGAGGCGCAGCATGAACACGCAACTGAGTCTGTTCGCTGCACCCGCCAGCGCCCCACTGCCCGCGCCCACCCCGACCCGGAAAACGCCCTGGCCCCTAACCTTGCGCGTTAACCGCGAGCAGAACTACGCGCTGCTCACGAGTGATAAGGCGCCGTTCGCTACCCAGCTCTTGCTCCAAGCAGCCCGCAGCGTCGGTTTGCCCGTGCGGGATAACGCCGTGCTGATCGCGCCGGTGGGCTACACGGCCCTCGGCGACATCGGCGGCGAGTTCCTGAAGTACCTGGCCCGGCAGCACCCCGACCGCGAGTTGCAGGTGTGGCGCACCACGGTGACGGAAACTAACCCCGCGCCGGCAGAGGCCGCGCCCCAACTTGACCCGAAAACGCTAACCGCGCCCCGGTCAAGGGGTAACTCCAAGAATCGCTCCACAAACCGCTCCCAGAATCGCTCCGCACCTCCTGAAGCCGCGCCGGAACCGCCGAGTAAGCTGGCCGCCCTGGCGCAGGCCGATCCGGGCCACATCTTGGTGGTATGCCCGGCCCCGGTTGCACCGGAGCCTTACGCCCCGCCTATCGCCCGCGCCGCCCGGCATACCTGGCCGGTGAACCTCACGGTGTACGCCAATGGCCAAACCGTGATCACCGCCGCCGATTGGGGACTGGAACTGTTTCGGCAGACGGCCACGCGCCACAACTACCCCACCGACGGCAACGCTGTGGTAACGGTGGTGCGCCGCGCGGACGAGCAACTCCCCTGGGAGGAAGCTAACGTCCGGCTCGACGACCGCGCTGCGGCGTTTATCGCCGACCTGCCCCACACCAAGCTGCACTGGTACTTCGAGCTCCGCGATCTGCCCCTGCCGGAGCGGTACGCCCCGGCGTCGCCCGACTCAGACGTGCCGGAGGACGAGGACAGACCCACCGGCTGGGATCACGTCTACGTCATTGACTGCGAGGATACCCGCGCCGATCTGCTCACTGCCGGCGACCTGGTGGATGTTACCGCCACGGCCCACGAGGCCGGCTTCAAGATTCCCGTCGCCGTCACCCGCGCGTTGTGGGCCGTCATCGAGGACATCCCTCCGGCGCATAGCTACCAATCGGAACGGGGGCGTCTGTGGGATTTGGTCTCAATGGCCTATCTCGCGGCCCGCCGCAATCCCGACGCGGATGCGGTGCATTTCAGGTTGATAATGCACCATCAGAACCGGGTGTATCTGGACGTGGCGATGCGCTGCGGCCCCGGCGATGACGCCGCGCCGGTGATCACGCTGCTGCTGACAGATGAGGAATGACCAATGAAGAAATACCTGGACTTAACCCCGGCTGAACTGCGCGCTTTGTGCCCGCTCTATGTGCCGCCACCCACCGCCGAAGACGTAGCCACCTGGCGCGCCACCCGCGAACCGCCGACCAGTTTCAATGCCGACTATGACCCCGAGACATGGGTACATATCATCGTGGTCCGCCCTGGCCCGCACTGTACCAATCCCCAGGGAATGGCCGTGTGCTGGCACGTCGAGCGTGCGCGACCCCGCGATGGTGTCTATGAGTGGCAGCCCGATCACCCTGACGACGACTTTTGCGACTTGGCGACCGCCGCCGACCGGCTGGCGGCGTTGGGCTATGACCCGGCGGCGCTGATCGTTTCAATGTGTTACTACCGGCCCGACCTGGTGCCGGAAAACTTACGCTTGCCGCGACTGGCAAGCACCAAGAAAGGACAAGCACCCTACCTATGAACCTGAACCAAGTCTTAAAAGACCCGGCGGCCGCCACCCAGCTGACCGCCCCCGAAATTGGCCCGACTGACATCCTGGCCGCAACCAATGCCGACCACGACGGCCGCCCAACTTGCCCCCGCTGCGGCAAAGGCATTTACCTTGAAATCGAACGCCGGGATAGCGGTGTCATCCCCCACGCCGCCGGCACTGACGACCTCGAATTTGACCCCGACGACAGCGACGGCACAGAAACGACGCTCATCAGCGCCTATTGCGGCGACCCGGCCTGCGGCTGGACTTATCCTGACGCGCCGGCCGCGCTGTTCGCCACCACCATCGGCTACGCGCCGGTCTTGGCCTGGGAAACCGGCAAAGATTCGCTGCGCGAGATGTTGACCGACGTGGCGTATGCTCAATGGGAGAAAGCCCAACCAGACGCCGCCGCGCAGCACGCCGACACCTACCAGGCGCACGTCACGCCGACGCCGAGCGGCTACCGCGTAACGCTGCTGGCCGGGGAACCTGACCCGGCAACGCCGGGTTCCCCGGAACACCACTATACGATGCGCACGTCAGCGGACTGCCACCCCAGTACGCCGCATAACGCGCAAACACCGCCAGGGATAACCACCCCTACGGCACAAGCCCTATTGGTGGCTTGGTGGGAGTTGGGGATTGTGCCCTATCCCACTGTGCCGGACGACGTGCCGGCAATCGTCGCCGAATATCTGGCCCGGAAATTCCGGGTAGGGCAACGCCTGCGCTTCGTTGGTGGCGGCATCAACCTGCGCAGGGTGCTGTTGACGCCGGACACGGAGATAGACATTCTGAACCAGGTAGGAACAGTGACCGCCACCCCCAGCACGCGCGTCGTCACGCTCCGCTTTGACAGCTGCCCGGACACGCCGATCAAGATGTGCGCGGCGGACGCAGAATTTGAACTTTGCGCGGCCTGACCGCGCCTGGCTACGGCCACCGTTGTTAGGGTTAAAGTCAATGCTGACGCATTGACTTTAGCCCTGTTTTCACTACCCCACGCCAATTACCTGTACGTCGCCCAACTGCGGGCAGTGACGGAACTGACTCCGCCGTTGCCCGCAGTTTAGCGCCGTGAACCCAGGCACTAAACCCGAATACCCTACCCTCAACCTAACCAGAAAGGACACTACTAATGGACGACACCCATACCCCCGTGTATTTCAATGGCCTCTTCGTGGGTTACGCCGACGAGGACGGCCTCATCTACTGCACCTGCGGCCAGCGCATGGTCGTGATGGTGCAGCGCACTTACCGCCGCGCCGCCGTGCAGATCACCGGCGACCCCGATCACTGCCTCACGATGCGCACCGAAACCACCGGTCCGGCAATCACCGAGCGTATCACCCAGGTCTATTGCCCGGTCTGCGGCTACCACCCGCAGTTCCCGCTCTCCGGCGAGGAACAGGCGTGGATGCAGCAGACCGCCGGCGAGGTGCGGCGGGACTACAGCGAAACCAGTGATCCTAATCCTGACCCGGCCCGGCTGTACCGAGTCCTCAACGCCGCCGGCGAGACGGTCAGCCATTGGCTGCGCTACGAAGCAACCCCTATCACGACCGCCCCGGACGGGACACCGGTGCAACTCCTGGCGACGCTGCGGCCCATCTACCGGGTCGTGGACACCGACTGGACGGGGCGCGACGGCTATGTTAGCGACACCATGAGCTACGCCCAGGCCCGCGCCTGGCGCGATAGTCGCCGCAACCTGGGCATCACCTGCCGGATCGTCACGGATGTGACCTGGACGTGGCCGTGGGAAGAACCGGCGACTGAATAGGGCGCGTCAATGGACACCCTCTTTGACCTTCCCGCTGCCGTCCCGCGCCCGATTCGTACCCTTATCCCACCCGCACCGCGCGTTACCCCGGCCGTCCGACAAACCCCGTTATGGACATCCCGGCCGCCGGCCCCCGTTTCTAGCCACGTTGCTCCCGGCCCCAGCCGCGCCGTGCCCCTCCTGCCCCCAATGCCGGAGGACATCACCGGCAGCGTCGCCGCTTTGCTGGGCTTCACCCACGACAGCGAGGGCGCCAGCGCCGGTCAATTCCGGCTATGCCTCTGGACGGCGGTGGAAGCCGCGCTGGAGACCGCCGGTTGGCCGCGCCATACGTGGGACTTCATCCACGAGCGCGACCGCCGGATAGCCGCGATCCAGCACTGCTCCGACTGCCCCGGTGCGAATACTTGCCGCAGTTGGCAACTACGCAGGGCTACCATCGCCGTGCGGCAAGAACTGCTCCGTCAAGGCCGCGACCCGGAACAAGCCTGGCCGTTGCGCTGGGGGGTCATCCGCGAACAGTTTCGGCGTTTCCGCCGGCCCTTGCCCCTCTTTGTTCACCCGGACACCTCCGACATCGAGACGGCACTCCAGGCCGGCGCGACCCTCACGGTCAACGGCCTGACGTTTGTGCCCTGGCCGGCGGCGCCGGTGTTCCTCGTCACCGGAGGCTAAGATGGACAAAGCGGAATTTCAAGAGTTCTGGGATAACTTAAAGCGGCAACACGCCCACGAACGGCGGACACCCAACCTGCACGGGTACGCCGCTGGACAAACACTGTCAGACACGGACCGCCAGGCCCTGGTGGAACTGGGCTGGCTCACGGATGACGGCCTGACTGACGCTGGGCGCGCCTGGCTGGCTGACCAGGGCCTACACCTGGAAATCACCGACACGGCGCTGTTTCGGCGGCTACGGCCGGGTTACTGCGCCGACAAGATTATGGCACATCGCCTCAAAACCCCACCCGTGGCTTATGAAGGCCGGCTCTGGGTTAACACCGGGGGCTACTTCGATGGCGAACACGCCGAAATCCACGCTGATGAGGTGGTAACGCCCGAGATCTTCGCCACGCAATACCCGGATGAGCCGGTGCGCGGCCGCAAAGACCCCTACTGGGGACCCCACGGCTACGGCGGCTGCCAGGTGGAATGCCAGGGCCAGGTCTACGTACTGACCGAGCGCACGCTCACAATGCGACCGGCCCCGGGCGACCCGGCCCAGCCCCCAGACCCGCCCCAGCAGTTGGCGCTGTTTTGAGCTAGCGAAGAAACCGTCAACGGTTTCTTCGTATGCTAACCTATGTTTTAATCCGGGACACTTCGCCCTGGTCAATTCACCGTAAACAAGGAGCTAACTATGGCTGATAGTGATAACCGCCACACCAAGATGCTGCGCCGCGTGCTCAACCTGAAGCTGCAAGGATTCTCAGAAGACGAGATCCGGCGACAGATGGGGGCGAAGCACTGCACTTGGGAAGTTGTTTCAATGTCCATCACCGCCCTCAAGCGGGCGCTGGGCGTCGGCAACGACTACCAGGTGCCGCCGCAAGGCCGCCTCGGGCGTTAAGCCTTTTCACCCCGCCGGGAGATACCTTGCTCCCGGCGACGGGTTAGCAGGGTATCTCCTGGCACTTACTTATATCTATTCACCATTTCAACTTGAAGGAGATACCCCAATGAAACTCGTCAAACAAATAGAGCGGCTACAGCCGGAAGGCGACCTGCTCCCCTACACAGCTTTTTCCATCGAAGTCACGCCAGACTTTAACCTGGCGGACGTGACCATCTACTCCCCGGCGAACTACCCGCCCGCCGCGGCGGTGCTGTGGGAGACCTACGATCCCGTCACCTGGGAGCGTTACGGGCAGGCAATGGCCGTGTCCGCCGCCGCGAATGGCCTCGCTAATCTCGGCCTTGATCCTAAGCCGTTTCTCGAAGCCGCCGCCCGCCTCGGCTGGCTGGCGCTGGCCAACGCGGTCATTCCCGGCGAGTTGTACGATGTCACCTGCGAGGTCACCGCGCCCGAGGCGCTGCGCGTGGAAGTGCGCCCAGCCCACAATCCGGGGGTGTGCTTCACCGGCACACTGCACCCGGAAGGGGCGCCGGAAAACTCGGAACCACCCGCCGTCACGCCGACGGCTGCCGATGCCGATTGGTGGGTGATGGATGACGCAGGTAATTATCACGCCCGTACCGCCACCTGCGCCGCGGCGGGGGTTATCTACGACCAACTGGTACGCGACGACCCTAAGCTGCGTCTGATGATCAGGCGGCTGACCATGGCCGAAATCGAGGCGGGGACAGACAGGATAAACTCGGAACCACCCGCCGCCACGCCGACGGCCCTGGAAGAAGCTACCCCACCCCAGCCGCCGGCACCAGCGCACGACTGGTGGGTGATGGACGGCGCAGGACACCGTGCCCGCGCCGCGACTATCGGCGGCGCCCTCGCCGTCTATGCCTACGTGGCTAAAAACACCGCAATACAGGACGGCCTGCTGGAAATCCAACACGGGGATTACCACGAGTTCGTCCGTCTGCCCGCCGATTTCGATCCGGCTGACCTGGACGAAGACGCCGAAGACGATGAAGACGAAACGCCCATTGCTGTCCCGGATGACTGGTGGGTGATGGACGGCGAATATATGGGGCGCGCCCCCACCATTGGCGCTGCCCTGGCGCTGTACCTACACGCTGCCGAGTCCGATCTCCTGGACCCCTCCCTGGAGATTTCCGGGCCGGGCAACTACTACGAAAAGGTGGCGCTGCCCGCCGACTTCGCTCCCGACGCGGGCGACGACGAGTAGTTGCTGGAGACCGCCAATGCCCCCAATTGTCGTTTCACTCAGCGGGGGTAAGGACTCCGTCGCCATGCTCTTGCGCCTGGTCATGCACTATGGCGCGGCCCGCGTCATTGCCCATTACCAGGTGCTCCCCGAAGATTGGCCAGAGACCTTGCCCTACGTGCAACAACTGTGTACCCACCTCGGCGTGCGCCTGGTCGCTCAGCAAATCCTCTACCAGCCGGTGGGGGATAGGTGCAGCGTCAAACGCCGGGAAATCCGCGACATCCACAGTGAAGCCGACATCGTGCCGCTCGGTACGCCGGGCGTCATCGCCGGCGTTACCGACCTGGCATTTCGCCGAAAATGGCCGCCGAGTCCTGCCACCAGGTATTGCACAAAATATGGAAAAATCGAACTGCTCGACGCCTGGCTCCGGCAACACCGCGTCCAACTCGGCCCGGACCTCATCATCGCCCTGGGCGAGCGCGCCGGCGAAAGTCCGCGCCGCGCCCGGAAACCGACGCTCTGGCCGCGCTTGCGCTGGGCTGACGGCACTGTCGCCTGGAATTGGGAGCCGGTTCACGACCTGAGCCGGCGCGCCATCTTCCGCACGCTCCACGCGCACACCGTCGCCCCGCACCCGGCCTATGCCGCGCAGGGAATGACGCCCTGGCAGATGTACGACCAGGACACCGAGGGCGGCCCGCGCACCGGCTGTCGTTTCTGCATCTACGCGACGCAGAGCGACGTGTGCCACCAGGCGCAGCGCGCCGAGAACCAGGCGTTGCGGCAATACATCGAATACTTTGAAACTACCACCGGCCGGACCTGGTGGATGCAGCGGGCTATGACCACGTTGTTCGACCCGGAACGTCCGTTCCAGCTACGCCTCATATAAGCTGAACTGCAATGATCTGTGGAAATCTGCAATGATTTGCCGAAATCCGCCACGAAAAGCGGAAATCTGCAATGATTTGCCGAAATCTGTAATGGGCTACGGCCCACGTTTTGAGTGTTAAAGCCAACGATCACGGATCGCTGGCTTTAACACTTTCCCACTGCCGCGCCGCCGCCCGGTTTACAGTTGTTTTTGTCAAGCGAAAAGGGAAACGATTGATGGTCGAAAAGGGAAACGCTTTCCAGGTCAGGTCGTGAGATTGATGGCCGAAAAGGGAAACAGATGCTGCCCGAAAAAGGAAACCCTCCTGGGATCATAGGGTAGTCGGGCAGGACTGCCCCGGTGCCGCGGCTGCGGCCAGGACATTACGCTCGTAATGCCCTAGCCAGAGCTACGGCTCCCCCCGGCGTCACCGTCCGCCGCGCCGTCCGGGGGAGAAATTACTACGGCGCTACTTTTAGGAGAAACCGGCTATGAACCACAACACCCGCGCTCTACTAACCGGGCTATTCCAAGCTAACCCACGTATCGAACTGAATCGGCTGATAACCCAGGTGCAAGAAGCCTGGGCCGCGCAGCGCGATGCCTACGTCGAACGGATCGCCTGGGATTTGCACGCCCGCATCCCGCACTCTCTGCTGCTGCGCCGCGCGCCCAAGTTGATTGACCTGGCCAATCGCCACGGCTATCCGACCCCGGATACCGACACGGAAACACCGGAGGCTGAATCCGATTTAATCCTCTGGACAGCATGGGCCATCGCCGCCTGTCGTTGGCAAGCGGCAATGGATGCCGGCAGATACCCGCCTCTGGATTACACCGCGGAAGAGGTCCGGTGCTGGTGGCAGATAATGCGCCAGCCCCAACTGAGTCTATTTACACCTTAATCAGGAGAACCCACCTATGTCTGAAAATACTGTTACCCACCCAGCTATTGCTGCGTTGACCGCGCTGCTCAATGGCGCGATTATCCGTGAACCATCCGGGCGGCGCGTCTGCCTGGGCTATGACCAGAAACAGAATGATCGGCGCGCCCTTGCCGTCATCGCTGACCGTGAATGTCCCGGCCAGCCGCCGGACACCGTGCTGCTGCCCCTGGACGTGACCGTGACCGACTTCATCGCCTGGGCGACCGAGCTGCCCGCCGCGGCGGTCTTGCCGTCAAACGCGCCGGTGGAAAACGACTATATTGGCGCGTTCCTCTTGGGCGATGTCCACGCCGCTGTCCCCGAATTGACCGCGGGACAATGCTATGAACTCCTGAACGACCACCGCAACTCACTGGAATCGCAACTTAAAGCTGCGCTGCGCCAGAGTATGCTGCGCTTCGCCCAAGAAGATGAATTGCTGCCCCCGCCGGCGGACGCTGATCCGCTGCACCTCGGCGACTTCGGCCTGGCCGACATCCAGGACGAACTGTCCGACCTGACCCTTCCGCAGATTGAAGCCCTGTTGGCTGAGTATCGGGAAGACCTTGAGGAGCAGATCGGCGCGGCCGGTCGGCGACTGTTCCGCGAGTTTGCCGCCAAGATGGATTGGAGTGCGGTAGATGCCTGCGCCGCAGAAGAACCCGCGCCTTTTTGAGCCAACGCCCGATTATGGTCGCTGCTTCGTCTGCTGGACGCCGCTGCGCGGCCCCGGCTGTACGTTTTATCGGGAGCGGGAGTTCAGCGTCTGCGTCCCTTTTCGTCCATCAAACGCGTCCCTTTTCGCTTGACAAAAACACGTATTCCACGCACTCCCACTTCATCGGGAAGCACGTCGCCTCCGTCACCGACGCCGAATTTGCGACTTACCTCGACCGGGCGTTGGGCGCGCTGGACACGCGGGATTACCACGTCGCCCGCCGCATCCGGCGTAAATACGCCGTCCGCCTGGCCGCGCTCGCGCGCGGCGCTACCACCCCAGGAGTTAAACCTATGCTGAAATTCTACTTTTCCGGCCTGCGGGATACCGCAGATGCCGCCACGTTGCAGCCGTTGGGCGTGACGCGGGTGCTCGTGGACCCGCACGACCTGCCCAATGCCGCCGCGTTCCCCCACGTCGCGCTGGATTCCGGCGCGTACCGGGCTTTCAAGGCCGGGACATCCCTCGACCTTCCCGCACTGCTCCATGCGGCCACCAGCCGCGCGTTTGACATGGTGTTTGCCGACGTGTTCGGCGACGCCGAGGCGAGTTACCAGGTTTATCAAACCGTCAAACAAACCTTGCCCGTCACCGTGCCGGTCGTCCCGGTATGGCCCTGGGGCAGCGACCTGTGGCGGCTGCACCGGCTGCTCGATGCATCGCAGATCGTCGGCATCGGCGGCCTTGTGCCGCACCTGCGCCGGGACAACCCGCTCAGCGACCGCGATACGGTGCTGGCTGAGTTGACCGCCTTGGTAGCGGAATACCCCGGCCGCTTGCACGCTTTCGGCCTGTGTTGGGCGAAGGCGCTGGATACGCTGTGGGAATTGCTCTACTCCGCCGACACCTCGCACTGGCTGGCAGCTCGCCGCAGTACGGCGATGGCGACCTACGTTCACACCGGCACCGGCTATCTCCAGGAAGCGCCCTGGCGCAGCCTGAAACATCCCGATGTCGAAAGCGCCGTGACCGCGAGTGTCGGGGCGCTGCGCGACTTCCGTCCGGTGACCTGGGCGTGTACCCGGTGTGGCGCGGTCGCGCCCCATCACCAGATGCGCTTGCTGCCTGCCGCGAAACGTAAATGCGCCTGCGGCGGCAAGCTGCGCGGCGTACTGCCCGGAGGCGCGTGATGGCGACGCACCTGTACCGCAACCGCCCGGTGACGCTCCTGGCCCTGACGTACCAACGCCAGGGCCAGCAATACGGCACGATCCGCATGTGGAATCGCGATGGCCGCCGGCAAAACCAAACCGTGCGGGTGGATCGCCTGACCGAGTTACCCGTCATCGCGGATATTGACGCCGCCGCGATCCCGCCCGATGGCCTGGCGCTGCACGTCAGCCGTGGGTGAATCTGGCTCGCCGCTACCCGTGGTGTACTGGCGGAGCTCCCCTTCGCTTATCTGGATGACACCCTGAGCCTCCAGTATCCCCCCTGGTTATGGAATTTGGCGGAAGAAACCCGGAGCTGTGCCGCTGAATACCTGGCGGTATTCCCCGGCCTGACGTATCACGTCGAACCGCCGACACAGCACGCGGGCTATGACCTGGACTACGACCCGGGCGGCGCGTGGTACGAGTTTCCCGCTGAATACACGCTGTATGTATGCGCTGGAAGCTGACCAATGACCGCCTTGCCGGCCAGCCTGCGCCGCTGGCGCGCCGTCATCCAGCACTTTGACGACGAGCGGGACACCGACGACGGCTACTGGCTTTACCTGAAGCCGGGCTATGCCGACAGCGATGGAGAAACCGTGATCCACGAAGATCGCCTCCGCGACCTGATCACCCGCTTGCATACCGTGACGGAACGGCGGAAATCCGCCAACTGACTGGCTTCCACCCCGGCAAATTTGACAAATTGTCATATTTGCCGGCCATCCTCTCAGGAGTCGCCCCAATGCAAGACACCCTTGTTTTTGTAGCCTGGCGCGTGCGCCCCTGGCACGGGGGTATCTAATCGGCCCGGTACATCAAAGTGTGCCGGGTGGAAAAACCCTGTGTGGTTGCCCGGTGACACCGTTCTGGGAAACGGACATTGCGGCACAGTCCGTAGTGACTTGCCAGCGCTGTCTGCGCCGCTTAACCTCTCAGTCAAACGCGCCGGATAAGCCGCCGGCCGAACCGGCGCGTTAATTCACCGGCTCCCGGCAAATTTGACAATTTGTCAAATTTGCCGGGAGCCTATCTAGGAGACCCCAATGTATCAACCTATACCCGCACCCGGCGAAATCCGGGTAGAAATCGGAGACGCCGATGGTATCACGCATTGCCTGCGCCTTACCGTGCCGGCGGCTCAAACCTTACTCACCACCTTGCAGCACGACCTGGCCCAAGTTGCAACGGCGCGCTACGCGGCCGCGACCGAAGCCTTGCCCGTGCTGAAGGACGCTGTGCTGACCTGGTTGGCGGCGTATAACGCTGACATCCTCGGCAATGACTCCGACTGCATTGACTTTCGTTACCAGGACCAACGCTTTGAGTTGGCCTGGGATACGCCAGAGAATCGGTGTGTCCTGTACACCGTGCCGGACAGCCCCAATATGGTCACCCGTACCCTGTACCGCGTGGAACGCGCGCAGTGGTACATCACGACCAACGCCGCCGACACCGGCGATTTCCTGATCTGGTTCAGCCGGATGCTGGTGGTGTGAGATGGTCAAATACATCAACGTCTACACCGGAGAGGATTCCTCTATGCTCGAAGAATATCGTAATCAAATTGCCCTCCGCCTGGCAGCTTTGTCAGCTATCAGCGACATTCGCCACGAAGAAAATAGCATCAGCTTCACCGTCAACCTCGCTGATGAGGCCCGGCCCCACCAACTCGTGTTTGACTCGGCCAATGACCAGATCCGCCTGATCCAGGCGGACGGAACGGAGAAGCTGTCCCTGACCCTGGCGCAGTATCAGGAGTTGCCGGCGGACGTGCTGGTAATAAACCTGCTGACCTCGTTGGGGTTGGGTAGCCTGGACGCCGTGCTGCAACTCGCCGACGGCGCTTTTAATAAGCCACGTTAGCGCCGCCAACGGCGCTGACGTGCATACAAGGAGTAATACCTATGGACATCGAAACAATCTTATTGATCGCGGGTGGTATCACCGCGGTTATCGGATGTGTGATCTTCGGCGGCCAAATCTGGGCCGGCAGCGAAGTCGCCCGCAACTTGATCGTCGGCGACGACAGCGAAGACTAAAACACAGCGTGCCCGGAGCGCGCCCGGGCTACGGCCCACGTTTTGCCGTGTTAAAGCCAACGATCAGTGATCGTTGGCTTTAACACGCAACTTAGCCGGGGTTGCGGCCAGGGACTTACGCGGGTAAGTCCCTGGCCGGAGCTCCGGCTCCCCTACCCTGCCCGTCACCGTCCCGCCGCGCCGGGGCAAGGGTAATTACTACGGCGGCCATTATCCTATCTAGTTTAACCAAAGGAGAAAAACACTATGAGCGACATTAATAGCCGCGCTAACGGCGCGGCAGACGGCGGTGACGGGATGAACGCCACCGCGGTTAACTCCATCGTTACGGCCCTGGTGGCCGCGATTGAAAGAGTCTTGCTGGACTGGGATTGGGATTTGCTGATCCCGGCCCGGCTTTTTTTGGCGGCGCCGGAATCTGAGGATACCGCCGCTGAAGCGCGCGTCGCCGTCGGTATTTGCGTTGACCTGATCACCCGGCTGCAAACAACCCTAACCGGCACCGGTCGCCAGCCGACGCTGTGGCCGGAAACGCAGGCGGTGGTGCAGTTGGCCCGCACTCTCCCGACGCTTGACCTGGATGTGCGCCGCAAGTTGGAGCGCATCGAGTGGAGCATTACCGTGCTTTCCGCGTACCAGACTCGGCGGCAACCCGCCGAATTAAGCCGCAGCGCGCAGCCGCAGAGGTGAACCTTATGTCCCTCACTACGCCCCAACCTTACCTCACCGTCACCCACACCTACCAGGAAGTCCAACTGCACGTCGCCGAGCGGCCGGTTGCAGCACTGACCCTGGACGAAGCCCAACGGCTGTTGGCGAATCTGCAAACAGCCATTGCCGAAGCCCGGGAACATCCCTGCGCCGCCGCCGTCCCGGCCTTTGTCGAAGCCGTGTTTAACTTGCTGGCCGGCACACCGGGGATCAGCGCGGTGATGCTGCGGGATAACGACGCCGACGGGCAGATAGACTATGTTTACCAGCACGGCACGTTCTCCCTGATCTTCAACGTGCCGGAAGCCGGGATACAGCTCTGGCAGTCTATCCCGAAAGGCATGGTAATGACCTGGGAGAAGCGCGCCGAATGGGGACTGTGGGATTATCTCACGTCTACCAATGGCCTCGCGTGCGCCGAACGCTTCGTTTCGGCGCTGCTGGATTACCTGGTCGGCTCTCCCGCGATCTTCCCGGCTCCGGCCCCTGAATACCCGGAATCCCTGACCACGCCGGTGCAGCGCGCCCTGTACGATCTTCTGCGCGATGCCGCGACCGTGCTGCGTCTCGAGGCCGCGATTAACGCGGTGCGCAAGGACGGGTGGCGCGGGAACGTCGTCAAAGAGCGGGAGATCAAGCAGGCGATTTACCAGACGACCGGCCACGCCGCGAACCAGGTGGCTGTCGTCTTTGAAATCTACCGGGCGCACGCAGACTGACCCTTGCGCCCACCCCCCGCTAAGTGGCCTGATTCCCAGGCCACCGCCGCGGTTATCCCAATGAAAGGAGTTGTGTGATGTCCCTCCTCGCTACCGCCCAAGCCTACCGCGCGGCCGACCTCTCCGTTATCCCCTGTTATCGCGCGGAGAAAAAACCAGCTCTGCCGGGCTGGAAGCAGTACCAGACTACCCGGCCGACCTTTCTCGAAGTCGCGCAGTGGTTTATGCCCTGGGAGCGCGCCGACGCCGTGGCGATCATCGGCGGCGCGGTCAGCGGGCAACTCGAGGTCATTGACTTTGACTTGCCGGAGTTGTTTCCCCAGTGGCAAGCCCAGGTGCAAGCCGCGTATCCCGACCTGGCCTTGCCGGTGGTACGGACGCAGAGTGGCGGCTACCACGTCTATCTCCGCTGCCCCACCCGCCAGGGCAACCTGAAACTGGCCTGCGACCCGGCCAAACCCATCGGCAAGTACACCCTCATCGAGACCAAGAGTGAGGGCGGCTACGTGCTGGCCCCGCCCAGCGCTGGCTACACCATGCTATCCGGCGATCTGACCGCCGTGCCGACCGTGACGCCGGAGCAGCGCGAGACGCTGCTGCACCTGGCGCAGAGCTATGACCGCCGCCCGGCCGTCACGGCCCGCGCGCCCCGGCCCGCCACTCCGACGGCCGGCGACCGCCCGGGCGACGTGTATAACCAGCGCGGCGATGTCTACGCGGTGTTGTTACACCACGGGTGGAAACTTGTGAAGGAAGTCGCCGCAGAATCCTACTGGCGCCGCCCCGGCAAGCATTTCGGGCACGGCGCGACGTTCAATTACCGGGGGTGCAACCTGTTTTACGTGTTCACCTCGAACGCGCCCCCGTTTGAGCCGGAGCAGGCATACAGCCGCTTCGCGGTCTATGCCCTGCTCAACTACGGCGGCGATTACGCCGCAGCCGCCCGCGCCCTGCGCGCGGAGGGCTTCACTGCTTAAAGGAGTTCGATGAACTGCCACCTCTGCCTTGATCCACGGGACCCGCGCCCGGTGGAAATCGAATTACTTAGCGCCGATGGCCGCCTGGTCATTGGTACAGCCAGCCGCGCCGGCGTCACGCCGCCGCGCTACGCCCTGCGCTCCACCTACCGGGTGGAGCACGGGTATCTCTATGACCCGGCCCGCGACGCCGTGCCGGAAGGTCTGTACGTCCTCGACGACGGCCAACTCGTGCCGCTGGATGAGTGGTATGCCGAAGCCGAGCGCCAAATAACGGCGCTGGAGGAACTGACGGACTTGCTCCTCAACCACGGGATGGACACCGGAAATGCTGTGACAGCCGGGGAATGCCCCGCGCCAGAACCTAAACCCGCCGCCACTCCTCAAACTTTCCAACGCGGTGACGTGGTAGACGTGACGTTCTCCTCCGGCTTCACCTATCGTGGCATCGTGCGCTCTGTCCGCCGCGGAGAAGTCCACGTCATCACCCGCAATTCCGGCCACAGCTATACCCCGGCCAATGCCCAAATCACCCTCGTCGAGCGCCGTGGTCGGCGCAATGCCGCCACGCTGCACGAGTGGGCGCGGGAATTTGAATGACCTCAAAACACTTACAGGAGTTTACTATGTCTGACAACCTCACCCCCACCCTCATCTGGTGGGTGGACGAAGAACACGTCGCGGTGGTAGCCGTAGCACGCCCCACCGACATCCGCCGTACTCGTCTCAATGTCTCGTACTTTGAGACCGAACGTGGCGCGTGGGATGCCCTGGGCGCACAAGTCACGGCGCGCGTCATCGAAACCGGGCGCGTGGTGGCTAACGCCGAAACCGCGCTGGCCGCCGCCGCAGACCACCGCCGGCACGGGTTGGCCGAGGCCACCCTTTATGACTGGCAGTGCCTGGCCGCAGCGGCCGCCCGGAACTATGCTCTGTACCAGGAGCGCCGCCAAGCCTGGAATCGCCAGGTTGACCAGGCGTTGGCTGTACCGCAACCCGAACCCGCTCCCCCTACCTTCCAACGCGGCGACGTGGTGGAAGTGACGCTGTGGGACATCACGTACCGCGGCCTCGTGACCGCCACGCGCCGCGGGCGCGCGTATGTCGCCACCCGGCGCAGTGGCCACTGGCACGATCCCGACATCACCGTTATGCAGATCGTCGAGCGCCGTGGCCGGCGCAATGCCGCCACCCTGCACGAGTGGGCGCAAGCCTTTGAGTAACTTTGACGCACCCCGGCGGCGCGTTACCCCGCGCTGCCGGCTGACTTATCTTTACTAATCCATTCAAAAATCTAGTTAAACGGGAGAAAGCAATGTTTAAGATTACCGAATTTACCCAAAATGCTACCGGCGCGGTCAGCGCGCCCCATCTGCTCATCACCCTGACCGGACGCGGCGATCTCGACCTCGGCCCGGTGGACGCCGCTGTGTTCGGCGAACTGCGCGAGGCCCTGGACGCTGTGGAAGCGCAGTATGACGCGGCCGCCTCCGCGTGGACAAACGAACACGGCGCGGGCATCTGCTGCAACCTGGCCTTGGCCTTCCAAGCCGCCGGGTGTGGCGAGGTGTATTACGACGCCAATGGCGTATTCTTCACCCGGCACGGCGCCGGGTTCGCGCGGGAGCGCCACAACACCTACCTCGGCTTGACCTGGGAATACCCCGTACCCCTGCCCGCGCAGTGGTATAGCCTGCCCGACTTCGCCTTCTCCGGGACCGCTCTCGCCCCCCAAATCCTGGCCGACCTGGATGCGCGGTTCGCCACCGCTTACCCCCCGCTGCCGGATGATCCGACGCCGACGCTGCACGAGCAGAAAGCCGCTACCTGGATCTGGCGGCGGCTGGATACGGGGAGTTCGCTCGCCGCGCCGGAAGTCGCGGCCATTTTCACCACCGGCAAGTTCGAGTACGAGCCGGTACGGCTGCCGGTCGTGGTGCTGGAAATCCTGCGCCAGGCCGTGAATAGCCCAAGCGGCTGCCGGCGGGGTCAACGGCAGGAACGGATGTGGCAAGATCCGCAGTTCGCCAAATGGTATCTGGCCTACGGCCATGCCCTGCGTGTCCCTGCCCCCGCGCCGGAGCCGACAGCCCCTACCTCAGTCTTTCTTCAATAGGAGTTCTATGTCTGACTTAGCCTTGTATCTCATCAACGTGACGACCCTGGCGGATTTCTGCCAGGAAGTGGAGCCGGGCAATGTCGTCCGGCTGCAACTCAGCCAGCGCCGCATTGGGAGCGGCGTCAGTCCCATTCGCCGCTGCACCCTGTCCCTGCAAGGCGTCAACGCCCAGGGGCAGCTCGTGTGGTTGGCCGAGAATGTGGACATCACCCTCTCCCCCGACGGGCACTCGCCCTGGACAGACCGCGACACG
This sequence comes from Chloroflexota bacterium, assembly GCA_029555965.1. GTDB lineage: Bacteria > Chloroflexota > Anaerolineae > B4-G1 > SLSP01 > JAKQHY01. Next base: position 754 of record JAKQHY010000136.1, on the reverse strand, counting down.
GCGCTGATGGACATTATGCGGGAACGCGGCTGGGAAACCCGGGTAGCGCTCTGCTTGACCAACCTAGGCTACGCAGTCCGCGCCGGCAACCACGTCGTCCCTACCGGCTACGAGCCGGTGTACGGCCAGTTCGAGTGCGTCGCCTGGCGCAAAAGCGATCCCGATACCGACGCGCCGGCCTACACGCTGGTCGCCGTCCCCTTCCCTGACCCCGCGCCCGACCGTCCTACCTCCTACCCTGACACCTGCCCCGAATGTGGCACTCAGTCCTGGGATGTCACCGGCCAACAGGTGTTCAAGATGACCGAGAAGTGGGACGACGGGGATCTGGTGGACTTCGACTTCGACCATAGCCAGGCTTATTGGCAAGGCCGCGTGACGGCCAAGTGTGTTAAGTGCGGCCACCAGGTACAGTTCTGGGGCCGCGCTGACCAGACGGAGGTCGGCAATGAACCTGCCTAACCCTGCGACTACGACCGAGTTGCTCCGCTGGCTGGCGGCCCACGCGGGCACGCCGGTGGTGGAAGCCCACTACTCCCCCCGCCCCGGCCTGCGCTGCACGCACCACCTCGCCGTCGCCGACTGGCAGATTTACGACGAGGGGATTGACGGCGAACAGCGGTGTCTGTCGTTCGCCGAATTTCAAGCGACCTACCCGCGCGTCCGCTGGCAGATTGACACGGTGGACGGCGAGCCCGCCCCGGACTGTTCCCGGCCAATGACGACCGCTATCCAGCCCGGCCAGCTTGTCAGC